>JBAXOY010000054.1:0-19683 GCA_037133055.1 Chlamydiota bacterium
TTGTGAAGGGTGCGAAGGGTGTGAAGGGTGCGAAGGGTGGGAACGTGCTTCGGCGAAGGTATTGTTTTGGGATTTGGGGTTTGGGATTTGGGATTTGATATATGGTCCGGATCATCGCCGGTGAGTTCAAGAGCAGGAGGCTGGTCTCGCCGCGCGCGGCTGCGGTGCGCCCGACCTCCGACAGGGTCAAAGAATCCCTTTTTGGGATCCTCGGCCCGCGCCTCGACGGGGCGCGTGTGCTCGATCTCTACGCCGGGACGGGGAACCTCGGGCTCGAAGCCCTCTCGCGCGGCGCCGCGACCTGCTGCTTTGTCGAGCGGGCGCCCTCGCCCTGTGCCGCGATACGGAAAAATACCGCCGCGCTCGGCATCGAGGGAAGGGCCGAGGTCCTGCGACTCGATTGCGTGCGGGCGCTGGGCCATCTCGCGCAAAGGGGCGACCGATTCTCTCTCGTTTTCGCCGACCCGCCGTATGCGAAGAAAGAGGAATCGGGGAGCGAGTTCAAAAAGATATTGCTCGGCCTTGATGTCTGTGCTAGTTTGGCCCCCGGAGCGTTGGTGGCGGCGGAACACTGCAAGTTCGACGCGCCGCCGGTCGGCCTGGTAAATCTCCGTCTTCTCGATCAGCGCCGCTACGGGGACACGGTGATCTCGTTCTTCTCCGCGCCCTGAAATCAGAATCCCACTGATCATGTGTTACCACGGAGACACGGTCACGGAGACCACGGAGAAATGCAGGGAAAAGATTTTTTGTTTTCACCACGAAGGCACGAAGTTCACGAAGAAAACGTAACAGGAAGTTTCGGTTTTCCGCATTCTTCATGCCTTCGTGGTGGATAATACTCCGCGGCAGAAAAGTGAGGTGTGCGTGACGTTCGCGATCTATCCCGGCAGTTTCGACCCGATCACCTATGGCCACATCGATGTCATGGAGCGCGCGCTGCGCATCTTCGGGCGCCTCGTCGTGGCCGTGGCCCACAACCAGGAAAAGAACCCCTTCTTCACCGTCGATGAGCGTCTCGAGATGCTGCGGACCGTCGCGAAGGAGATACCGGGGGTCGAGGTGGACAGCTTCAAGACCCTTCTCGTCGACTACGCGAAGCGGCGGGGGGCGCGGGTGATCATCCGGGGCCTGAGGGCGCTCTCGGATTTCGAGTACGAGTTCCAGATGGCCCTCACCAACCGGAAGATATGCAACGAGATCGAGACGGTCTTTCTCATGCCGAGCGAGCAGTACTCCTACCTGAGCTCGCGCATGATCAAGGAGATCGCCGCGCTCGGGGGCGATGTGCGGGACTTCGTGCCCGAGGGCGTCGCGGAGATGCTGAAGTCAAAGAAGGCCGGCGCCTGACATCGGGCGGTGACGAGGAGCCATGGGCATCACAATCGAGGTTCAGAAAATCTCCCCCGAGGGCCTGAGGTTCAAGGGCTCCCTTGACGCGGGCGAGCTCGCCCTCGACTGCGAGGGGGTCGCGCCCGCCGGCCCGCTTGAGTACGACCTTGCGGCCGAGGTGGCGAGCCGTGAGCTCATCGTGCGGGGGAAGCTCAGCCTCCCCATCGAGCTCGTCTGCTCCCGCTGCGTGAAGACCTACGGCGCCGAGCTCAGGGTCCCGCGCTACACGTTCACCCGCCCCATCACGGAGCGGGAGATAATCGACTTGACGGATAGTGTGCGAGAGGATATCATAATCGCCCTGCCCCTGAAGCCGTTGTGTCGAAAGGAGTGCAAGGGGTTATGCCCCCGGTGCGGCAGGGACCGCAACCTGGAACGGTGCTCCTGCCCGTCCTCGATCGGGGACGGGCGATGGGGCGCCCTTGAGGGGCTCGAGCTTCCCCCGGAGAAAGACAGATGACGACGCCGAAGCGCAAGCAGTCGAAGAGCCGCACGAGGAAACGCAGATCCCACCAGCGCCTGGTGGTTTCGATCCCGGGACTCTGCCCCCAGTGCAAGCAGCCCAAACCCATCCACCGCGCATGCCCCCACTGCGGCTATTACAAGGGCGCGCGGGTGATGACCGTCAAAGAAGAGTGAGAAAGTGAAAATCGCCATAGACGCCATGGGGGGGGATCACGCCCCCGCCGCCATTGTGCGGGGCGCGCTGGAAGCGATCGAGCTCAAGCCCGAGCGGGAGATCATTCTTGTCGGGCGCGAGGAGGAGCTCCGAAGGGAGGTCGAGCGGTTCGGGAAGCCCGAGATCGCCAGGAATATCTCGTACGTTCACGCCCCCGAGGTCATCGAGATGGGGGAGAACCCGATCACCTCGATCAGGAAGAAGAAGCACTCCTCGATCGGCGAGGCGGCGAACCTCGTGAAGCGGGGGGACGCCGTCGCCATGGTCTCCGCGGGCAACACGGGGGCCGTGGTGACCGCCACGAAGCTCAAGTGGCGCTTCCTCAAAGGGATCGATCGGCCCGGGATCGCCACGTATCTCCCCACCCCCTGGGGCGTATCCGTGCTGATCGACGCGGGCGCGAATATCGACTGCGAGCCCGAGCATCTTCTCGGCTTCGCGATCATGGGTGACGCCTTCGCCCGGCTGGTCCAGGGAAAGGAGAATCCGAAGATAGGGCTCCTCAGCATCGGCTCCGAGCGGGGCAAGGGCGACGCCCTCGTCAAGCACACCTTCACCATCCTCGAGGATGCCAAGCTCAACTTCATCGGCAACGTCGAGGGCCGGGACGTCTACGGCTACACGGTGGATGTGATCATCTGCGACGGCTTCGTGGGCAACGTGGTGCTCAAGTGCACCGAGGGGCTCGCCTGGGCGATGATGAAGATGATCAAGGAGGAGGTCGCCAGGAACTTCTGGCATCGCATCGGCGGACTCCTGCTGAAAGGCTCCTTCAAGCGGATCGCGCGGCGGGGGGACTACACCGAATACGGCGGCGCGCCGCTCCTCGGGGTAAACGGGAACTGCATCATCTGCCACGGGCGCTCGAACGCGAAGGCGATCCGGAACGCGATCCGCGTGGCGGAGATATTCGTGAACTTAAAGGTCAACGAGGCCATCACGACGAAGACCTCTTCGATCTACGACGCGCAGTGACAGCCATGGCGAACCCCACAGGCGTTTCCCGGGACAGCGACTCGGCCGCGCGCAGGGTCGGCATTGTCGGCCTCGGCGCGTATATGCCGGACCGGGTCCTCACCAACGCCGATCTCGAGAAAATGGTCGATACCACCGACCAGTGGATCATCGAGCGGACCGGCATCCTCACCCGCAGGATCGCCCGCGACGACCAGGCCACCTCCGACCTCGCGATCGAGGCCGCGCGCCGCGCCCTCGACCGGGCGAAGCTCAAGCCCGACGCCGTTGAACTCATCATCGTCGCGACCGTCACCCCCGACATGCCGTTCCCCTCCACCTCATGCATCATCCAGGAAAAGCTCGGCGCCTTCGGCGCCGCCTGTTTCGACCTGAACGCAGCCTGCAGCGGGTGGATCTACGCGATGGACATCGCCTGGCAGTGCGTGCGGAGCGGCCGCTACGGCAACGCCCTCGTGATCGGCGCGGAGAAGCTCACGGCGATCACCGACTGGAAGGACCGTAACACCTGCGTCCTCTTCGGGGACGGCGCGGGCGCCGCGGTCATCGCGCCGACGGGGGAGGGTGGGGGCGAGATCCGATCCGCGTACCTTGGCGCCGACGGGAGGTTCCAGAAACTGCTCTACCTGCCGGCCGGCGGCTCGCGGACCCCCGCCTCGCGAGAGACGGTCGACGGGAGGCTTCACTATATGCGGATGGAGGGCAAGGAGACCTTCAAGCAGGCGGTGACGGCCATGTCCCATGCGGCGGGAGTCGCCCTCGATCGCGCGGGGCTGACCGTCGACAGGGTCACGTGGGTCATACCCCACCAGGCGAACATGCGGATCCTCAGGGCCGTCGCCAAGAGACTCGGGGTCCCGTTTGAAAAGGTCATTTCGGTCATCGACCATATCGGTAACATCTCCGCGGCCTCCATCCCGGTCGCGCTGGAGGAGGCGGCGGGCAAGGGGATCATCAAGGCGGGCGACACGACCCTCCTCGTCGCGTTCGGCGGCGGGCTCACCTGGGGCGCGATGGTGCTGACGATGTAACGGGCGGGGCGCCGTGAAGCCGCGCGCGATGGATGGAATGCAAGGGCGGGAGAGGCACTAGGAGCAGCGTATGTCACCCTCACGAAGGATCGCGTTACTCTTCCCGGGACAGGGGTCTCAGGAAGTGGGTATGGGGCGTGAGCTCGCGGAGAAATTTCCGTCCGCCGGAGCGGTGTTCAGGGAAGCGGCGGGGATACTCGGGTTCGACATCGGGAAGCTCTGCTTCGAGGGGCCCGAGGCCGAGCTCACCCTGACGAAGAACAGCCAGCCCGCGATCTTCATCACGAGCATCGCCTGCACCAGGGCCCTCGGCGCCGCCGTCCCGGGGCTCCCCGTCCCCGTCGCCGCGGCGGGCCTCAGCCTTGGAGAGTTCAGCGCGCATGTGGCCGCCGGTTCGCTGGCATTTGCGGACGGCCTGCGGCTGGTGCGGCAGCGCGGGGAGGCGATGCAGGATGCCTGCGACCGGGAGCCGAGCACGATGGCGTCGATCGTCGGCCTCGACCGGGAGACAGTGGCGAAGATCTGCGCCGAGTGCGAGGGCGGCGGGGTCCTCAACATCGCCAACCTGAACTCCCCGGGGCAGATCGCGATCTCGGGGAGCGTGCCCGCCGTCGAGGCGGCGATGCGCGAGGCGGAGAAGCGCGGCGCCCAGAAGGTGGTCCAGCTCCAGGTAAGCGGCGCCTTCCACTCCCGCCTTATGAAGCCGGCAGAGGACAGGCTGCGCGTGGCGGTGTCAGAAACGAAGATCGTCGCGCCGCGCTACCCCGTGATCGCCAACGTGAGCGCCCTCCCTGTCACGGATCCCGCGGAGATCCGGGAGGCGCTCGTGCGGCAGCTCTGCGCGCCGGTGCTGTGGGAAAAGAGCATGCGCTGCCTGTTCGGCGAGAAGATCGACCTGTTCGTGGAGCTCGGGCACGGCAGGGTGCTGTCCGGGCTCATGCGCCGGATCGACAAGGCACAGAAGATGGTGAATGTCGGGGATCTCAGGAGCCTCGAAAAGGCGCAGGCCGCCCTCGTGGCCCCGCCGGGAGATGCGGCGTGATGCTTGCCCGGAAGACCGCCCTGGTGACCGGCGGCGCGCAGGGAATCGGGAGGGAGATCGCGCTCCTCTTCGCGCGGGAGGGGGCGGATCTTGCGCTCCTCGATCGCGACGCCGAAGCCCTGGAGAAGACCCGCATCGAGGCGGAAGCGCTGGGCCGGCGCGCCCTCGCCTTCGCCGCGGATGTTTCCAGCGCGGCCGCGGCGCAGGAAGCGGTGAACAAAATTATTGACTCCATGGGGAAGATTGATATACTCGTCAACAATGCCGGCATCACGAGGGATAAATTCCTTCTGAGAATGAGCGAAGCGGACTGGGACGCCGTCATCGCCGTGAACCTGAAGGGCACCTTCAACATGACGCGGGCGGTCGCCAGGGCGATGCTGACAAAGCGCGCCGGCAGGATCATCAACATCGCCTCGGTAATCGGGCTGGTCGGCAACGCCGGGCAGGCCAATTACGCGGCATCCAAGGCGGGGGTCATAGGGTTCACGAAGTCGGTGGCGAAGGAGTTTGCGCCCAGGGGGATCACCGCGAACGCGATCGCCCCCGGTTTCATAGAAACCCGCATGACCGGGGTTCTCTCCGAAGAGGTGAAGCAGAAGATACTCGGCGGCATCCCGCTGGGGAGGTACGGCACGCCGGCGGACGTGGCGAACGCCGCGCTGTTCCTCGCCTCCGAATTGTCGAGTTACGTCACCGGCCAGACCATCGTGGTCGACGGCGGCATGGTTATGTAGTCAACGGAAGCGCGCACGGAGTCGTTCGCACACAAGAGGAGGGTGAAACATGTCTGATATCGCGCAGAGGGTAAAGGATATCGTGGTGGAGCAGCTCGGGGTGAACTCCGATGAGGTCACGCCCGACGCGTCGTTCATCGACGACCTCGGGGCGGATTCCCTCGACACCGTGGAGCTGGTGATGGCGCTCGAGGAGGAGTTCGACGCGGAGATCCCCGACGAGGACGCTGAAAACCTCAAGACCGTCGGCGAGGCGATCAAGTACATCGAGGAGCACTGCCAGAAGCAGGAATAGGGGATCTATCCCCGGAAAAGGAGCGGAACAGCGTGAGGCGGGTAGTCATTACCGGAATGGGCGCTCTGGCCCCGAACGGCAATAACGCGCAGGAAATGTGGGACGCGCTCTGCAACGGCAGAAGCGGGATTGGGCCCGTCACCTCTTTTGATGCGTCGGCGTTCCCCACGAGGTTCGGGGGAGAGGTGAAGGGTTTCGACGCCGGAAAATACGTGAGCCCCAAGGAAGCGCGGCGGATGGACCGATTCGTGCAGTTCGCGGTCGCCGCGGCGAAAATGGCCGTGGAGGACTCGGGGCTCGACCTGCAGGCGCAGGATCCCCAGAGGATAGGGGTCATCGTCGGCTCCGGCATCGGCGGCATCAAGACCATCGAGGATCAGCATACCCTCATGGTGACCAAGGGCCCGCAGCGGATCTCGCCGTTCTTCATACCCATGCTCATCGTCAACATGGCTCCGGGGATGATCGCCATACAGCTCAAGGTGAAGGGGCCGAACTGCTGCATCGTCTCCGCCTGCGCCTCGGCGGCGCACTCCATCGGTGACGCGGCGCTCATGATAAGCGCCGGCAATGCGGATCTCATGATCGCCGGCGGCAGCGAGGCCGCGGTGACCCCGCTTGCCTTTGCGGGGTTCTGCGCATTGAAGGCGCTCTCGACGCGCAACGACGCCCCCGAGCGGGCGAGCCGCCCGTTCGAGCGGGACCGGGACGGGTTCGTGATGGCGGAGGGGGCGGGGATTGTCCTCCTCGAGGAACTCGATCACGCGAGGAAACGGGGCGCCCGGATTTACGCGGAGCTGGTCGGGTACGGGTCGAGCGCCGACGCCTACCACATGACCGCCCCCGCGCCGGGGGGAGAGGGCGCCGCCAACTGCATCCGGATGGCGATCCGGAACGCCGGGGTGAACCCGGGGGATGTCGACTACGTCAACGCGCACGGCACCTCCACCGAATTCAACGACAAGTGCGAGACGCAGGCGATCAAGGCGATCTTCGGGGATCACGCCCGGAAGCTTCCGGTAAGCTCCAACAAGTCCATGTTCGGACACCTGCTGGGCGCCGCGGGGGGCGTCGAGCTGATCAGCACCGTGTTTACCATCATCCACGGCATCATCCCCCCCACCATCAACTACGAGAACCCCGACCCGGAGTGCGATCTCGATTACGTGCCGAACACGGCGCGCGAGCAGAAGGTCAAGGTCGCGATCTCCAACTCGTTCGGGTTCGGCGGACATAACGCGACGCTCGCGGTGCGGAAGTTCGAGGCGTAGCGGTCGGCGCGCGGCGCCGCCGATGCGCCTGGAACACGCACACACCTCCCTCCCCATCCGGCGGCCCGGCACGCGCGCGTTCGAGTGAACCGGCAGGGAGTGTGGTGGCCACCCCAGAGCCGCAAGGCCGGCGCTGGCGGCCGTGCGGCGGAGACAGAGGACGACGCCATGAACTATTTCCTTACCGAGGAGCAGCAGTTCATCAGGGAGATCGCGGCGAAGATCGCCCGGGAGAAAATCCTCCCCGTGCGCGCGGAGCTCGACGAGGCGCAGGAGTTCCCCTGGGAGATCGTGAAGATCCTCGCCGAGTCCAACCTTTTCGGCGTCTATATCGGGGAGGCGTACGGGGGCACGGGCGGGGGCGTCTTCGATCTCTGCATCGCGGTGGAGGAATTGAGCCGGGTCTGCGGCGGCATCTCCCTCTGCCTCGCCGCCACGGCGCTCGGCACATTCCCGCTCCTCCTCTTCGGGAGCGAGGAGCAGAAGAAGAAGTTTCTGCCCGACATCGCCGCCGGGAAGCGGCTTGTCGCGTTCGCCCTCACCGAATCGGGCGCGGGGAGCGACGCCGGAGCGATTCAGACGACCGCGCGGAAGGACGGCGACAACTACGTGCTCAACGGGACGAAGCAGTGGATCACGAACGGAGGAGAGGCGGAGATCTACACCGTCGTGGCCATGACCGACAAGTCCCGCGGTTCCCGCGGGGCGAGCACCTTCATCGTGGAGAAGGGCACCCCGGGCTTCGAGTTCGGCAAGAAGGAGAACAAGCTCGGGATTCGGGCCTCCGCGACGCGCGAGCTCGTCTTCCAGGACTGCCGCATCCCTGCGGGGAACCTGCTGGGCAGGGAGGGGCAGGGGTTCATCGTGGCGATGAAGACATTCGACGCGTCGCGCCCCGGGGTCGCCGCCCAGGCGGTGGGGATCGCCCAGGGGGCGCTTGACGAGGCTGCCGCCTACGCGCGGCAGCGCGAGCAGTTCGGCAAACCGATCATCTCCTTCCAGGGAGTCCAGTTCATGCTCGCCGACATGGCGACCCAGATCGAGGCCGCCCGGGCGCTCGTCTATGCGGTCGCGCGCGCCATCGACGCCGGGGAGAAGAAGGTCGCCAAGGAGTCGGCGATGGCGAAGGTGTTCGCCTCCGATACGGCGATGCGGGTCACCGTCGACGCGGTCCAGATCCTCGGCGGCTACGGCTACATGAAGGAGTATCCGGTCGAGAAGATGATGCGGGACGCAAAGATCACCCAGATCTACGAGGGGACCAACCAGATCCAGCGCATGGTCATCGCCTCCCAGATGATCAAGGAACTGGCGGGGAAGAAAGAGTAAATTCGCCCCCCGCGGAGGACTCGGGATTGTCGATGAATATAATCGTCTGCATCAAGCAGGTTCCCGACACCACGTCGGTGAAGCTGGACCCCGAGACGCGGACCCTCATCCGTGAAGGGGTGCCCAGCATCATCAACCCGTTCGACATGTACGCCATCGAGGAGGGGCTCCGCCTCAAGGAGAAGCACGGCGGCGCGGTCACCGCGATCACGATGGGCCCGCCGCAGGCCGACTCAGCCCTTCGCGAGGCGATCTCGCTCGGCGTCGACGAGGCCGTGCACCTGTGCGACGCGGCCTTCAAGGGATCGGACACCCTGGCCACCTCCTACATCCTTGCGGCGGGGATACGGAAGCTCGGGGCATTCGACCTGATCCTGTGCGGGAAGCAGGCGAGCGACGGCGACACGGCGCAGGTGGGCCCAGGTATCGCGATGCAGCTCGACCTCCCCCAGGTCGTCTTCGTGCGGAAGATACTGGAGCTCAAGGATGGGCGGCTCACGGTCGAGCGGATGATGGAGGAGGGCTACGACGTGGTCGAACTCCCGCTCCCGGCCCTCCTGACCGTGACGAAGGAGATCAACGAACCCCGCCTTCCCTCGCTCAAGGGGAAGATGCGGGCGAAAAAGGCGGCGCTGCGCACCATGAGCGCCGCGGAGATCGGCGCCGACCCGGCCCGCATCGGCCTGGAAGGTTCGCCGACCTGGGTGGAGAAGGTGTTCACGCCGCCCCATCGCGGCACGGGGACGGTGTGGAAGGGAGAGGCGGAAGAGCTCGTCGCGCGGCTCGTCGCGGAGATCGAGAAGTTCAAGCTCGGTTGATAGTGGGGGAGCTTCGGATGCAGGTCATCCCTGACCCCTGAACGCGTGCATCGAGGTCATCATGGCATGGCTCGAGGTGGTGGAGGAGAAATGCGTCGGGTGCGGCGCCTGCCTCACGGCGTGTCCGTACGAGGCGCTCGCGATCAAGGATACGCTCGCGGTGGTGAACGACCTCTGCACGCTCTGCGGCGCCTGCGTCGAGTCCTGCCCCTATGAGGCGCTGGTGCTGCGGAAGGAGGGCGCGGCGGCCGCGGGGGGGACGCTGTCGGATTCCCGCGGCGTGATGGTGGTCGCGGAGCAGAAGCGGGGCGTGGTGCAGAGCGTCTCGTTCGAGCTGCTGGGCGTCGGGCGCAGGCTCGCGGAGGACACCGGCGCGGGTCTCAGCGCGGTGCTCATAGGGCATGACGTCGTCCCGCAGGCGAAGCGCCTTATCGCGTACGGGGCGGACCGTGTGTTCGTCTTCCAGTCCGGGGCGCTCGAACAGTTCAACGACGAGGCCTACGCGAAGATCCTCGCGCGGATCATCCGCGCCGAGAAGCCGGAGATCGTCATCGCGGGCGCCACCTGTATAGGACGGGCGCTCATCCCGCGCGTCGCCGTGGAGCTGGGGACCGGTCTCACCGCCGACTGCACCGGGCTCGAGATCCAGGAGGAGACGCGTCATCTCGCCCAGACGCGGCCCGCCTTCGGGGGCAATATCATGGCGACGATCCTGTGCACGAGGCACAGGCCCCAGATGGCGACGGTCCGCCACAAGGTCATGAGGGCCCTCGTTCCCGACGAGAGCCGCGCGGGAGAGGTCATCGAGGTTCCCCCCGCGGAAGGCGATCTCGTGACGCGCGCGAGGGTCTTGAAAAGCGTGGAGGAAACGGCCGGGACGGTCAACATCGCCGAGGCCGACATCATTGTCTCCGGGGGAAGGGGGATGCGGGGATCCGAGCATTTTTCCCTGATCGCCGAACTGGCGAAGGCCCTCGGCGCGGCGGTCGGGGCGTCGCGGTCAGCCGTGGATGCCGGGTGGGTGCCCTATTCGTACCAGGTCGGCCAGACGGGGAAGACCGTGCAGCCGAAGCTGTACCTCGCCTGCGGGATCTCCGGCGCGATCCAGCACCTCGTGGGGATGCAGTCCTCCGACATCATCATCGCGATCAACAAGGACCCCGACGCCCCGATATTCAAGGTCGCGACCTACGGCATCGTCGGCGACCTGTTTGAGATCATCCCGCGCCTCACCAGAGAGATCCAGCGCCGCAGGAAGGTCGGGAGCTGACGGGACGGAAATATCCCCGCCCCGGCCCCCCGATACGTGACGAGCATGCATTTCAAGTCCCTCGAGCTCTCGGGATTCAAATCCTTCGCCGACAGGACCCGCTTCGACTTCGAGCCCGGCGTCACGGCCGTCATCGGGCCCAACGGCTGCGGCAAGAGCAACATCGCCGACGCCATCCGCTGGGTCCTCGGGGAGCAGAATGCGCGCCTTCTCAGGGGCCAGAAGATGGAGGACGTGATCTTCAGCGGCTCCGACCTCCGCAAGCCGCTCGGCCTCGCCGATGTGTCCCTCACCCTCTCCGGCGTCGACGCAGTCCTTCCCGTGGACTACCGCGAGATCACGGTCACCCGCCGCGTCTTCCGCTCCGGCGAGGGGCAGTACCTCATCAACAAGAATGCCTGCCGGCTCAGGGACATCGACGACCTCTTCACGGGCACCGGCATCGGGCTGAGCGCCTACTCCATCATGGAGCAGGGGAAGATGGACATGGTGCTCAGCTCGAAGCCCGAGGACCGCCGCTTCATCTTCGAGGAAGCGGCGGGGATCACCAAGTACAAGGAGAAGAAGCGGGAGGCGCTTCGAAAGTTCGAGGCCACGGAGGAGAACCTTGTCCGCCTGAGCGATATCATCAAGGAGGTGCGGCGCCAGCTCGCCTCCGTGGAGCGGCAGGCCTCGCGCGCCCGGCGCGCGAGGGAGACGGGTGACAGGCTGAAGGAGATCGAGCTGCAGTTCGCCGCGAAGCGCCTGTCGGACCTCGACGCGGCGCTGAGGGCGGTCGAGGAGACGCGGGACGCGGCGAGGCGCGATGAAGACGAGGCGGCTCGGAATATCGGAGAACTCGAGGCGGAGGGGAAGGCGCTGCACGCGCAGTTGAGGTCCCTCGACGAGGAACTCGGCACCGTGCAGGCCCGCCGCATGGGCGTGAGCGGCACCATCGAAAGCAGCAGGACCCGGATCGAGACAAACGGGCGGCAGATCCGCGAGATCGAGGAGCGCGAGGGCGTGTACGCCCGCGAGCTGGATGCGCTCAAGATCGCGCAGGCGGCCCTCGAGCAGGAGGAGGGCGGCCTCGCGGCGGCGCGGGGGGCCGCCGCGGAAGAGTGCCGGGCCGCGGCGGACGACCTGGATGCGGCGGCGAAGGCGTGCGAAGAGCTTCGGATCAGGCTGCAGGAGAGCGAGGAAAGGGCCCAGCGTCAGAGGGGAGAGCTCATCGAGCTCATCAACCTCAACTCGAAGCACCGGAACGAGCTCTCGGGGCTCCGGTACAGCGCAAGGACCGCGGCGCTGCGGGGCGCGCGGCTCGGGGTGGAGGAGCGCGAACTCGCTGAGAAGGTTCAGCGGGCGCGGCAGATGCTCCAGGAGAAGGGGGCCGGCAGGGAGCGGCTCGCGGCGGCGCGCGAGGAGGGGGCCCGGGGGCTCGAGCGCGCACAGACCGCGGCGGAGGACGCGAGGCGCGAGGCCGAGGGCGTAAGGGAAGAACTGCTCAGGCGGGAAAAAGAGCTCGCGTGCTGCGAGTCCGAGCGCGGGCTCATCGCGCGCTACCGGGCCTCGTACGAGGGGTACGCGGGCGGCGTGCGGGCGGTGATGGAGGAGGCCGGCCGGGAGGGGTCGGGACTCGCGGGCATCATCGGGGCGGTCGGCGAGAAGGTCAAGGCCCGTCCCGGCTGCGAGCGTGCCCTCGAGGCGGCGCTCGGGCACTCGCTTCAGCATATCCTCACGCGCTCCGTCGGGGACGCGCGCAACGCCCTCGCGTTCCTCGGGGACAGGGCGGACGCCGGCTTCCTCCCCTGCGACGGCCTGGCGCCCGCCGCGGGCGTCGGGGCACCGCGGGGCGACGGCCTCCTCGGGCGCGCGCTCGATCATGTCTCCTGCGACCCCGCCTTCGCCCCGGCGGCCGTCTTTCTCTTGGGCGCCACATGGTTTGTGCGCGATCTCGACTCGGCGGCCGCGCTGCTCGGGGCCTGTGCGCCCGGCGGGCGGCTTGCCACGCTCTCGGGGGAGCTCCTTGTCGCGGGGGGACCGATCGAGACGGTGGGGCGCGGGCGCGGGGCGTCGCCCCTCATCACGAGGGACCGTGAACTCGAACAACTCTCTGCGCGGACCGAAACGCTCAGGATGGAGCGGGAAGGACTTCTTGCGGTCCTCAACGCGAGCGATGAGAATCGGCGCGGGCTCGAGGGGGCGCTCGGAGGGGCGCGGGAGACGCTGCGGCAGCGAGAGATCGAGCTTGCGGAGGCCCGGGCGGAGGAGTCACAGGCCGCGGGGGACCTCGGCCGCCTCGATGCGGAGCTCAAGGCGGTGAGGGGGGAATCGGCGGAGCTCGAAAACCAGAGGAGCGAGTCCGCGATCCGGGAGGGGCAGCTCGACAGGGAGATCGCGGAGAACGAGGAGCGGGAGAAAGCGCTCCAGGACTCTCTCTCGACCGCCCAGGCGGGGACGGAAACGGGGGAGCGCGAGCTCGAGGGGCGGCAGGCCGCCGTCGTCGAGATGAAGATGCGCCGCGCCTCGGCAGAGGCCAGGGAGCACGGCCTTCGCACGGACCTCGATCGCGCGAAGCGGGAGATCGCCAAAAACCGGGAGGCGATCGCCGCGCGGAGCGCCCAGCGGGAGCGGGAGGGTGCGCGGCGCGCGGAACTCATCTCCGAGATCGAGGATCTTCGCCGGTCGATGGAGGCCCTTATCGCCGAACGGGACATGACCGAGACCGACGCCCGGGAGCGGGAGGGGAGAAAGGCGGCCCTCTACGATCGGCAGCGGGAACTCGACGATCTCCTGCGGGAGAAGGTCGCTTCGATGGGGGCAGTGAAGGACCGGGTGGCCCAGCTGTCGGTCGCGCTCGCCGAGCAGCGGGGGGAGCGAAACCGCGTGATCGAGCGTGTCCGCGACGGGTACGGCGAGGACCTCGCCGTGGTCCGCGTCGAGCCCGGGGCCGCGGACTGGGCGGCGGTGGAGGGGGAGATCGGGGAGCTCAGGGAGAAGCTGCACCGCATCGGCCCCGTCAACATGGTGGCGCTCGAGGAACACGAGGAGCTCGCGGGGAGGCTGAATTTCCTCACCACTCAGGAGGCCGACCTCATCGCGGCCAAGGAATCGCTGGGGAAGGCGATCGCCAGGATCAACGCCGAGACGACCCGGATGTTTTCGCAGACCTTCGAGAAGATACGGGGGAATTTCAAGGAGATCTACCGGGAGCTCTTCGGGGGAGGGAACGCCGACCTGGTCCTTGAGGAGGGGGTGGACGTCCTCGAGGCGGGCATCAACATAGTCGCCCGTCCGCCGGGGAAAAAGCTCCAGGCCCTCTCCCTGCTCTCCGGGGGGGAAAAGGCCCTGACGGCGGTGGCACTCCTCTTCGCGATATTCAAGGTCAGGCCGAGCCCCTTCTGCGTGCTTGACGAGATCGATGCGCCGCTCGACGAGTCAAACATCAACCGCTTCCTGGCGATGCTGGGGCAGTTTTTGATGCACACGCAGTTCATTATCGTGACCCACAACAAGCGGACCATCAGCATGGCGGACGTGATGTACGGCATCACCATGGAGGAGTCCGGGGTCTCCAAGGTCGTATCGGTGAAGTTCGGCAAGGGGCACAAAAAGGGGGGCGCGCGCGCCGAGGCGCGCGGCGGATCCGCTCGGGCGGGGGATGGAGCAACGCCTGGGGCCGCGGAGCCCGTGCATGAGCTCCCCGGTACGGCGGGCACGGCACCTGCTCAAAACCCCGGCGGGGCGGTCGAGGAACGGATGAAAGCGGCCGATGCGGGGGAAGCCCCGCAGGAACAATCGCCCGGCCCCCCCCCCGGAAGGGATGGGGAGGCCGTCGAGGCGGAAGCGGGCGGGGGCGACGAGGGCGGGTAACCGGGCGCCCCGGGGAGTAACGACGCATGGCCTTTTCAATGATCGACCGGATCGTGGAGTGCGAGAAGGGGAAGCGCCTCACGGCATTGAAGGTGCTTTCCCGCAGCGAGGAATACCTCGCGGACCATTTCCCCTCCTTTCCCATCATGCCCGGCGTGCTCATGCTCGAGGCGATGGTCCAGGCGGGGGCCTGGCTCATGCGGCTGAGCGAGGGGTTTTTCCCGCCGATCATCCTTCTCCGCGAGGTGAGGGCGGTGCGCTACGGGAGCGTCGTGAAGCCCGGCGACGAACTCAGGGTCGAGGTGGAGCTCGCAAGGCGAGACGGCGAAGATGCGTTTTTCAAGGGGAGCGGGAGGGTGGGCGAGAGGAATGCCGTCGTCGGCCGGTTTGTCCTCAGGCGGATTTCGCTGGTCCGGCTTGACCCCGGCCTCGAGAGGGCGGAGGGGGATGTCGCGCGATTCCTCGAAGGGCAGCTTCCCTCGCTCATGGAAAGCGGACGGGTTTTTTAGAGGTGTGGCACCATATACAGGGAGGGATGATGGACGCGGAATTCAAGGGGGCATCGGTGCTGGTCACCGGCGGCGCGCGGGGCATCGGGAAGTCGATTGCCCTCGCGTTCGCGGCGCGCGGTGCCTCGGTCGCGATCGTGTATGCGAAGAACCACGAGGCCGCGGCGCGGACCGTCGGGGAGATGAATGCGCGGGGAGGCGCGGGGATGGCGGTCTGCTGCGACGTGCGCGACCCTGAGGCGGTCGTCGCCGCGGTGGCGCGCATCGAGGCGCAGCAGGGCGGGATAGGGATCCTCGTCAACTCAGCGGGCTGTGTCCGGGATTCGCTGCTCGTGACGATGCCGATCGAGGATTGGCGCGCGGTGATCGACACGAACCTGCACGGGCCCTTCCACTGCATGCGGGCGGTCGCCGAGGGGATGGTGCTCCGGAGAAACGGGAGAATCATCAACATCTCCTCGCTCGCCGGCGAGCGAGGGGGCCGGGGGCAGGCGAACTACGCGGCGTCCAAGGGGGGGCTCAACGCCCTCACCAGGGCCGCGGCGCTGGAGCTGGCGCCCCGCGGCATCACCGTGAACGCCGTCGCCCCGGGCATGGTGGTGACGGATATGACGGAGACCGTGCGCGGGCTCGCCGGGGACAGTCTGAAGAAATCCATCCCCGCCAGGAGATTCGCCGTTCCCGAGGATATCGTCGGGGCAGTGCTGTTCCTCGCATCCCCCGCTGCCTCGTACCTCACCGGGCAGGTAATTGGTGTGGACGGTGGCCTCGGGGCTGCGGTACAATACTGACGCGTGTACCCGCCCCGTCTGGCCGCACGGGAGAGACGTGGGAGGGGGACCGCGCGGCGCCGCGGGCATTCGCGGCGTTCATACTACATGCACGTGCAGGAGGAGAATATGGCTGAACAGGACGAAGTCTACAAGAAGATCAAGGAGTGCATGATCGAGGCGCTCGGCGTGGACGAAGCCGACATCACCCCCGGCGCCCGCATCATGGACGACCTCGGGGCGGAATCCATCGATTTCCTCGACATCGTCTTCAGGCTCGAAAAGGCCTTCGGGATCAAGATCCCGCGCGGCGGCCTCTTCCCCGAGAACATCCTCTCCAACGACGCCTTCGTCAAGGACGGGAAGGTAACCCCCCAGGGGCTCACCGAGCTCAGGAAGCGCATGCCGTGCGCCGATCTCGCCTCGTTCGAGAAGGACCCCCGCGTGAGCAACTTCTCAAGCCTCTTCACCGTCGATCTGATCCACCGGTATGTCGCAAGCGTGCTCGGCTAAGGCGGGAGCCCCTCACCCGGACGGGCTCCCGGTTTCGATAGGCATCGACGTCGTCGAGATCGACGCGGTGCGACGCCTTCTCTCCCACGGGGTGAGCCGCCTCCGTCGCGTCTTCACCCCCGCGGAGCTGCGCGGACGCGGGGTTTCCCGTTTCGCCATCCTCCGGATTGCGCGCCTTGCCTGCGTCTTCGCGGCCAAGGAGGCCGTCTTCAAGGCGCTGGGGCGCGGGTGGGGCCAGGGGATGCGGTGGAACGAGGTGTGTGTCGTCCGCCTGCCGGGAGGCCGGTGGGCGGCGCGCCTCGATGGGGACGCGGAGAAGAGATTCCGGGAGCTGGGCGGGTCGGCGCTCGAAATCGCCGCCGGGGCCGGGCGGGGGCACGCGATGGCGTGCGTTTTTCTTTATGGCCCTCCCCGTGATACCTATGGCGCGGCGAGGGGGCGAGAGGGCGAGAGGGCGACTTTAAAGTTTGACTGTTGCGCCGCCCCGCCGACACGCCGGTTCGCCGGTTCATACGGCTCCCATCCCGGGAGATAGGATATACACGCATGCGCTGGATCCACATCGATGACTGGCGGGAGATCGAGGCCGGCGAATCCGCCGAGGCGGTCAGGACGATACCCTCGGACCTGGATTTCCTCCGGGACCATTACCCCTCCTTTCCGCTCATGCCCCACAGCCTGCTCGTCGAGTCGATGGCGCAGACCGGCGGAATCCTGGTCGGGAAGATCTTCGGCTTCGAGAGGGACGTCATCCTCGCGAAGATCGACAGGGCGGAGTTCGTTTCGGTCACGCGTCCCGGGGACCGCCTGCGCATCCACGCGCGAATCGAGGAAAAACGGGATGAGGGGGCGAGGGTCGCGTGCCGGATAACCCGCGGTGAGGATGAGGTCGCTCGCGCAACGCTCTTCTTCGCCCTCCTCGGGGAAGACGATGCCGGAAGGCTCGGCGCGCACGGGTTCGTATTCGCCGCGGGAGTGCTCGCGCAGTTCAGCGTGAAGTGACCGCCTCCGAAAGCGCGTGAAGGGCGGTCCGCTGCTTCACCCGGTCGTCCAGGGAGAGGAGAATCGCGGCAATCTCGCGGGGCGGCGCCTCCCGCGGCGCGACCGC
This sequence comes from Chlamydiota bacterium, assembly GCA_037133055.1. Lineage (GTDB taxonomy): Bacteria > Auribacterota > Tritonobacteria > UBA1439 > UBA1439 > UBA1439. The sequence goes on from JBAXOY010000054.1 coordinate 17,592, forward strand.
ACCCTGAATAGTAAAGGGGACTCCCCCCGGGGGGGAGTCCCCTTTGTGTACGGACTGAAGAGGCCTATTCGCTCTCTTTGGAGTCTTTCTCTTCCTTCGGCTCTTTCACTTCCTTCGGCTCGGCCTTCTTCTCCTTCACCACGGGCTTGGAGACCGAAGCAGCCGCAGGGGCCGCGGCGCCCTTCTTGCCCACGCAGAGATGCTCGCGCCACTTCTCGAGGGTCTTCGATCCGACTCCCTTGACCTTGCTCAGGTCATCCACGGAGTTGTACGGACGGCCCGCGATGATGGCCCCGGCTCTTTTATCCTTGATTCCCGGCACGGTCTTCAGCTGCGCTATGGTCGCCGTATTGATGTCCACCTGACCCTCTTTGCACTCCGCATAGAGCGTCGAGACGCACACCAGGGGCACGGCCACCGCGAGGAGTAACAGTGATGACAGGCACTTCATAAAAACACCTCCCTTTCCTAGTAGATGCACTATAGCACCCTGCCGCGCGCGCGGCAAGTGAAAAATGCCCCCGAAAATACCACGATGTGAAAAATGCCCCCGATGCCCTACGGGGTGACGGTCTTGTAGATCATCGGGGGCCTCTTCGCCGGGGTCCCCTGGATGACGAAGGCCTTCAGGAGCCGCCCGCGGATGCCGTCAGCCTTCTTCCGGTCGTTGTAGTGCACGGTGAGGAGGCTCTCGCCCTTCTTCACGGGGTCGCCGATCTTCTTGTTGACGGTGAAGCCCACCGCCATGTCGATCGTCGCGTCCACGCTGTCGCGGCCGGCCCCGAGCGCGACGCCGCAGAGACCGACCTCGAGCGTGTTCACGGAGCCGAGATACCCGTCTTCCGGCGCGGCGATCTCCTCCCGGTGCTTCGCGCTCGCGAGCATGTCCGGGTTGTCCACGACCGAGGGGTCCCCGCCCTGCTGGGCGACCATCTGGCTGAATTTCTCTAACCCCTTGCCGTCCATGAGGTTCTCCTCTGCGATGCGGTATCCATCCTTGATGTCCTTCGCGGCCCCGCCGAACACCATCATCCACTGCGCGAGCCCGAGCACGAGCTCCTTCAGGTCCTGCGGGCAGTCGCCCCTCAGAGCCCGGATCGTCTCCCGTATCTCGAGGGCGTTCCCGATCTCGCGGCCCATCGGCTGGTTCATGTCCGTGATGAGGGTAACCACGTCCTTGCCCGCGTTCTTCGCCACGGCGGTCATCGTGCGCGCAAGCTCCTCCGCGAGCTCCATCGTGCTCATGAAGGCGCCGTTCCCGGTCTTGATGTCGAAGACGAAGGCGTCGGGCCCGGCGGCAAGTTTCTTGCTCATGATGCTCCCGCAGATGAGGGGGATGCTGTCCACCGTCGCGGTCACGTCGCGGAGCATGTAGATCTTCTTGTCGGCCGGGGCGAGCGAGCGGGTCTGCCCGATGATCGCACACCCGACCTTTTTGATCGCGGCGACGAACTCCTTCTCCGTGAGGTTGGTGCGGAAGCCGGGGATCGATTCGAGCTTGTCGAGCGTTCCCCCGCTGTGCCCGAGGCCGCGCCCGCTCATCATGGGGATCGGGATGCCGCTCGCGGCGACTATCGGCGCGAGGACGAGGCTCGTCTTGTCGCCGACTCCGCCGGTGGAGTGCTTGTCCACGGTCTTTTTGCCGATCGCGCGGAGATCGATCGTGTCGCCGGAACGGAGCATGGCCATCGTCAACGCGGTGGTCTCCCCGGGCGCCATCCCGCGGATGAACACCGCCATGAGAAACGCCGCCATCTGATAATCGGGGATGGTGTTCTTCGTGTAGCCCTCGATCATGAACTCAATCTCGCGATCTTCCAGCCGCTTCCCGTCCCTCTTCTTGAGGATAATCTCGTACGCGCGCATCCGGTTCACCTCTCCTGTTGATGGTGTCACTGCCCGAAGAAACAGGTATGGTAGTCAATCCGATGCCGGCGGTCAACGGGGAAGATGCGACACGGGGAAGATGCGCCATCCCCCGGTTCACGATGTACCCGCGCGTTCCCGCCGCCGCTCCCTTTGCTATTACACCGCTCCCTGGTAACGTCAAAAGATTTATGCAAATAAGATAACCTCTCCATCACTGTTCGAC
>JBAXOY010000055.1:0-19479 GCA_037133055.1 Chlamydiota bacterium
CGCCTACCATCACGATGACGCCCCAGATGTCTCCTACGTCGACACCTTCGCCTACGGCTCCGGCTCCTACAAGGACCCCGACAAGGACGCCCACGCCCCAGATGTCTCCTACGTCGACACCTTCGCCTACGGCTCCGGCCCCGACTCGCACCCCGATTGCGGCGCCCACCGGGACTCCAACTCCCGCTCGGCCCACGGGCGCGGAGTTGACGGTGAATGCGACTGCATTCAGGCCGGGGGCGCTTATGACGTTCGGGGCGAGAATCACGATATCGGCATGGATGAGTCTCGATGCCTACGTCCTCGCCGAAACAACGCAGGGGATGTTCAGCATCTTTCTCGACGGGAGCATCCGGCCGGGGATCTCTCCCCTTGCCGCGGGCGTTCCCCGGCTCGACGCACCGATGGAGGTCACGCTCATCAGGGATCTTCCCTGCCCGGCCGGCCTGACGGGTGAAATCAGGCTCTATCTCATCATCACCCAGGCCGGCAGGGTGCCGCCGGTAAAGAGCCCCGCCGAGGTGCGCCCGGATTCGCCCTTCGTCATCATGCTGGATAAAAAGACCCTGACGGTCCTGCCGTGAGCGGCGAGCCCGGTTGAATCTCCGGCGCCCTCCTCCCGAATCCCCCGCATTTGACATCCCCCTGCGGCGATACTAGAATGTCTTCTTCCGGGAGCCCGGGGGAACGCAGCGTGAACTCACGTGATCTCGTGCGGGCCTTTCTTGCCTCTGTCCTTTTCACGGCGTGCCACGGCTGCGCCCCGCTCTTTCCGCCGCCGCAGCCCGCGCGGACGCTCCCCGCCGCCCCCCCCGCCCCGCGCCCCCTTCCGCTCTGCGGCGAGCCCGAGACCGGGTTCATCCGCAATCGGGGGAAGTTTCCGGGCGAGGTCCTTTATTACGTGAACGGCCGCGCGGGCTCGATCTGTTTCACCCGCACCGCGGTGCGCTACCTGATCGGCCAGGGATCGCCCGGGGGCGGCTTCAGCCTCCGGTTCGAGGGCGCGGGCAGGCGCACGGAACTCAGGGCTGAGAAGGAACTTCGCGCCGGGAGCGACCGCACCGCGGGACCCCGGGCGTTCTCGACCCTGACCTACCGGAACCTCTACAAGGGGATAGATCTGGAGTACCGCGCGGGCCGCGGCGGCATCGAACGGGCCTTCATGGTCAACCCGGGCGTCGATCCGGGGATCATACGCGTCGCCTGCGAGGGGGCAACGGAGCTGACGGTTGCCAGAGACGGGGGGCTCATAATCTCGACGCCGCACGGCAATTTCACCGAAAAGCCCCCGCGCGCGTACCAGTATATCTCTGGGGAAAAGGTCGCCGTCCCAGGGGGATTCATCCTCGCCGGGGACCGGATGATCGGATTCGCGCTGCCGCGCCGCGACCCCCGCTACCTCCTCGTGATCGATCCCGCCGGGGCGGAGGGACGGGCGCGGTGATCCCGCGGAGGCTCTCCTCGATGATCTCCCGACATGCCCGCCGATTGCCCTTGCGCAGCCGGCCCGCGGGGCGTAGCATGGATGCGGGAGGGGACGCGATGAGCGAGATCGAAAGCCTGGTCGCGCTCAACATGGTCGAGGGGCTCGGCCCCATCACGATCAGGCGGCTGGTCAATGCGTTCGGATCCGCCTCCGCCGCCTTCGCGGCGGACTCCGCGGCCCTCGCCCGCGTCGAGGGGATCGGCCCAGTCCTCGCGGCCCGGATCGCCGCCGGGCGGTCTGCGGCGGACGCCCCCCGGGAACTGGAACGGGCCCGGAGGGGGGGGGTGACGCTCATTCCCTTCACCGACCCGGCCTATCCGGAATGCCTCGCCGAGATCTACGACCCGCCGGTGCTCCTCTACGTGAAGGGCTCCCTTCGCCCGGAGGACCGGTTCGCGATCGCCATCGTCGGGGCGCGGCGCTGCTCGCAGTACGGGCTCTTTCACGCGGAGCGCCTCGCCGGGCAGATCGCCGGCGTCGGGCTCACGGTGGTGAGCGGCATGGCGCGCGGGATCGACACCGCGGCGCACCGCGGCGCCATCAAGGCCGGGGGGAGGACGATCGCGGTCCTCGGGAGCGGGCTCGGCCGCATCTACCCTCCCGAAAACAGGGGGCTCGCCGACGAGATCGCCGCGACGGGGGCGGTGGTCTCCGAGTTCCCCCTCGCGATAGGGCCGCAGCGCGCGAACTTCCCGCTCCGGAACAGGCTTATCAGCGGACTCTCTCTCGGCGTGCTCGTGGTTGAGGCGGCGCGCAAGAGCGGCTCGCTCATCACCGCCTCCCAGGCGCTCGAGCAGGGGCGGACGGTCTTCGCGATGCCCGGCCGCATCGACTCCTTCGCCTCGCGCGGCGCGCATGCGCTCCTGAAAGACGGCGCACGGCTGGTAGAGTCGGTCGAGGACATCTGCGCGGAGTTCCCCTACCTCTTTCCCGCACGCGCCCCCCGGGAGGAAACCGGCGCCCCCGGAGCCCCCCGGCCCCGTCTCACCCCCGGCGAGGAATCCGTCCTCGGACATCTCGCCGCCGAGGAGCGCTCCATCGACGAGATCACCGCCTCCTGCGGGCTCCCCCCCGCAGCCGTCTCGGCCGCCCTCCTTTCCCTCGAGCTCAAGCACCTCGCCAACAAGTTGCCCGGCAATAGGTTCCGCAAGGCGTTCTGATCAGCGAGGGAGATTATCCTTTTATTCCGCGCGCCGCGGTGTGTATAATCCGGCGCTAAAGGTCAGGCTGCCAGCGGCGGGCCTTGTCACACTGATCGGTGGAAATCGGCGGAAAAGAATTTATGTCCAAATCTCTCGTCATCGTCGAGTCGCCCGCGAAGTCCAAGACGATCAACAAGATCCTCGGGAAGAAGTACACGGTCATGGCATCCATGGGCCACGTGCGCGACCTCCCGAAGAGCCGGATCGGCGTGGATATCGAGCACGACTTCGAGCCCACCTACATCATCCCCGCAAAGAGCAAGAAGCTCGTCACGGAGCTCAAGAAAGCCGCCCGCGAGGCGGGGACGGTCTACCTCGCTCCCGACCCCGACCGGGAGGGGGAGGCGATCGCCTGGCACCTCCAGGAGGCGCTGAAGGGCGCCGGGAAGAAGTTCCTGCGCGTCACGTTCAACGAGATCACGGCGGAGGCGATACGGGGCGCCTTCGCGAAGCCCGCGGGGGTCGACCTCCTCAAGGTGGAATCGCAGCAGGCCCGCCGCATCCTCGACCGGATCGTCGGCTACACCCTGAGCCCGCTCCTCTGGAAAAAGGTGGGGCGGGGCCTGAGCGCGGGACGGGTGCAGTCGGTAGCGGTCAAGCTCATCTGCGACCGCGAGGCGGAGATCAGGGCCTTCACGCCGACGGAGTACTGGACGATCGAGGCTGCGCTGAAGAAGCACGCGGGGGGCGGCGAACCGTTCACCGCGCGGCTCGCGAAGATCGGCGGGGTGAAGGCGGAGATCCCCGACGGGGCCCGCGCGGAAGAGATCGTCAAAGACGCCTCGGCACGCCCGTATGCCGTCAGCTCGGTCGAGGAGAAGGAGCGCCGCCAGCGCCCCTACCCGCCGTTCATCACGAGCACGCTCCAGCAGGCGGGCGTGAACCGCCTCCGGTGGCCCGTCGCGAAGACCATGAAGGTCGCCCAAGAGCTTTACGAGGGCCTCGACCTCGGGACGAAGGAAACGGTCGGGCTCATCACCTACATGCGCACCGATTCCACCCGCATCGCCTCGACGGCGCAGGACGAGGCGCTCCGCTTTATCCGGGAGCGGTACGGAGACGCGTACGCCCCCCGGAAACCGAACGTCTACGCCTCGCGCAAGGGGGCCCAGGAGGCGCACGAGGCGATCCGCCCCACCTCCGCGTCCCGGACGCCCGGAGAGATGAAGCCGCATCTCACCCGCGAGCAGCATGCGCTCTACCGGCTCATCTGGGAGAGGTTCGTCGCGAGCCAGATGGCGCCGGCGGTTTTCACGCAGATCGAGGTCGAGATCGCCGCGGGGCCCTACCTGTTCCGTGCCGCGGATACCAAGGTGGTCTTCGACGGATACCTGAAGGTGGCGGGCGCGCCGGCGAAGGACGAGGAGGAGAGCCCCCTCCCGCCGCTCGCGAAGGGCGAGCCGCTGACGCTCGTCTCCCTCACCCCTTCCCAGCATTTCACGAAGCCCCCGCCCCGCTACACCGAGGCGACGCTCGTCAAGGAGCTCGAGGAGAATGGGATCGGGAGGCCGAGCACCTATTCCCCCACCATATCCACGATCCGGAAGCGCACCTACGTGGGAAAGGATGGGGGGCGTCTCTTCCCCACCCCCCTGGGGGAGCTCGTGAATGGCCTTTTGGTCAAGGGATTCCCCGAGCTGATCAACGTCGAGTTCACCGCCCGCATGGAGGACGAGCTCGACGAGATCGAGGCGGGCACGATCGCACGGGCCCGGGTGCTGAGGGAGTTCTACGAGCCGTTCATGGAGTCGATGACGAAGGCGCAGACCACCATGGAGACGCTGAAGAAGGCCCCCGAGCCCACCTCCGCCGTCTGCGATAAGTGCGGACACCCGATGGTCATACGGCACACACTGCGGGGGGAGTTCCTCGCCTGCTCGAACTTCCCGCGCTGCCGGAACATCAAGCCGATCGCCATGCGCGAGGACGGGAGCTTCGCGATCCGGAAGCCCGTCGTCCTGGACGAGAAGTGCCCGCAGTGCGGCACGCCGCTCATGGAGCGGCACGGGAAGTTCGGCCAGTTCATCGCCTGCAGCGGCTACCCGACATGCCGCTACGTGAAGCCTAAATCCACCGGGCTCAAGTGCCCCGAGCCGGGATGCGGGGGCGAGATCGTGCATCGGAAGGGGCGCGGAAGGTCCAAGTTTTACGGCTGCAGCAACTACCCGAAGTGCGGGTTCAGCGCGAGGAGCATCGAGGCCCTCGGGGGGAACACGAAGCCGCCGGGGGAAGGCGAAAAGCCGGACGCCGATTGAGGAGACGCGGATCGCCGCGGATGAACGCGGATAAAGATGCGTTTCACCACGAAGGCACGAAGAGAACATCCGTGTGGGCGTGTGAAAGAATGAAACGGCGAGCGGGCGAAAGGGCGAGCGGGCGACTTTATAGCTTTACTGTTGCACTGGTTCGCCAACACGCCGGTTCGCCCTTTCGCCGGTTCGCCCTTTCGCCGGTTCTGGTTTTCCGCTGTCCGCGGGGTATCCATGGACACGTCCCTTGAAAAGTTCCTCGCCTACCTCCGGGCGGAGAAGGACGCCTCCCCGCACACGCTCGACGCCTACCGGCGCGACATCGAGCGCTTCGCCGGCTTCCTGTCGCGGAGGGCGAGGGGGATCGCCGAGGGGCACTGGCGGCTGGCCGACCGCTCGCTGATCCGGCAGTATCTCGCCGAGATCACCGGGGACGGCCTCTCGCGGGCGAGCATCGGCCGGGCCATCTCCTCGCTGCGCTCCTTCTACCGCTTCATGGTGCGCGAGGGGATATCGGCGGTGAACCCGTTCACGGGCGTCGCGAGCCCGAAAAGGCAGAAGACGCTCCCCCGATTCCTCGACGTGGACGCGGTGCGACGCCTGATCGAGGCGGCCGACGGAGAGAGCCTCCTTGACCGCCGCGACCGCGCCATCCTCGAAACGCTCTACAGCACGGGGATGCGCGTGAGCGAGCTCGTCTCGCTCGACATGGGGGACCTCGATCTCTTCGGCGAGATGGTCCGGGCGAAGGGAAAGGGGAGAAAGGAGCGTCTCGCCCCCCTCGGGAAGCCCGCGATCGGGGCGCTGATCGCCTATTTCAGCGCGCGGAACATCAACCCGCTCAGGGCGAAGGGAACGGCGGGGGGAGTCGTCTTCATCAACAAGAACGGCGGACGGCTCACCGCGAAATCCGTCCGGCAGGTCGTCAACAAACACGTCCGGAAATGCGCCCTCGCGACGCGCGTCTCGCCGCACTACCTGCGGCACTCGTTCGCCACGCACCTCCTCGACGCGGGCGCCGACCTCCGGTCGGTACAGGAGCTGCTCGGGCACGCGAGCCTCTCCACCACGCAGATCTACACGCACGTGACCGCGGAGCGCATGAAGAAGGTCTACGAGGCGGCGCACCCGAGGGCGTGATGAACGGATAATGACAACTCGCGGGATCCAAATGACAAACGAACGACAAATGAGAAAGGCCGCATGACGCTCTTCTTGTATAATTTCCTTCTGGACCTGTTCTTCATCCTCGCCGCCCCCTGGTTCGCCGTGCAGGTGGCGCGGAAGAAGAAGTACCGCGCGGGGATCGCGCAGCGCCTCGGCCGCTATCCAAAGGAGCTCGAGGATTCGCTCCGCGGGAAGCGGTGCGTCTGGGTCCACGCGGTCTCCGTGGGCGAGGTGCTGGCGGCGCTGCCGCTCGTGAAGGCCCTCGCGAAATCGCTCCCCGGGCGCCGCGTCGTCCTCTCGACCGTCACCCTCACCGGGCAGAGGGTGGCGCGGGAAAAGGCGGGGGGGGACGCGGCCGTCATCTACTTTCCCCTGGATCTCCGGTTCGCGGTGCGGCGGGCCCTCGACCTGGTCTCCCCGGCCCTCGTCGCGATAGTCGAAACCGAGCTCTGGCCCAACTTCATCGCGGAGACCGCGGGGAGGGGCGTTCCCCTCTTGATCGTCAACGGCCGCATCTCCGACCGGTCCTTCCGCGGCTACCGGAGGCTCCGCGTGCTGCTCCGGAGGATCCTGCCGCTGATCACCCGCTTCAGCATGCAGACGGAACTCGACGCGGAGCGGATCAGGGCCCTCGGCGCGCCCCCGGAGAAGGTCGAGGTGGGCGGGAACATGAAGTTCGACTGCGGGATATCCCCCGCCGGAGAAGAGGAGACGCGCGCGGCGCGCGCGGCGCTCGGGCTGCGCGAGGACGCGCCGGTCATCGTCGCCGGCAGCACCCACCGGGGGGAGGAGGAGGTCCTCATGGAGGCGTTCGACGCGGCGCGGCGCGTCCTCCCCGGGACCGCCATCGTCATCGTGCCCCGTCACCCGGAGCGCCGGGACGAGGTGAAGGCGCTCTGCGAGGCGCGAGGCGCGCGCGGCGTCCTCCGGTCGCGCGCCCCCTCCGGCGAGAAGATCCCCGGGGGGGCGATCCTCATCGCGGACACCATCGGGGAGCTCGCGCGGATCTACCGGGCGGCCACCGTGGTGTTCGTGGGAAAGAGCCTCGTCGACGGCGGGGGGCAGAACATCATCGAGCCGGCGAGCATGGGGAAGCCTGTCGTCTTCGGCCCCTCGATGCACAACTTCCGCGAGGCGTCGGAACTTCTCCTCAAAAACCGGGGCGCCATCCAGGTCGCCGACGCCCGCGGGCTCGTGGAGACGATCACGTCGCTCCTCAAGGACGCGCGGGCGCGCGAAGAGCTCGGGCGCCGCGCCGCGGAGGCGATGGCGGGGAGCCGCGGCGCGACGCAGAGGAACCTGGAGCTGATCCTGTCCATGCTGCCCGGAAAATAGGATGGAGCCATGAACCCGCTCTACTGGTCCGACATCGTGGAGGGAAGGCGCCGCGGCATCGCCGCCGCGTGCCTGCGCGCCGCGCTCATCCCCCCCTCGCTCGCCTACCGTCTGGCGATCTCGGGGAGAAACGCGGCCTATGGCCGCGGCATCCTCCGCGCCCACGGACTCCCGCGCCCGATCGTCAGCGTCGGGAACCTCGTCGTGGGAGGGACGGGAAAGACGCCCCTCGTGAAACTCCTCGCGCGGGGCCTCCGCGAGCGCGGCCTCCGGGCCGCGGTGCTGAGCAGGGGGTACGGCGCCGTGCGCGAGGGGCAGCCGTTTCCCCGTCTCGTCTCCGACGGCAGCCGGGTTTTCCTCTCTTCCCGCGAGGCGGGCGACGAGGCGTGCATGCTCGCCCATTCCCTTGAAGGGACGGTGGTCGCGGTCGACCCCGACCGCGCGAGGGCCGGGGAGATGGTCGCGCGGCGATTCCCGGTCGACGCATTCATCCTCGACGACGGGTTCCAGCACCGGCGGCTCGCGCGGGACGCCGATATCCTGCTCCTCGACGCCGCGCGCCCGTTCGGCAACGGCCGGGTCCTTCCCGCGGGGCGGCTCAGGGAGCCGGCCTCCGCGGTGAGGCGCGCCGGGGCGATCGTCTTCACGCGGTGCTCGCACCCCCCCGACCCGGACACGCTCGCCGGGGTCCGGAGGCTCAACCCGCGGGCGGAGGTGTTCACCTCGACGCACGAGCCCGCCCGCCTCGTGGAGATCCCCTCCGGGACCGTTCGCGAACCCCGGGCACTGAAGGGGAAGACGGTCGCCGCGTTCTGCGGCATCGCGGCGCCGGAGGATTTCGCCCGCACGCTTTCGGACCTCGGCGCCCGCATCGCGCTGTGGCGCCCGTATCCCGACCATCACCGCTGCCTCGCCGCGGAGATCGAGGAGTTCGCCATGGCCGCGGCGGGGGCGGGCGCCGAGGGGCTCGTCACGACCTCCAAGGACGCCGCGCGCCTCCCGGAGAACCTGCGCCTTCCCCTCCCCCTCTACTCGCTCGAGATAGAAATGAAAATTGGCGGGGGGGACGGACAATTGCTAGAATGGGTGATTGAGTCAATCGGGTCCGCCGCGCTGACGCCGGCGCCCGCGCCCCGCGCGCAAAGGAGCTCATGAAGACGATACACCCGACCGCCGTCATCCACCCCGCCGCGGAGATCGCGGATGACGTGACGGTGGGACCCTACGTCGTGATCGAGGAGGACGTGGCGATCGGGCGCGGCACCACGATAGACAGCCACGCCTGCGTCAAGCGCTTCACGACGATCGGCGAGGGCAACAGACTCCACTGCGGGGTGGTGCTCGGGGACCTGCCCCAGTCGCTTTCCTTCAAGGGCGCCCCGAGTTTCCTTCGCATAGGCGCGGGCAACACCTTCAGGGAGCACGTGACCATCCACCGCTCGATGATCGAGGGCGGGGCGACCGTGATCGGCGACCACAACTATTTCATGGCGCTCTCCCACGCCGGGCACGACTGCGTGATCGGCAACCGCACCATCATCACGAGCTGCGCGCTCATCGCGGGGCACACGGTCGTCGAGGACAACGTCATCATCTCGGGCGCGGTGGTCATACACCAGTTCACCCGCATCGGACGCCTGGCGATGCTGAGCGGCCTTTCCGCGGTGAACCGCGACATCCCCCCGTTCGTCATCGCGGGCGGCCGTCCCGCCTCCGCCTCCGGGCTGAACGTGGTCGGTCTCCGGCGCGCCGGCGTGACGCAGGCGGCCCGGACCCGTCTCAAGGAGGCGTTCAAGATCTTCTACACCTCCGGCCTCAACGCCTCCCGGGCGCTCGAGGATATCGAAAAGGGCGAGATGACGCCGGAGGTGCGCCAGTTCACGGAGTTCATCCGGGCCTCGAAGCGGGGGGTCTGCCGCTACGCGGAGTGGGCCGAGGATCGGGGCGCCGACTTTTGAGTCCCGCCGCATCGGCGCGCACGGGCGGTTTCCATGCCATGAAACCATACCAGCGTCTCGCGCTCATCATGCTGGCCTCGGTCCTCGTGAGCTGCCTTATCACGCCGTGGGTGTCGCTCGGCATCGGGGCGCTTCGCGGCGGGTTCCCGGGCATGCGCGCGGCGCTCGATTTCCCCTTCGACCGGGTGATGCGGCGGGTCGTCCTCGTCGTCAGCGTGACCCTCCTTTTCCTCGATCGCCGCAGGCTCGAAATCGCCTCCCTGGCCTCGATGGGCCTCAAGCGCGCGGACAAGCGGCAGGCCCTCCTCGCGCGGGGGTGGCTCCTGGGGGCGGGCGCGCTCGCCGCGATGCTCCTCGTCATGACGCTCTCCGGCGCCCGGGCCCCGGGGCTTTTTTTCTCGGGCCCGGGGGAGCTCGCATTCGAGCTCGGGAAGGCCTTCATCACCGGCGTGGTGGTCGCCTTCATCGAGGAGATATTTTTCAGGGGGTTCGTCCTCCAGGCCCTCCTCCGCAATCTGCCCCGCTCATCCGCCGTGATCGCCATGAGCGCCTTCTTCGCACTCGTGCACTTCTTCAACGCCTCCGACATGCCGACGCCCTCCTCCTTCGACCCGCTCCTCGGCTTCAAGGCCGTCGCGTACTTCTTCACGCCGCTCCTCACCCCGTCGGAGGTGCTCCCGGGGTTCATCGGCCTCTTTCTCTTCGGCGTCGTCCTCGGCTGCGCGGTCCTCCGGACCGGCTCCCTGTATCTCGCGATCGGCCTTCACGCGGGCTGCGTGTTCGGGATAAAGGCGGAGGGGCTGTTCCTGAACCGTGTAAAAATAGCGCCCTGGTTCTTCGGCGACGGGCGGGTGGTCACCGGCGTCTTCGGCTGGATCGCGCTCCTCGCCCTGCTCGGAGCGGTGCTTTACTTAAATCCCAAATCCCCCCCCTACGCCAAGGCTGCGGGGGGCAGGCAAATCCCAAATCCCAACGGAAGAGAAATTCCCGACTCCCGACCCCAAAATCCAAAAAGCAGAGAGGATCTCGAACCGACATGAGCGCCGCAGGGACACGCCATGGCTGAAGACCGCATTCCCTGGACGCAGTATCCACCCTATTTCCTTTTCAGGGCGTTCTGCGGGACCGTGCGCCTCCTGCCCGAGGGGCTCGCGTACCGCATCGCCGCGGGCCTGTCCCGGATCGTCTGTTTCCTGGATGTGGAGCACCGGAGGGTGGCGCTCGCGAACCTCGACCTCGCATTCGGCGACACGAAGACCGCACGAGAGAAACGCCTGATCGCGCGGGGTTCCTATCGGAACCTCTTCCTCTCAATGACCGAGTTCATCCTCACGCCGAAGATTCGGCGGAGGCGGGAGCCGTTCAGCAGGATGTTCGGCGTGCCGATCATCACGGACGCCCTGCGGAGGGGCAAGGGGATCCTGTTCCTGATCAGCCACTTCGGCAACTGGGAAACCATGGCGACGTGCACCCCCGAGGTCAGGGGGATCATCCTGACGGTCGACAGGCCGTTCAGGAACCCCCTCATCCACCGGGAGGTCGAAAAACTCCGCGCCATGAACAACCTCATATCGATCGGGAAGAAGTGGGTGGTGCGGGAGATCATCCGTCATCTCAGAGAGAACGGGGGCGTAACCATCATGGCGGACCAGTACGCGGGCCGGAATGCCCCGTTCGTGCCGTTCTTCGGGCGCCCCGTCTCGACGACCACGACGGTCCCCCTCCTCGCCCTGAAGACGGGCGCGACAGTCATCCCGGCATTTGACGTGCGCGTCGGGTACGGCCGCCACGAGGTCCACCTCTGCGAGCCGCTGTCGATCCCGGACACGGGCGACCGGGAGGCCGACATCGCGGAGGGCTGCGCCAGGATAAACCGTGTGATCGAGGAGTGGGTCCGCCGCTACCCCGACCACTGGCTCTGGATGGCGCGCCGGTGGCGGCGGAAGAAGATGCCGGAGGAGAGATGAGCGACACGGGAATGAGCCATGGCTGAAGATCGCGTTTCATGGACGCAGTATCCGGCCTTTTTTCTCTTCATGGGTCTCTGCGGGATCATCCGGCTCCTGCCCGAGCGGAGCGCGTACCGCCTCGCCGAGGGCCTCTCCCTGCTCGCCTACCTCGCGGACCGGCGGCACCGCAGGGTGGCGCACGCAAACCTCGACCTCGCGTTCGGGGACACGAAGACCGCGCGGGAAAAGCGGGCAATCGTCAGGGGCTCCTACCGGAACTTCTGCCTCACCGTAATCGAGTTCATCCTCACGCCGAAGATTCGGCGGAGGCGGGAGCCGTTCAGCAGGATGTTCGGCGTGCCGATCATCACGGACGCCCTGCGGAGGGGCAAGGGGATCCTGTTCCTGATCAGCCACTTCGGCAACTGGGAAACCATGGCGACGTGCACCCCCGAGGTCAGGGGGATCATCGCGGCGATCGGCAGGCCGATCCGGAATCTTCTCATTTACCGCGAGATCGAGAGGCTCCGCGCCATGAACAACCTCAAGCCCCTCAGGAAGAAGTGGGTGGTGCGGGAGATCATCGACCATCTCAGGCGGAACGGGGGCGTGACCGTCCTGATCGACCAGTACGCGGGCCGGTATGCCCCGTTCGTCCCGTTCTTCGGGCAGCCGGTCTCCACGACCACGATGGCCCCGCTCCTCGCCCTTAAGACGGGCGCGGCGGTCATACCGGCGTTCGATGTGCGCGTCCGGTACGGGTACCACGAGGTCCATGTCTGCCGGCCGATCGAAGTGCCGGACACGGGCGACCGGGAGGCCGACATCGCGGAGGGCTGCGCCAGGATAAACCGTGTGATCGAGGAGTGGGTCCGCCGCTACCCCGACCACTGGCTCTGGATGGCGCGCCGGTGGCGGCGGAAGAAGATGCCGGGGGAGAGATGAGCGACACGGTGAGGATCGTGATCAGGGGGACAAACTGGCTGGGAGACTCGGTGATCACCATCCCGGCGGTCCGCGCGCTCCGCGCCCTGTTCCCGGGCTCCCCGATCACCATGCTCGCCCCCGAAAACCTCGCCGGCCTCTGGGAGCACGAGGGCTCCGTCGACCGCGTCCTCCCCGTGCCGAGACCCACCCGCCTCCGGGACGCGCGCGCCCTGCTCGCGGCGCTCAGGCGGGACCGGTACGACCTGGGAGTCCTCTTCCCGAACTCGTTTTCCTCGGCCCTCCTGTTCTTCCTCGGCGGGGTCCGCGCGCGCCTCGGCTACGCGACGGACGGCCGCTCCCTCCTCCTCACCTCCCGCGTTCCCCCGCCGCGCGCGGGCGGGCACCAGGTGCAGCGCTACCTCGCGCTCGTGCGGACCCTCGGGCCGGTCGAGGCCGACACCCGCCCCGTCCTCCGCGTGCCCGAATCCCTCCTCGCGTGGGCGGACGCGCTGCTCCACGGGAGTGGGATCGCCCCAGGGCGGACGATCGTGGGGTTGAACGCGGGCTCGACGTACGGCGAGGCGAAATGCTGGCCGCCGGAGAGGTTCGCCGCCCTCGCCCGGATGCTCCGGGACCGATGCGGGGTCGCAATAGTCGCGGTGGGCGGGCCGCGCGAGCGCGCGCGCGCCGAGTCCGTCTGCGCGCCGCTCGGCCCCGACGCGCTGAACGCCGCGGGTGAAACGACGGTGATGCAGTGCGCAGCCCTCGCCGGACGCTGCGCCGCGTTCGTGAGCAACGACACGGGACCGATGCACCTCGCCGCCGCGGTGGGGACGCCGGTCGTCGCGGTCATCGGACCGACCGACCCCGGGGCCACGGGCCCCCTCGGGGAGCACGTGATCGTCAGGAGGGAGACCGCGTGCGCGCCGTGCCTGAAGAGGCGGTGCCCCACGGATCACCGGTGCATGACCGCCATCACGGCGGAGGACGTCTTCGCGGCGGTAAAGAAACTCCTGCCTCCTGCTTCTTAATGTGTATCGCTTACGGCTTACAGCTTAGGGCTCAGGACCACATGAAGATCGCCTTCCTCATCCACGACTACAGCCCCTCCCGGGGCGGGCAGGAGCGCTATCTGGCGCGCCTTATCGGCGCCCTCGCGTCCGGCGGCCACGACCTGCACATCTTCGCCGCCCGCGGCGAGGCGGGTGCGGAAGGCGGGTTCGCGTTTCACCGGGTCCCCCTGCCCGCTTTGGCGGGCCCTTCCCTCAGTGCCCTCCTGTTCATCCGGGGCGCGCGCCGCATGCTCGCCGCCGAAAAATGGGACATCGTGAGCGGCCTCGTCCGCTTTTATCCGCTCGACGTCTACCGGATGGGGGGCGGCGTGCACCGGGTCTGGCTCCGGGAAAAAGCGGACACCGCGGCCGGGCGGATGGTCTCGTACACCCGCCCCTTCACCTGGCTCGCCCTGCGCCTCGAAAAACAGCTCTTCGACCCCCGCCGGTGCCGCCGCATCGTCGCCAACTCCCGCCTCTGCCGCGGCCAGCTCCTCGGCCTCTATCCGTACCCCCCCGAGCGGGTATCGGTGATCTACAACGGGGTCGACCACGACGCCTTTCACCCGCGCCTCCGGGCCGCGCACCGCGAGGCGGTCCGCGCCGAACTCGGCATCCCCGGCGGCGCGACGGCGGCGCTGTTCGTTTCCAACAACCCCGGCCGGAAGGGACTCGAAACCGCGCTCCGCGCCATCGCCATCCCGCAGGGAGGACGGCCGCACCTGCTCGTCGCGGGGAGGGGGCGCACGGAGCGGTTCGCCGCGCTCGCCCGGGAGCTCGGCGTCGCCTCGCGCGTCCGATTTCTCGGGCATGTCCCGGATGTGCGGCCTTACTACGGCGCCGCCGACTACCTCGTCCTCCCCACCCGCTACGATCCGTTCGCCAACGTCTGCCTGGAGGCGATGGCGTGCGGCCTCCCGGTCGTCACCACGCGGGCGAACGGGGCCTCGGAGATCATAGAGGAGGGCAAAGACGGCTTCGTCATCGCCGACCCCCGGGACGCGGAGGCCCTGTCCCGCCCGATGGGGGCGCTCGCAGGCGGGGAGGCGCGGGCGCGCATGGCGGAGGCCGCGCGCGTCAAGTCGCTCGCCTTCACCGTCCGGGCGAACGCGGAGGCGACCCTCGCCGTGTACCGGCAGGTGCTGGAGGAGAGGCATGGAACTGCGCGCTGACGGCAGGGGAACGGTGATCATCGACCCGCGTTACGCGGACGCGCTCGGGGACCGCGGCCTCGACTCGTTCTCCGCCCTGATGGACTTTCCCGGGGACGGCCCGGCGAGGGACAAGGGGACGAGAAGGATCGTGCGCGTCGTTTTGCCCGGCCCTCCCCCGGCCACGCTCTACCTGAAGCAGCACCGCCGCGGCTCGATCCGCGAAGCCCTCGCGGACCTCCTCATGGGCAGGATGCCGCGCTCGGCGGCGGCGCGCGAGTGGGAGTCGATCGCGGACCTCCGCGCCGCGGGCGTGGCGACGATGGCCCCGGTGGCCCGCGGCGAGCGGCGCCGTCTCCCCTGGCTCGGCGGCTCGTTCATCCTGACCGCGGGGGTCGAAGGGGCGCGGCTCGAGGACTACGCCCGCGGTTTTGGTGGGAACTTCCGCGAGAAGAGGTGTATACTGTCGGCTCTGGCCGGGTGTGCGCGCCTGATGCACGGGGCGGGGTTCACGCACAGGGATTTCTACCTGTGCCATGTATTTTTGCTCCCCCCCGCGGCGGGGGGAGGGCTGGCCCTCATCGATCTGCAGCGGGTGAGGCGGAACGCCTGGGGGCACAAACGCCGGGTGGTCAAGGACCTCGCGGCGCTGAACTATTCCGCGCCCTCCCCCGCGGTGACACGGGCGGACCGCGTGCGGTTCCTCCTCGACTACCTCGGGCTGCGGACGCTTGACGCGGGCGGGAGGCGGCTCGCGCGGCGCATCATGAGGAAGACGGAACGGATCAGGAGACACGACCAGGCGAAGCGGGCGCGGGCGGTTCCCGAAGCCGCCCGGGAGGATACGTGAAAGACGTCGTGCGCAATGCGCAGAAGGACCCGCTGTCGAAGCTCACGACGAGCTGGAGCACCCTGTACAAAACGCGCAGGGAGATCCAGCGGAAGTTCCCCGACTTCTGGGATCTGAAGGTGCGGAAGAAGCACCTCGAGATCGTCCTGGAGGAGGTGAGGGATGGGGACTCGATCCTCGACATTGGCTCCTCCACGCGTGAGCTCCGCCACCGTCTCATCGACGTGAGCGGCCGCAGGGTCACCTACAAGAGCATGGACATCGACCGGGAGACGAAGCAGGATTACTACTCGATCGAGGAGATCAAGGAAAAGTTCAACGTGATCTTCCTCTTCGAGGTTATCGAGCACCTCTCGTTCGAGGACGGCGTCCAGCTCCTCGACACCATCTATGACCTGCTCCTCCCCGGGGGGAAGCTGATCCTCACGACCCCCAACTCATTCCACCCGAACCGGTACTGGGAATACTCACACAAGGTCAGCTACCGCTACGACGAGATCGGAGGGATACTCATCTCGCTCGGCTTCAAGGTGAAAGACATCTTCAGGATCTACAACGACGCCTTCTTCCGCAGGCTCGTCAGGATCTGGTTAGCCGCCCCCCTCCACAAGTACCTCTGCGTCGATTTCGCGAAGTCGATCCTCGTGGTTGCGGCGAAGGAGAAGTAGTCCGCGCGCCTGCACGGATCACGGTCATCGCGCGCACGCGACCCCTGTGACGCCAATGATGAAAATTGCGTTCCTGACCACGCGCTTCGAGAGGCCGAGCTACCGCTTCCGGGTGGGACAGTTCCTCCCCTTCCTCGAGCGGCACGGCGTCGCCTGCGCGCCCCTCGTCATCCCCCCCGCGGGGTGGGCGCGGATACGGCTGTTCCGCGGGCTCCGGGGCTATGACGCCGTCTTCATCCAGAAGAAGATGCTGGGCCCCTTCGACCGGCTGATCCTCAGGCGCGTGGCGCGCCGCATCGTGTACGACGTGGACGACGCGGTGATGTTCCGCGAGCACGACGTGGACGGCGCCCCGCGCCGGGTGCGGATGCGGCGATTCCGGGCCATGGCGCGGATGAGCGACCTGGTGCTCGCGGGCAACGACACGCTCCGCCAGGCGGCGGCCGCGCACGCCGCCCGGGTGTTCTGTTTCCCCACGGTGGTCGACACCGACCAGTACCGGCCCGAGGCCCGCGCGCCGCGCACGCCCCCCGTCATCGGCTGGAGCGGGAGCCGCAGCACCAACGGCTACCTCAACGCGGTCCTGCCGGCGCTCGACAGGCTCGCGGGGCGCGTCCCCTTCACGCTGCGCGTGGTGAGCGACACCCCCGCGGGCATCGACCTCGCGCGCCACGGAAACGTGCGGGCGGAGTTCTCCCGGTGGAGCGCGGCCGCCGAGCGTGACGATTTCCGCGGCTTCGACATCGGCCTCATGCCGCTGCCCGACACCCCGTGGGCGCGGGGGAAATGCGCCCTCAAGGCCCTGGTCTATATGGCGTGCGGGGTGCCCGCGGTCTGCTCCCCCGTGGGCGTCGTGTCGACGATCATCACGAACGGCCGGAACGGCTTTTTGGCCGCCTCCGGCATGGAGTGGGAGGGCGCCCTGGAGCGGCTGCTCCGGGACGCGGCGTTGCGCCGGGAGATCGCCGCCAGGGGCCGGGAGACGGTCGAAGAGCGCTACTCGCTCGCGGCGCACGCACCGCGGCTCCTCGCCATCCTCAGGGACCTCTGCGGGGAGGAGACGCCATGACCGATCTCTCCCTCGTCGTCGTGAGCTGGAACTCCTCGCCGTACCTGCGGGGGTGCCTCTCCTCGATCCCGGCAGGCGCCGGAAAACTCTCTTTCGAGGTGTTCGTCGTGGACAACGCCTCCCGAGACGGATCGGCCGACCTCGTGCGGGCGGAGTTCCCGTCGGCGCATCTCATCGCCAACACCGTCAACCGCGGCTTCGCGGCCGCGAACAACCAGGGGCTGCGTCTCGCCACGGGACGCTACGCCCTCCTGCTCAACCCCGACACGAGGGTGCACGAGGGGGCGCTCGAGCGGCTCGCCGCCTTCATGGACGGAAACCCCGACGCCGGCGCCTGCGGCCCCCTGCTTCTCAACGAGGACGGGAGCGTTCAGCACGCCGCGAGGCGTTTCCCCACCTTCGGATTCGCCTTCGGCTCGAAGACCGTGCTCGGCCGCCTGGGGTTTTTCCGCAGGAGCTACGACCGGGTGAAGATGCGCGGGGAGCGCTTCGACGAGGCGATGGAGGTCGACCAGCCCTCGGGCGCCGCGCTATTCCTCAGGAGGAGCGTCCTCGACCGCGTGGGGCTCCTGGACGAGGGCTACTTCATCTTCTTCGAGGAGGTGGACCTGTGCCGGAGGATCCGGGACGCGGGCTGCCGCATCGTCCTCCGCCCCGAGGCGCGCATCACGCACTACGGCGGACGAAGCCGGCGCCAGAACAGGGCCGCCGTCATCCTGCCCGGCGCCCGGAGCCTGCTCCGCTATTTCCGGAAGCACGAGGGGGGGATGCGGAGCGCCTTCTTCGACCTCGCCTTCCGGCCGCTCTTCGCCCTCGGCATCTGCGTCGACGCGGCGGGCGCGGGGCTCAAGGCCTCGCTCTACCGCCTGCGGCCCGGGAAGGAAAAAAAGGCCGCGGAGAAGGAGGCGATCTTCGCCGCATACTGCGCCTTCATCAGGCGCGACCTGCTTTTCTTTTTGCTTTCCCTATGGGAATAATCGACCTCTATATGAATGCTACTGATCGTGTCTTCGCGATGCTCGACCGAGCGCTCAAGGCGATTTTTTGGGCCGCCCTCATCCTCCTCTTTCTCCGGCCGTCCACCCTCCGCCTTGCCACTCCGTTCGGCCACGTAAGCCTCACCAGCGCAAAGAACATCGTCATCGTATTCTGCTTTTTCTGGCTCGCCCTGGCTTTCGCCCGCCCGCATCGCTATTTCGTCCGCGCGGGCCTCGGGCTCCCGCTCGCGCTCTTCCTCGCGGCGAGCTGCCTCTCGGCGTTCGCCTCGCCGTTCGGCCCCGCGAAAGAGCGGTGGGCGGCGGTGCTCGAGGCGGCGTGCTACGGCCTCTTCTTCTACGGGAGCCTTTATCTCTTCCGGGGCCCGGTGCGCGCGCGCAGCGCGGCGATCACGCTCGTCGTCGTGGCGGCGGGCGTCGCGGCGGTCGATCTCGCGTACCACGCCCGCGCGGGGCTCGCCTTCATCGTGGATCAGAAGTACCCGCTCTGGGACGGGAAGAACGCGCTCGGCCTCTTCATGGCGATCGCGCTCGCGCTCGGCGCGTCTCTGGGATCCCCTCCTTCCCGCGCACGGTCGCGGGCCGCCTGGGCGCTCGCCCCCGTCCTCTTCCTCATCTTCCTCTGCGCTGTGTACAGCTACTCCCGCGCGGCCTGGCTCGCCATGGCCGGGGCGACGCTCGCCATGGCCCTGCTCCGGTCGTGGAAATGGGTCTGGCTGCTCGTCGCCGCGGCGATCGTCCTCGCCTTCCTCCCGAACCATCGCGTCGTGCGCCGCCTTTTTGCCACGGGCAAGGCTCGGGACCGCACCGCCGCCTGGCGCGTCGTCGTCTGGAAGGACGCCGCGCGCATGATCCGCGCCCGCCCGCTTCTCGGGGTGGGGCCCGGGGAGTTCAGGAGGGCGTGCGACGCCTACGAGGACAGGGACGCCCCGACGCGCCGACTCGCCCGGACCAGGGATGGCCTGCGCTACCGCGAGCACGCCTATCATCTGGCCCTGCGCGAAGCGCTCGGCGTGCCGGTGGAAGTGCTGACGGTGGACAACCACACCGACGGCCCTTACCTCTACCTGCGTCTCCTGAAAGAGGACCCGGTGCGGGCGGCCGAGGTGCTTAAGCTTCTGAAAATGAATGGCGGCAACAGTAGCGGAACCGGCATCGGGTGCGTGAGTTGGGATGGATCGGTGCATCCCGACCAGTTCTGGCGCCATTATTCATTCGGCAACGTCACGCAGCGCCCCTTCAGCAAGATCTGGACGGATACCTCGGAACCGCTTATGGGCAAACTGCGGTAACTCAAGCGCTACCTCAAGGGACGCTGCGCCGCCTGCAAGTGGCTGGATATCTGCAACGGGAACTTCCGGGTGCGGGCCGAGGCGGTCACCGGGGATGTCTGGGAAGCCGAGCCGGACTGCTACCTGACG
>JBAXOY010000056.1:0-19300 GCA_037133055.1 Chlamydiota bacterium
GCAGATGAACGCAGATAAAGAAACCGCACATGATTTTCAGGAATGAATGGGACGCGGAGCCTCCTTCTCTTCCCGCTTATTCCCTTGAACTTTCAACCGTAGTTTTATCTGCGTACTCTGCGTTCATCTGCGTCCCCAATATCCTTTTCCATTTCCTTCAATCTTGAATCATTGTAGTATCTGCGTTCATCTGCGTCCCAGTGTTGAAGCCTGTAACGCTGGATTCCCGCTGGAGTTTACCCTGGCGAAAAACGGGGCGGGAATGACATCCGGAAGAAGATACCCCCCGTAAGTGACCCAGTACGTATTTCGGGATGCTCTTCCCTTCCGGTCGTGATAAAATGCCGGGAGCATACAAGGGGGGAGGCGCCCATGTTCCGCGCGGCACTGCTTCTCTCGCTCCTCATTCCCTCCGCGGGGGTCGCCGGGGGTCTGTCGCTCGATGACGCCCTCCGCGAGGCGCTCGCCTCGAACCCGGAGCTCCTCGCCGCGAGGAAGGCCCACGAGGCCGCCTCGGCCCGCATCCTCCAGGCCGCCGCCCTGAACGACCCGCTCCTCGAGCTCGAGTACGACCGGATAGACGCCGACCGCATGCTCAGCGGGCACCCGATGACGATGTACGGGATCACCCAGGAGATCCCTTTCCCCACCAAGCTCTACTACCGCGCGAAGATCGCCTCGCGGATCGCCCGGGTGGCGTACGCGAACTACCTCTCGAAGGAGCGCGACATCACCGCGCGGGTCAAGGGCTCCTTCGCGGAGCTCTTTCTCGCGCACGCCGCGGCCGGCATCACCGGGGAGAACCGGCGCATCCTCGACCAGTTCTCCCGGATCGCGACGGCGCGGTACGGCGCCGCCAAGGGAACGCAGGCGGAGGCGCTGAAGGCGCAGGTCGAGCTGGCGCGCGCCGACAACGAGCTCGTCATGATCGAGCAGCGCCGCCTCACGGCGCAGGCGCGATTGAACGTCCTCATGGACCGCCCCCCCGAGCGGGAAACGGGCGACCCCGTCCCGGCGAGGCTCCCCGCGCGCGCCCCCTCCCTCGAGGAGCTCTACGCCCTGGCGCGCGAGCACAACCCGGATCTCGCGGCCTATCGCTACGCGGTGGAGCGGGGAGAGGCTGCGCTCGCCCTCTCGATG
The DNA here is from genome assembly GCA_037133055.1 of Chlamydiota bacterium. Taxonomy (GTDB): domain Bacteria; phylum Auribacterota; class Tritonobacteria; order UBA1439; family UBA1439; genus UBA1439. Next base: position 1,141 of record JBAXOY010000056.1, read on the forward strand.
AACGAGTTCATGCCCGACCTCATGGTGAAGTTCCGCCAGATGGTGCAGAACGGCAATCTTCAGGGAGGGATGTGGGCGGGGACGCTGGGCGTGACCATCCCGCTCTGGTTCTTCCAGAAGCAGGCGTTCGGGGTCAAGGAGATGCGGCGGGAGCTGGAGGGCGTGAAGGCCGAGCGCCGGATGAAGGAGCAGATGGTCCTCTTCGACGTCCGGGACTCCCTCGCCAGGGCCGCGGCGAACTGGAAGGTGCTCCGGCTCTACGAGAGCGCTTTCATCCCCCAGGCGGAGGAGACGGTCCAGGCGGCGCTCAAGGCCTACGAGTCTGGGAAGGGCGACTTCCTGAACCTCCTTGACAGCCAGCGGATGCTCACGGATTTCCGGAACGAGCGGGCGAAGGCGGCCATGGAGCTCTCCTCCGCGGCGGCGGACCTTGAGAAGGCCATCGGGACGGAGCTCTCCACGAGATAAGAGGTGACCGATGAAACTGAGTGCCGTGATCCTCGTTGCCGCCGTGCTCGCGGCCTCCCTCGCGGGGTGCGGGAGCGGGGCTGACGCCGGAAAGGCCGTCTACTACTGCCCGATGCACCCCACGTACACCTCCCCCCAGCCCGGCGACTGCCCCATCTGCACTATGAAGCTCGTGAAGAGGGAGAAGGAATCAACCGGTCCGGGGACAGAAGGCCGAGGCGGAGAGCACACAGGACGGGTGGCGCCCGCGCCGGAGAAGACGCTGCACGAGGTCTGCGTCGAGCACCGGTGCACGATGAAGGGCTGCCCGATGATGGTGCGCACGGACTTGAAACCCGGCGAGAGGCTTATCTGCCCCGTGTGCGGTGAGGTAATCTCCACCGCACGCGGCAAGGTCGTCGAGATCGCGCAGCCGCCCCGCGCGGCACCCGCAGCCGCCGCCCCCGCGACCGTCAAGGGGAAGATCCTCTACTACCGGAACCCGATGAACCCGGAAGTCACCTCCCCCGTCCCGATGAAGGATCCCATGGGGATGGACTACGCGCCCGTCTACGAAGAAGCCCCCGGGGCACAGGCCGGTTCGGGGATATATATCAGCGAGGAGAAACAGCAGCTCATCGGGGTCAGGATCGAGCCGGTGAAGAAGAGGCGACTGGAGAAGATCATCCGCGCCACGGGGAAGATCGCCTACGACCCGGACCTCTATGTCGCCCAGGAGGAGTTCATCCAGGCGCTGGAGAACCAGGAGAGGCTCAAGGACTCTCCCTCCGGTGACATCATGGACAGGGCGAAGTCGATGACCGAGGCCGCGCGCCGCAGGCTAATCCTTCAGGGGATGAGCGACGACCAGATCGCCCGGATCGAGAAGACAAAAAAAGCCGACAGCGGCCTCTACCTTCCCGGCAAGGGGGAGGGTGTCTGGGCGTATCTCTGGATCAGCGAATATGAGATAGGGCTTGTGAAAGTCGGGAACGCCGTGGGAATCGAGGCGGTTTCGTATCCCGGCGAGAAATTCGACGGAAAGGTTGTCGCGATCAATCCCGTGCTCGATCCGGCGACGAGGGCGAACCAGGTCCGGGTCGAAGTGGGGAACCGGGCGGACAGACTGAAGCCGGAGATGTTCGTAAAAGCCGCCATCCACGTCGAGCTCGGAGAAAAGCTCGCCGTCCCCGAATCGGCGGTGCTCGACACCGGGGTGCGGAAGATCGTCTATCTCTCCCGCCCGGATGGATTCCTGGAGTCGCGCGAGATGAAACTAGGCCGGAAGGCCGAGGGATATTACGAAGTCCTCGAGGGGCTGAGCGAGGGCGATTCCGTCGTCAGTTCCGGAAATTTTCTGGTCGATTCGGAGAGCAGGCTGAAGTCGGCGGCCGATGCCGCGCCGCCCCCTCACACGAAGCAGCCGATCCCCTGAGGGGCACGGGCGTATGGGCGCACTCATAAACCGGACGATCGAATACTCGGCGCGCAACCGGGTGATTGTGTTCATCGTGGTGGGGGTTGCCGCCCTGGGCGGCATCGCCTCGATCCAAAATATCCCCCTCGACGCAATCCCGGACCTGTCGGACACACAGGTAATCGTTTATACAAAATGGGACAGGCCCCCCCAACTGATCGAAGACCAGGTCACCTATCCCGTCATCGCAGCCCTTCTCGGGGCCCCCGGGGTTAAGGATATCCGCGGATTTTCGGATTACGGTTTTTCGTACGTGTACATCATCTTTGAAGACGGGACCGACGTGTACTGGGCCCGTTCGCGGGTCCTGGAATATCTCTCCAAGGTCACCCCGCAGCTCCCCCCCGACGCGAAAGTCGAACTCGGCCCCGATGCGACCGGCGTGGGGTGGGTCTTCGAGTACGCCCTCGTGGATGAGACGGGAACGCACTCCCTCGAGGACCTCACCACATTCCAGAACTGGCACCTCAAATACGCGCTCCAGTCCGTGAAGGGCGTCGCCGAAGTGACCAGCGTCGGGGGCTTCGTGAAGCAATACCAGGTGGTGGTCAATCCGGATGCCCTGCGTTCCTACGCGATTCCGCTCGCGGACGTGGTGATGGCGCTGAAAAAATCAAACCGGGAAACGGGCGCCCGGTTGCTGGAGTTCTCCGGCAGGGAGTACATGGTCACCATCCGCGGCTATATACGGTCGCTGCGCGATATTGAAGAGATCGTCGTGAAACTGGACAAGAACGGCGTCCCGGTGACCATCAGGGACGTCGCCCGGGTTCAATTCGGCCCCGACATACGGCGGGGGGTCGCCGAGCTCAACGGGAAGGGCGAGGTGGTCGGCGGCATCGTGGTCATGCGGTACCATGAAAATGCCCTCAAGGTGATCGGGCGGGTCAAGGAAAGAATCAAAAGCATCCAGCTCCCCGAGGGGGTGAAACTCGTCGTCACCTACGACCGCTCCGATCTGATCCTCAGGGCGATCCATACCCTGAAGAAGGAGCTTTTCCAGGAGATGGCGGTCGTGAGCCTCGTCATCCTCGTCTTCCTGCTTCACATCCCCTCGGCGTTGATCCCGATCATCACGCTGCCCCTCGCGGTCGTCATCTCGTTCATCCCGATGTATTTCATGGGGCTCACCTCCAACGTGATGAGTCTCGGCGGGATCGCGATCGCGATCGGCGCGATGGTGGACGCGGCGATCGTCGTCGTGGAGAACGCGCACAAGAAACTCTCCCACTGGGAGGAATCGGGGAGAAAGGGGGACTACCACGAGATTCTCCTCGAGGCGATCAAGGAGGTGGGGGGGCCGGCGTTTTTCTCCCTCCTGGTGATCGCGGTCGCCTTCATCCCCATCTTCACGCTCGAGGGGTACGAGGGCAGGCTTTTCAAACCGCTCGCCTTCACCAAGAACTTCGCGATGTTCTTCGCGGCATTCCTCGCGATCACGCTCGACCCCGCGGTGAGGTTCCTGTTCACGCGGCTCGATTTTTATCATTTCCGGCCGCGATGGCTGTGCAGCGTGGTGAATCATACCCTCGTCGGGAGAATCCATTCGGAGGAGAAACACCCGGTCAGCAGGTTCCTCTTCCGGATATATGAACCCGTGGTGCATTTCACGCTTCGAAGACCGCGCCTGATCATCGGCTCGGCGGCGGCGCTGTTCCTCGTCACCATCCCCTTTTTCTTCAAGATCGGCAGGGAGTTCATGCCCCCGCTGAACGAGGGCACGATCCTCTACATGCCCACCACGCCGCCCGGCATCTCGGTCACCGAGGCCGCGAAACTGCTTCAGATCCAGGACAGAATCCTCACATCATTCCCCGAGGTCGTCAGCGTCTTCGGGAAGGCGGGGCGGGCGGACAGCTCGACGGACCCGGCGCCCTTTTCCATGATGGAGACGGTGGTCGAGCTGAAACCGCAGAACGAGTGGCGCTTCACGCCGCGATGGTATTCGCGCATGCTTCCCGGCCTCCTGCAATCGCCGCTCCGATTGATCTGGCCCGACAGGATTTCATGGGAGGAGCTCATCCAAAAAATGGATGCCGCGCTTCAGATTCCCGGCCAGGTCAACGCATGGACCCTCCCGATCAAGGGCCGGATCGACATGCTGACCACGGGGGTGCGCACCCCCGTGGGAATTAAGATCTTCGGCGATGATCTGCAGAGGATAGAGGAGATCGGGGCCGAAATCGAGCGCCGCCTCAAGGGGATTCGGGGCACACGAAGCATTTACGCCGAAAGGACCTCCGGGGGATACTTCGTCGACATCGACCTGAAAAGGGATCAGATCGCCCGCTACGGCCTCACCGTCGAGGACGTCCAGATGGAGCTCATGTCGGCCATCGGCGGCGAAAATATAACCCTCACCGTGGAGGGGAGGGAACGATTCCCGGTCAATATCCGGTACCCGAGGGAACTGCGGGATGATGTGGAGAAATTGAAAACCGTATACCTGTCGGCCCCCTCGGGCGCAAGCATCCCCCTCGCCCAGCTCGCCGATATCCGCCTCGTCACGGGACCCTCGATGATCAGGGATGAGAACGGCCGCCTCGCGGGCTATGTCTACATCGACGTCACCGATAGAGACATCGGCAGTTATGTGGACGAGGCCAAGAGGATCCTGAAATCCGGCGTCACGCTCCCCGCCGGGTATTCGCTCGTCTTCAGCGGGCAATACGAATTCATGGAAAGGGTCAGAGAGAGGATGAAGATCGTGCTGCCGCTGACCCTTTTCATCATCTTCTTCCTGATCCACATGAATACCCGAAGCTACGCAAAAACGTTCATCGTGCTCCTCGCCGTCCCCTTCTCCATGATAGGGGTCGTCTGGATCCTGTATCTGCTGCACTACAACCTGAGCATCGGGGTATGGGCGGGGATCATCGCGCTCCTGGGAGTCGACGCGGAAACGGGCGTGTTCATGCTGCTCTACCTCGACCTGTCGTACGAGGACATGAAAAAGCGGGGGGTGCTGAAAACCGTCGCCGACCTCAGGGAATCGGTGATCCACGGCGCGGTGAAACGAATACGGCCGAAGATGATGACGGTCGGGACGACCTTCATCGGGCTCCTTCCCATCATGTGGGCCCAGACGAACGAGCTCGGGGCCGACGTGACGAAACGGATCGCCGCACCCATGGTCGGGGGGATATTCGTGTCGTTCGTGATGGAACTCGTCGTCTATCCCGCGATCTATTACCTCTGGAAGAAGCGGGGGGTCGGAGGCACGTCCCGCGGGGAGTAGACCCACGGATTGCGCGGGGGGGCCCGATCGGATATACTACCCCTCCCATGAACCAGAGCACCCTCGCGCTCGGCATCTTCGTCGCCGCCTACGTCCTCTTCGTGATCCTCCCGAACCGGAGGACGATCGTCGCGGTCGCGGCGGGCGCCATCCTCCTCCTCGCCGGGGTCATCTCCCCGGGAGACGCGTTCCGGGCGGTCAACTGGAACGTGATGGGGATATTCGTCGGCACGCTCGTGGTCGCCGACCTGTTCATGGAGAGCCGCGTCCCCGCCCGCCTCGCGGAGCTCATCGTGGACCGGGCCCCGAACACCGCCTGGGCGATCCTCTCGATCTGCGCCCTGACCGGCTTCATTTCGGCGTTCGTCGAGAACGTGGCGACCGTGCTGATCGTCGCCCCGATCGCCCTCGCCCTGTCGAAGAAGCTCGCGATCAACCCGGTGAAGATGATGATCGCGATCGCCGTGTCCAGCAACCTGCAGGGCTGCGCGACGCTGATCGGCGACCCGCCCAGCATGCTCCTCGGCGGCTTCGCGAAGATGACGTTCGCGGACTTCTTCCTCTATCGGGGCAGGCCCGGCATCTTCTTCGCGGTCGAGATCGGGGCGATCGTCTCATTCTTCGTGCTCTACCGGATCTTCCGCGGATATCGCCGGAAGGCGGCGATCATCCCCGTGGAAAAGGTGCGGTCGTGGGTGCCGGCATCGATCCTCGTGACGCTCATCGCGGCGCTGGCCCTCTCCTCGTTCTTCGACACCGAGTTCTCCTACATGGCCGGGGCGCTCTGCATGATCGCCGCGGCGGTCGCCGTCGCCTGGGACAAGCTCGCCACCCGCACCTCCGTCATCGAAGGGTTCCGGTCGCTCGACTGGGACACGACGTTTTTCCTCGTCGGGATATTCATCCTCGTCGGGAGCCTCACCCTGACCGGATGGATCGACACCATTGCCGGGGCGCTCTCGGACCTCGTGGGAAAGAACATCTTTCTCGGCTACACCCTGATCGTCTTCGTTTCGGTGGCGATCTCGGCGTTCGTGGACAACGTCCCGTACCTCGCGGCGATGCTCCCCGTCGCGATGAAGATGGCTGACCGGCTCTCCATGGACCCGTCCCTCTTCCTCTTCGGCCTGCTCATCGGGGCGAGCCTCGGCGGGAACATCACCCCCATAGGCGCGTCCGCGAACATCGTCGCCTGCGGACTGCTCAGGAAGGAGGGCTGCGAGGTTCGCTTCGGGGAGTTCATGAGGATCGGCATCCCGTTCACCCTCGCCGCGGTGTCGCCGGCGTACCTGTTCCTCTGGTGGGTCTGGGGGCCCGTACACGGGTGAATGGGACGCGGATCGCCGCGGCACACCCTGAGGTGTTCACCGCGGGTTGCGGCGGAATTTGAATATCAGCACCGTGAGCAGCACCCAGCCCCCGATCTCATACCACTCGATCGCCCGCTGGACCTCCGTGATGAGGCTTATCCCCTCCTTGACGTCGCCCCCCGTCTCCATGAGCGACTCCGCGACCTTCACGAGGAATATCGCCATGCGGAGGAAGACGGTGAAGAGCGCGCAGGCGAACACCGACTCCATCAGCTTGTAGGCGAGGCGCACCGGGAATCCCTCCGACTTGCCGGCCTCCTTTTTTCCCCCGCCCGCGCCGGCTTGCCGGATAAACGGCGCAGCGGCGGGATCGGCCTCCGCGCCCCGCGCGAGCGGCTCGCCGGTGCGCGTGAATTTCATCCCCCCGTGCACCATCCCGTCCCCGCAGGAGGGACAGCGGCTCCCCCCGAAGTGGTACATCCCGCAGCGCGCGCAGTACATCAGGATATCCTTTCGAATGATTCGATCGCTTTTCTCTCATCGTCGAACGGGGGGAAAAGCTGCTCGAGCCTCGCCATCTCGAGCACGTGGCGCGGGGCCCCGGCAAGGTTGAGGAGCCTGAGGTTGCCGCCCTGCGCCTGGAGGCGCTTGAGCTCGGCGAGGAACACCCCGATCGTCGAGCTGTCGATGTAGGTGACCTTGCCCATGTCCACGATGATCCTCACGATTGTGCGGGTCATGTAGGCGTCGATGAGCTTCCTGATCTCCCCGCAGTTGTAAATGTCGATCTCGCCGGAGAGCTCGATGACGCCCACCGGGCCCGCCTCCCGGACGAGCACCTCCATTTTGCCCATCATGCCCAGTATCTTCCGCTTCGTCTCGCCGCCGCTCATGCGTGGGTCCCTCCCGTTATTCAAAGCTTCTGGTTCCTGAATTCTGGCTCCCGAGCAGTCACAGTTATTGTATCATTGATCATCGGGCATCTGGGCATTCCTTTGTCATCTGCCATTCTCTCGGTCGCCGACCGCGACCTGGTCCCGGATCTTTTCCAGCTTCTTCGGGCCGATCCCCGGGACCCTCCGCAGATCCTCGACGCTCCGGAACGGCGCCCGTGACCGCTCGAGGATGACGGCGCCCGCGAGCTTCTCCCCCACGCCGGGGAGCTCCGCGAGTTCCTCCGCGGAGGCGCGGTTGATGTCGACGGGCCTCAGGCGCGCCGGACGCCGGATCTTTCTCAGCGCCTCCTCGCGGTTCCTCTCCTGGGCCTCGATCCCCTCCCCCGCCCGGGGGACGTACACCACCTCGCCCCCAACGCACGGCACGCGCCGATCCAGCGCGTCGAGCGCGGCATCCGCCGCGGGGCCCGCGGCCCTCGCCGCGTCGCGGGCGCACGCCCCGCGCGCGACGCGATACTCTCCCGGCCGCGAGACCGCCCCCATGACGGTCACGGCGACCGTGCCCCCCCCGCGCGCGTCGTCCCCGGGGAGGAGCGCCCGGGGGCATTGCCGCTCGGCGCGCCAGAATGCGGCCGCGACCAGGAGCCCGACGAGGACGAAGACGGCGAGGCGCTCCTCGAAGTACAATTTCATCTTCCGCCGGCATTCAACGGACTGCGTCTCACCCCTTGTACGATGCTCACTTCACCACGATGTTCACGAGGCGCCCGGGGACGACGATGGTCTTCACCACCCGCTTCCCAGCCGTGTGCGCCTTCACGTTCGGCTCGGCGAGGGCCGCCGCGGAGTGCGCCGCCTCGTCCGCCCCCGAGGGGACGGAGACGCGCCCGCGCAGCTTCCCGTTCACCTGCACCGGTACGGTCACCGTCTCCTCCTCGACGAGGGCCGGGTCCCACTCGGGCCACGGCTGCCTGAAGACGCTCCCGGTTCCGCCGAGCGCGCGCCAGAGCTCCTCGGCGATGTGCGGCACGAACGGCCCCAGCAGCAGGACCATCGTCCTGAGCGTCCCGGCGACCGCAGCGGGCTCATCACGGACCGCGTCGGGCGAGAGGCGCAGGTACTCGCGCAGCGCGTTCTCAAGCTCCATGAGCGCCGCGAGGGCGGTGTTGAAATGGAAGTTCCCCTCGATGTCGCGCGTCACCTTCCTGACGGTGCGATGCGCCGCGCGCCGGAGCGCGGCCGCCGCCGGAGAGAGGGGGTGTGACGCCGCGCCGGGCGCGGAGGCCCTCAGGGACTCCGCGAGCGGCAGGGCGAGGTCCCACAGCCCGCGCAGAAACCGGAACGCGCCGATGACGCTCTCGTCGCGCCACTCCGCGTCCTTCTCCGGCGGGCCGATGAAGAGGGTGTAGAAGCGCACGGTGTCGGCGCCGTATTTTTCGATCAGGGCGTCGGGGCTCACCGTGTTCCCCTTCGACTTCGACATCTTCGCACCGTCCTTGATGATCATCCCCTGAGTGAACAGGTTTTTGAACGGCTCGGGGAAGCCGACGCACCCCGCGCTATTAAGAGCCTTCGTGATGAAGCGCGAGTACATGAGGTGCAGGATCGCGTGCTCGACCCCGCCGATGTACTGGTCCACCGGCAGCCAGCGGTTCACAAGGTCCCGGTCGAAGGGGCGCGCGTCGTCGCGCGGCGAGAGGTACCGGAGATAGTACCAGCTCGAGTCCACGAAGGTGTCCATCGTGTCGGTCTCGCGGCGGCCCTTCCCCCCGCAGTTCGGGCAGCGGCAGGCGACGAACGAGGGGCAGCGGGCGAGCGGCGACTCGCCGGTGGGGAGAAACTCCACGTCGGCGGGGAGCAGCACGGGGAGATCCCTCTCGGGGACCGGGACGACGCCGCAGGCGCCGCAGTAGATCATCGGGATCGGAGCGCCCCAGTAGCGCTGCCGCGAAATGAGCCAGTCGCGGAGGCGGTAGCAGACCGCCCGGCGGCCGAAGCCGCCCCGCTCCATGAAATCGGCCATCGCCGCGATCGCCTCCCGGTTGGGGAGGCCGTCGAACTGCGCCGAGCTGACGAGGGCCCCGTTCCCCTCGTAGGCGCCGGTCATCCGCCCAGCGTCGAGCGTCCGGCCCTCGTCCTGGATCACCACGGTGACGGGCAGCCCGTACTTCTTCGCGAACTCGAAATCCCTCTGGTCGTGGGCGGGCACCGCCATCACCGCCCCGGTCCCGAACTCCATGAGCACGTAGTTCGCGACCCAGATCGGGATCTTTTGGCCGGTGAACGGATTGACCGCCTCCTCGCCAGTGAATATCCCCTCCTTTTCGGTGTCGTCGGCGGCACGGGTGATGCGGTCCTGGCCTGCGACCCGGTCCGCGAAGCGTTTGATTTCCGAGGCGCGGGGGCCGCGCGCGCCCAGGCGCGTTACGATCGGATGCTCCGGCGCGACGACCATGTAGGTGGCCCCGTAGATGGTGTCAAGGCGGGTGGTGAAGCAGGTCACCGTCTCCCCGGTCGAGGCGAGGCGGAAGTCGATCTCGCACCCCTCGCTCCTCCCGATCCAGTTTTTCTGCATCGTCTTCACCCGCTCCGGCCAGTTCGGCAGGAGCGCGAGATCGTCGAGCAGCCGCTGGGCGAACGCGGTGATCCTGAAGAACCACTGCTCGAGCTCCTTCTGGCGGACCCGGGCGCCGCAGCGCTCGCATTCGCCGTCGACGACCTGTTCGTTCGCGAGGACGGTGGCGCAGGAGGGGCACCAGTTCACGGCGGCGCTCTTCCGGTACGCGAGGCCCTGCGCGTAAAGCTTCAGGAAGAGCCACTGGGTCCAGCGGTAGTAGCCCGGGTCGCAGGAGGTCACCTCGCGGTCCCAGTCGTAGCAGACGCCCCAGTCGCGGAGCTGCCGCTTCATGGTGGCGATGTTACCGAGCGTGCTCTCGCGGGGGGGAAGGCCGCCCTTGATCGCCGCGTTCTCCGCGGGAAGGCCGAAGGAGTCCCATCCCATCGGCGTGAGCACGTGGAAGCCGCGCATGAGCTTGTAGCGCGCGACGACGTCGCCGATGATGTAGTTCCGCCCGTGCCCAACGTGGAGCGCGGCGGACGGGTACGGAAACATCATCAGGCAGTAGTACTTGGGCCCGGGGGGGATGTCGGAGGCATTGAAGAGGCCGGTCTCCGCCCAGTGGTCCTGCCACTTCTTTTCCATCTCGCGGGGGGCGTAGGGCCTGATCATGGACCGACCTCAGTTCTTCCGGACCGTACGAACCGGCGACCGGGCGAAAGGGCGACTGGGCTTCTCACCTGGCCGGCTCGCCGAACACGTCGGCGGTATAGACGAGCACCTCGTACCGGTCCGGCTGCTTCCACGCGTCGCCCGGGAGGCCCGCCTTGTTGCGGCAGAGGTGCGTCCAGAAATACTCGGCGTCGCGGTCGGGGAAATGTTCGCTCCAGACCTGCGGGAGGTAGGTCCCCCCCCCGTAGCCGCTCTTCGCGCGGATGTAGACGCCGTGCACCCCCTTGCGTATGGAGAGCGGGTCGGCGATCGGCGTGAGGGGCGAGAGCGCGGAGATCTCGATATGGATGTCCTTGAGCTCCCCTTCCGACACCGGGGGGAACCTTGTGTCGCGGCTGCAGGCGTCGACCGCCATGTCCCGGACGGTCTCGGCGAGCGGCTCCTCGGAAATGAAGTTCCCGATGCAGCCGCGGAGCGGCTCAGGGTGCACGGGGCTCGAGACGGTGGGGTTCGTGATGGTGACGAAGGCGCCGCGCTTTTCCTTCAGGGCGGGCGTGAGCGCGTAGCCCTCCATGCCGCGGACCCTCCGCTCCTTCACGTAGGTCTCGACCGTGTCCCTGGCGATGCGAAGGAGCGTCCCCTTCTCCGCGGGCGTCAGCGAATGCGGTACTGCGTCCTGGTTTTTCACCTCGGTCTCCTTTGCCTCCTTCACGGGGGGGGGCGCAGGCTTCTTCGCGCCTTCCGCCGCGCACGCCAGCATGACCGCCGCCGCCACGAAGGCAGGCGCAATCCGTTTCACGCTGACTCCGGCGCACACGGCTATTTCCCCCCCGGCACGGTGAAGAGGATCGACACGTAGCTGACGCAGTGGCTCCAGTCGCCCGTCAGGTCCCCGGAGGTGGTGTAGTGGAGGAGCTCGCCCCGGGCCTCGCGGGGGAGCGCCTCGAGCACGATGCCGATGGGGGTGTGCCCGCAGATCGTCGCGCCGGTCCTCTCCACGTAGGCGGCGAACCCCGCCGCGTCGCGCTTTTCGACGAGCGCCGCCGCGCCGAGGTCAAGTTTCCTGAGGTTCTCCTTCACGTCGTTCGTGAACGGGAGATAGCCGAAGCTCGCGCCGTAGTGGGTGAAATCGGAGCTCGCGACGATGACCGTTTTCGCGTCGAGCAGTTTCTTCAGCGGGGCGGCGAGTTTCCCGTAGTCCCCCGGCTCCACCTCCCCGACGATGACCGGGACGAGCGTGAACGCGCCAAGCGTCTCCTGGAGGAAGGGGATCTGCACCTCGAGCGAGTGCTCCCCCTCGTGCGCCCGCGGGAGCGTGACATAGCCCGGGCTCTTCGCGAGCTCGTCGCACGCGGCGCGGTCCACGGGCACGTCGCCGAGCGGCGTCCGGTAGATGGCGGAATCCGTGACCGCGGCGCCACTGAAACCGATGCGGTGCGTGGGGGCGAGCACCACCACCCGCGTGAACCCCCTGCCCTTCAGAAGGCTGTACCCGTACGCCGCGGTCGCCCCGGAGTAGGTGTAGCCCGCGTGGGGTGACAGGAGCCCGACGACCCTCCCCTCGATCTTCTTCCGGGGCGCCGCATCGAGAAAGCCCCTGACCTCTTTTTCCAGCGCATCGGGACTGCCGGGATAGAACTGACCCGCCACCGCCGGATACCGGATGCTCCCCTTCATCTCCCTCACCCCCTCCCCGCGCGTTTCCTTCCCGCGGCCCGCCTGTTCCCCGGCGCACGCAAGGCACGCCACGAGCAGCGCGCACCCCGTTCCCGCCGCCGCGCCCCTGATACTCCTCCTCATCGCCGCATCTCCTCCGCCCCGCTACAGGTCGATCGCCACCGACACCTCGCCGCAGTCGGGGAACTTGTGGCAGTTCAGACAGTCGCTCCAGATCTTCTGGGGGAGTTTCGACTTGGCGATCCGCGAGAAGCCGCACTTTTTGAAGAACTTCGGGACGTAGGTGAGGGCGAAAACCCTTTGTATCCCGAGCAGGCGGGCGTCCTCGAGACACCTGAGCACCAGCGTCCTGCCCGTCCCCTTCCCCTTGTGCGACTCGCGCACGGCGAGCGAGTTCACCTCCCCCAGGTCGCCCCAGACGATGTGCAGGGCCGCGCAGCCGACCAGTTTCCCCTTCTCCTCTGCGACGTAGTAATCGCGGATATTTTCATAGAGGTGGTTGAGCGAACGCGGGAGCATCCAGTCCTTGCCGGCGAAGTAGTTGATGAGCTTCTGGATGTCGGGAACGTCGGACAGGATCGCCTTGCGTATCTTCATCTCACCTCCCGAATACCCACATCTTCGATCCGTTCAAACAGTTAAAGCGGTTCACGCCGTACTCCGCGTTCATCCGCGCCGATCCGCGGCCAATTTCCCCGTGTCCTCCGCGCCTCCGCGGTGAAAAACTCTTTCGCCGCGGTCACAGCCCCCGCTCCGCCTGCCGCAGGTGCTCGGCAGTCCGCCGGATCATCTCGTCGAGCCCCACCGAAGGGGCGAAGCCGGTGAGCCCCTTTAACTTTGTGATGTCCGCCGCCCGGCGCTCCATGTCCTCGAACCCCTCCTCGTACGCCTCCGCATAGGGGACGAACCTGATCGCGGAGGCGCTCCCGGTCAGGGCCACGATCCTCTCGGCGAGCGCGGCGATGCTGATCTCGCTGTCGCTCCCGATGTTGATCACCTGCCCCTCCGCGTCCTTGAGCCCGCAGAGCGCCAGGAGCGCCCCGACGAGGTCGCCGACGTACATGAAGCTCCGCGTCTGCTTCCCGCTGCCGTACACGGTGAGGGGCTCCCCGCGGAGCGCCTGCCGGATGAGCCGCGGGAGCACCATCCCGTAGCGCCCGGTCTGGCGCGGGCCCACGATGTTGAAGAGGCGGCAGATGACCACGGGGAGCTTCCCCTCCCTGAAATAGGCCAGCGCGAGGAACTCGTCGATCGCCTTGGAGCAGGCGTAGCTCCAGCGCGATTTGACGGTGGGGCCATAGACGATGTCGTCGTCCTCACGGAACGGGATGCGGGTGCTCTTCCCGTAGACCTCGGAGGTGGAGGCGAAGAAGACCTTCTTCCCCTTCTTGCTCGCCATCTCCAGGCAGATCTCCGTCCCCCCGATGTTCGTGGAGATCGTGCGCACGGGGCTCTCCACGATGAGGCGAACCCCGACCGCCGCGGCGAGGTGATAGACCATGTCGCACCGGTCGACGAGCTCCGCCATGACGGGGCGGTTCATGATCGTGTCGATCGTGTAGCCGAACCGCCGGTTCGCCTTCAGGTGATCGATGTTCGCCATGCTCCCGGTCGAGAGGTCGTCGATGACGTCCACCTCGTCGCCGCGCCCGAGCATGGCCTCCGCGAGATGCGACCCGATGAACCCCGCGCCCCCCGTGATCAGGACCCTCATCTAGCCCTCCGTGATAAAAATCCTTTGTTCAAGCCGTTCAAACAGTTCAATCGGTTCAATCCGCGTTCATCCGCGTCGATCCGCGTCCAATTTCTTCGTGTCCTTCGCGGTGAAATCCTTTTCATCCGTGTGTATCCGTTTTTTACTCCGCGCCCTCCGTGAAACTTCCCATCACCCGGTACTTCTCGTAGCGCCTCCGGACAAGCTCCTTCCCCGGGATGCCCGCGAGCCCGTCCAGGGACTCGGTGAGCGCACGCTTCACCTCCCGCGCGGAATCCTCGAAGTTCCGGTGCGCCCCCCCGAGCGGCTCCGGGATGATCCGGTCGATCACCCCCATCTCGAGAAGTTCTTTAGGGGCGATGCGCAGCGTGCTCGCGGCCTCGGGCGCCTTGCCGTGGCTCTTCCAGAGGATCGCGGCGCACCCCTCGGGCGAGATGACCGAGTAGTAGGAGTTCTCCATCACCATCACCACGTCCCCCACCCCGATCCCGAGCGCGCCCCCGCTCCCCCCCTCTCCGATGATGATCACCACGATCGGGGTCTCCAGGGACGCCATCGTCCGGAGGTTCCACGCGATCGCCTCCGCCTGACCGCGCTCCTCCGCGCCGATCCCCGGGTAGGCCCCCGGGGTGTCGATGAACGAGACGAGGGGGAGCCTGAACTTCTCCGCGAGCTTGAACATCCGGTGCGCCTTGCGGTACCCCTCCGGGTGGGCGCTCCCGAAGTTGCGCATCAGGTTCTCCTTCGTGTCCCGCCCCTTCTGCTGTCCGACCACCACGATGGTGCGGCCGCCCACCCGCGCGAGGCCGGCGACGATGGCGTGATCGTTTCCGAAGAACCGGTCCCCGGCGAGCTCGACGAAGCTGTCGGCCATCAGCCGGAGGTAGTCGAGGGTGAAGGGGCGGTGGGGATGACGGGCGATCTGCACGCGCTGCCATGGGCTGAGGTTTTCGTAGACATCCCGGCGCACGCGGTCGAGCTTGCCCTGGAGGCTCGCGACCTCGTCGGAGACGTCGACGGACTGCGTCTCGGAGAGCTTCTTGAGCCCCTCGATCTTGCTCTCGAGCTCGATGATGGGTTTTTCGAACTCAAACCCGCCGTTCATAAAGACAAGCTCCACAAGCTATCGAGCTATCGTGCTATTCTTGTATCTTGACCTGCGTCCCCACGGGCACGATCGTGTAGAGCTCCTCCACGTCCCTGTTGAGCATCCGGACGCAGCCCGCGCTCGACTGCTTCCCGATCGTCTCGGGCTCCCAGGTGCCGTGGATGCCGTAGCCGGGCGAGTCGATGGCCATCCAGCGCGTGCCGAGAAGGTTCGCCTGATCCCCGTAGGGGATGACCCCGCCGCCGGGCCTGAACCACTCCGGTTTCTCCTGCTTCAGGGTGATCCTGAAGTCGCCGGTCGGCGTCGAGCCCTTCTTGCCGGTCCCGACGGAGTAGAGCTTCGCGGGATGGTCGTCCGCGACGAGCAGGAGCGTGTTGTCCGACTTGTCCACGACGATGGAGAATTGCAGCGCGCACACCTTCAGGAGGTCGCCGACCCTCAGGGTGTCGCGCCCCGGCTCCTTCCCGTTCATCTGCCTGAGGAGATCGACGGTGGTGCCGGCCTGCTTCGCGATTGACTGGAGGGAGTCGCCGGCCCCGACGGTGTACTCCTGGGTGCCCGGGGTGATCGTCCTCGAGAAAAGCGCCCTGATGAACAGGTCGCCCGGTTTCCCGCGCACGATGCCCGGGGAAATCCGCGCCGCCTCCCGCGCGGCGACAAGGGCCCCCGCCAGGTCGCCCTCCTTCTCGAGTATATCCGCGCGCACGGTGAGGGCGTCGGCCTTGAGCGGCGAGCCGGGATAATCGCGGAGGAAGGCGTCGAGGTATCTGTTCGCGTCGCCGAGGCGCTTGCCGCGGACCGCGGCCCGCGCCAGGGCGAGGGTTGCCTGGGGGTGAAACGACCTCGTCTCGGGGGAGGCGAGCACCTTCTCCCACGACTCGATCGCCTGGTCGGCGCGGCCGGTCTCCTCCATGGCGACACACACGCGGCAGAGGGCGTCCATCCCCTCGGAAGAATTGGGGCGCGTGTTGTAGACGACCTTCAGCGGTCCCGAGGCGCGGGCGTACTCCTTTTCATCGAAGAGGCGCACGCCGAGGGCGTAGTCGGCCCGCCACTGCTTCAGCCTCCAGCCGTGATAGACGAACGCCGCCCCCGCCCCGAGGAGGACGAGGACCGCAATGACCGTGACCGTTCTGCTGCGCGCCATCTGACCGCCCCTGCCGTGGAGACCCGCGCCGCGCGCGGGCAGGCCACCGCCCTTCTGCGAACAGTATACATGAACGGGGGGTGAACCTTTAAGGATTTTTCCCGTCTTCCGGGAGCGCGTCGGTGAGGAGGACCGACCGGATCCACGAGGTGACGGTCCGGAAACGGAACCGCGCGAGGATGCCCGAGGCGACGTAGGCCGCGAAGAGGATGAAGAACGAGATCTCGGGGAACGACGCCACCACGCTCGCCGTGATCACGATGCCGACCAGGTTGAGGAACGGCTTCTTCTTCCTCGCCCCCGCCCCCTGGAAGGCCGGGTAGCGGAGCGTGCAGACCATCAGGTACGAGAGGCCCAGCATCAGGAACGGGATGAGTTTGACGATGGCGTGCAGCTCGTACCTCCCGGCGAGCACGATGACCGAGCAGATGAGCCCCGCGGCCGCCGGCGTGGGGAGTCCGGTAAAGGCCTTGCGCTCCTCCTTGAACGCCTGGGCGTTGTAGCGGGCGAGCCGCAGGGCGCAGCAGACCGCGTAAAGGAAGACGATGCCGACCCCGAAACGCCCCATCCCGGAGAGGACCATCGAGTAGCCCATGAAGGCGGGGACGATGCCGAAGCTCAGCATGTCGGCGAGCGAATCGTATTCGATCCCGAAGCGCGTCGTGGCGCCCTTCAGGCGCGCCACATACCCGTCCACGAAATCGAAGAGCATCGCCACCAGGCACGACTCCGCCGCGTAGAGGTACTGGCTTCGCATGATGAAGGTCATCGCCAGCATCCCGCAGAAGAAGTTGGCCGTGGTGAGCAGCCCCGGGAGTATCGCCACCTTTTTCATCCGATCCCCGCGATCACCGTCTCCCCTCCGCGGACGCGCTGTCCCTCGCGGACCATGATGCGCGCAGCGAGCGGGAGGAAGACATCCACCCGCGAGCCGAACTTGATAAGGCCGATCCGCTCGCCCGCGCGCAGGCGGTCGCCGACCGTGCACCGGCAGACGATCCGGCGCGCGATCATCCCCGCGATCTGCCGGACCGCCATGGCGGTGTCCTTCGCCCTGATGCCGATCGTGTTGTTCTCGTTCACCACGGAGGCGATGTCCCGCATCGCGTTCCTGAACGAGCCCCGGCGGTAGTGCATGTAGTCCACCGTGCCGCTCATGGGGGCATAGTTCACGTGGACGTCGAAGACCGAAAGAAAGATGCTGATCCTCTTCACCCTGCGGCCGAAATAGCCCTGCTCCGCCACCTCGTCGATGCGCGTCACCCTCCCGTCCGCCGGGGCGATAACCCCCCCGTCGACCGCCGGGGCGACCCGGACGGGGTCGCGAAAGAAGGCGGCGAGGCAGGCAGCAAGGGCAAGCGGCAGCAGCGCCCAGGCCGGGCTGAACCAGGCCGTTGCGGCGGCGGCGGCGAGCGCGAGCACGATATAGGGAAACCCTTCGCGGGCGACCGGAATCCTCACCTTTTCTCTCCTCTCTCCCTCCACGTAACCACTTTACAGTTAACCATCTCCCCCCTCCCCGGTCAAGGAAAATGCCCCCTCACGGGTACGGGGTCACTTTTGGGGGTATCTTCTTCCAGATCATCATTCCAGAGAAAGAGGGAATCCAGCGTAGCACATTTCAACGCCGGGACGCAGATGAACGCAGATCGTCAGGATGAACGCGGATAAGACTATGTCGTAAAGGCATAAAGGGAAACGGCATTCGGACGCAGATGAACGCAGAGCACGCAGATACCACAACGGAAAGAAACTGAAAGAAACGGTGTTCGGGACGCAGATGAACGCAGAGCACGCAGATTTGGAAACGGCGGGGCGCAAAGATACGACTGTATTTTTCTGGACGCGGATTGCCGCGGATGAACGCGGATAACTATGCGGCACAAAGATGAAAAGGATTTCGGGACGCAGATGAAC
>JBAXOY010000057.1:0-18879 GCA_037133055.1 Chlamydiota bacterium
CCTGTGGAGAAGGTGAGGACCCTTGCCCTCATCGGACACGGAGGCTGCGGCAAGACGAGCCTCGCGGACGCGATGATGTTCCTGAGCGGGGCGAACGACCGGCACGGCCGCGTCGACGCGGGGTCGTCCATCGGCGACACGAGCGAAGAGGAGAAGGATCGGAAGGTCAGCATCCAGTCGCATCCCCTTCACCTCGGGTGGAAGGAGCAGAGCATCTTCGCCATCGACACGCCCGGCTACGCCGACTTCATCGGCGATGTGGTCTGCGCCCTCCGCGTGGCCGACGCGGCGGTCGTCGTGGTGGACGCCCTGTCGGGGGTGGACGTGGGGACGCAGCGGGTCTGGAAGCTCGCCGACCGCCACAACCTGCCGCGCGCGGTCTTCATCAACAAGCTCGACAAGGAGAATGCGGACTACGCGAAGTGCCTGGAGGCCGTGCGGAGCAATTTCGGCGCGAAGTGCATCCCGGTGGTGCTCCCGATCGGAAGGCAGTCGGGGCTGAAGGGCGTGGCGGAGGTACTGTCGGGGAAGGGGATGGATGCGCTGGACGCGGACATGAAGGCGCTCGCCGCGGGCCTCAGGGAAAAGCTCACCGAGGCGGCCGCGGAGACCGATGACGCGCTCACGGAGAAATATCTCGATCAGGGCGCCCTCGCCCCCGAGGAGGTCGCGCAGGCGCTCCGGAAGGCGGTGAGCGGCGGTTCGCTCGTCCCCGTGTTCTGCGGCTCCGCGGACAAGGAAACGGGGGTCGCCGAGCTCCTCGACGGGATCTGCGGTTTTTTCCCGTCCCCGGAGGACCGCGGGCAGGTCAGGGCCGCGGGCGACGCCGTCGTCGAACCGAAGGCCGGAGCGCCGTTCAGCGCGTTCGTGTTCAAGAACGTCACCGACCCGTTCGTGGGGCAGCTCACCTATTTCAGGGTCTACTCAGGGACTCTCCGGGCGAACAGCTCTTTCTACAACGCGACC
The DNA here is from genome assembly GCA_037133055.1 of Chlamydiota bacterium. GTDB lineage: Bacteria > Auribacterota > Tritonobacteria > UBA1439 > UBA1439 > UBA1439. The sequence goes on from JBAXOY010000057.1 coordinate 967, forward strand.
GTGCAGAAGTCGGAGCGGTTCGGGCATCTCTACTTCATCAAGGGGAAGGAGCAGATCTCCGTCGACGAGATCGGCCCCGGCGACATCGTGGCCGTCCCGAAGCTGAAGCTGACCGGGGTCGGGAACAGCCTCTCCGCGGAGGACCGCCCGGTCGAGTTCGAGGCGCTCTGGCTGCCGAAGACGGTGATCTCGTTCGCCGTCTTCCCGAAGAAGCTCGGCGAGGAGGAGAAGATCGCCGCCGGGCTCCACCGGCTGACCCAGGAGGACCCGACGCTCAGGGCCGTGCGGAATCCCGAGACCAAGGAGTTCATCGTCTCGGGAATGGGCGACGTCCATATCGCGACCGCCCAGCAGCGGCTCAGGAACAAGTTCAGCGTCGAGGTCGACCTCAGGCTCCCCACGGTCCCGTACAAGGAGACGATCAAGGCCCTCGCCGAGGGGCACGAGCGGCACAAGAAGCAGACCGGCGGGCGGGGCCAGTACGCCGAGGTGTACCTCAAGGTCGAGCCGATGGGGAGGGGGAACGGGTTTGAGTTCGTGGACGACATCGTGGGCGGAACGATCCCGAAGAGCTTTCTCCCCGCGATCGAGAAGGGGGTGCGCGGGGCGATGGGCGCCGGGGTCGTCGCGGGCTTCCCGGTCGTGGACTTCCGCGTCCGCTGCTACGACGGGACCTTTCACGACGTCGACTCGTCCAACATGGCATTCGAGCTCGCGGGGTCGAAAGCGTTCAAGGACGGGATGGCCAAGGCCCGCCCGATCCTCCTCGAGCCGATCTACATACTCGACGTGACCGTACCGGCCGAGTACATGGGGGCCATCACCGGCGACCTCAACAGCAAGCGCGGGCGCATCATGGGGATGGAGCAGATGGGGGACCTCCAGAAGATCAAGGCGCAAGTTCCTCTCGCAGAAATGCTTAGTTACTGCACCCAGCTCCGGTCGCTCACGGGCGGGCGCGGCACGTTCGAGATGGAGTTCTCCTCCTACGAGGAGGTGCCGGCGGCGCTCGTGCCGAAGGTCATCGCCCAGTACCAGGCGAAAAAGGAAGAAAAGTAGTCTTCCCCGCGTGCAATGAAGTGTAACGATCTATCACGCCGCATCGGCGAAGCCCTCGCGATGCAGTCCCCCTGCCGGCTCTGTCCGCGCGCGTGCGGGGCCCGGCGCGACAGGGGGGAGAGGGGGTTCTGCCGCGAGGGGTCAACCGCGCGGGTCTTCAGCGCCGCCCCGCATTTCGGCGAGGAGCCGCCGCTCTCCGGAAAGGCCGGCTCCGGCACGGTGTTCTTCAGCGGCTGCACCCTCCGGTGCTCCTACTGCCAGAACCACGCGTTCAGCCAGGAGGGAGCCGGGAGCGAGGCCGGGCCCGGGGAGCTCGCGCGCATATTTCTCTCCCTCGAGAGGAGGGGGTGCCACAACCTGAACCTGGTCACCCCGACGCATTTTCTGCCGCAAATCCTCCAGGCCCTCGCGCGGGCGGAGGAAGCGGGATTTTCGCTCCCCCTCGTGTACAACACAAGCGGGTATGAGTCGCCGGAGACGCTGCGCCTCCTCGACGGCGTCGTGGACATCTACCTGCCCGACATGCGGTATGACGCGGCTGCCCCCGCCGCGCGGCACTCGGAGGCGGAGGAGTATCCGGAAATCAATCGCCACGCGGTGCGGGAGATGTGGCGGCAGGTCGGCCCGCTCGTCACCGACGCGGCGGGGGCTGCGCGCCGGGGGCTCATCGTCCGGCACCTGGTCCTCCCCGGGGGAGAGGCGGGAACCCGGGGCGTCCTGCGATTCCTCGCGGAAGAGGTGTCGCGCGACGCCGCGGTGAGCCTGATGAGCCAGTACACGCCGTGCTTCCGGGCTCTCGGCGACCCGCTCCTCGGCCGGAGACCGACCCGGATCGAGTTCGAAGAAGCCGCGGAGGCCCTGCGCGATCTCGGGCTCAGGAACGGGTGGATACAGGAATGGTCTGAGGACGGGGGCCGTGAGTTCCTGGGTGAAACGTTCACCCCCGGGGTTTAAAATTCACGCGGCAACCGGGCAGGAGGTTTGGCTTTTTCTCGGGGCCGGAATAGCATATAATCCGGTAGAGCAGGGCGCACGGCGGAGGGGGAACCCCATGAGCGGACATTCAAAGTGGGCGAGCATCAAGCACAAGAAGGGCGCAGCGGACCAGAAACGGGGGAAGGTGTTCAGCAAGTTCGTCAGGGAGATCAGCGTGGCGGCGCGGTTCGGGGGGGGCGACCCGGACTCGAACCCTCGCCTGCGCACGGTGATCGCGAAGGCGAAGCAGTACAACATGCCCGCGGACAACATCGACAAGGCGATCAAGAAGGGGACCGGGGAGCTCCCCGGGGTCTCCTACGAGGAGATCACCTACGAGGGATACGGCCCGGGCGGGGTCGCGCTCCTGGTGGACTGCCTCTCGGACAACAAGAACCGGACATCATCCGAGATCCGCAATATCTTCGACAAAAAGAACGGCCGGATGGCCGGGGCCGGGTCCGTCGCCTGGAACTTCGCCAAGAAGGGGTTCATCGCCGTCGAGAAGGGGGTGATCGAAGAGGACCAGCTCCTCGCCCTCGCCCTCGACGCCGGCGCGGAGGATTTCAGCGCGGAGGAAAAGGAGTCCTACGAGATTTACACGAAGCCGGAGGCGCTCGATGAGGTCAAGAAGGCGCTCGACGCCAAGGGGATCAAGTACACCGTCGCCGAGCTCGCGCTCATCCCCAAGAGCACGGTGGGCGTGACCGGCAAGGATGCGCAGCACGTCCTTGCCCTGATGGAGGAGCTCGAGGACCACGACGACGTGCAGAACGTCTCGACGAACGCGGATCTCCCGGATGACATCGTTGAGGCCGCGGCCGGGAAATAGCCCTCGGGGATGATGTGAGAATCATCGGTATCGACCCCGGCACGCTCGTGACCGGCTACGGGATCGTGGACAAGGATGGGGGCCGCATCTCGTTCGTCGCCTGCGGGTGCGTCAGAAACCGCCGCGGCGCCCCGCTCCCCATCCGTTTCCTGAATATCTACCGGGAGCTGGGCGGTGTCTTCGACGACTACCGCCCCGGGGAGATGGCGCTCGAGGGGATCTTTTTCTGCAAGAACGTCAGGACGGCCCTGAAGCTCGGGGAGGCCCGCGGCGTGGCGATGCTGGTGGCGGCCGAGAAGGGCGTGGAGGTCTTCGAGTACGCGCCGCGGCGCGTGAAACAGGCGGTGCTCGGCAACGGGGGCGCCCGGAAGAGCCAGGTCCAGTTCATGATGAAGTCCCTCCTCGGGCTGGACGAGGAGCCAAGCTCCCCCGACGCCGCGGACGCGCTGGCCATCGCCCTGTGCCGCGCCTTCGCGGGAGGCGGCGTGAGATCTGAGATCTCAGATCTCAGATCTCAGATCAAGGAGGGTGCGCGGCCGACGCGGGGCCGTGTGAAGGGATGACGGGATGATCACGCACCTCGAGGGCGAACTCAGACAGGCGCGGCCGACCAGCATTGTGGTCGATGTCGGGGGTATCGGCTACGAGTGCGTCATCCCCCTGAGCAGCTTCGACCGGCTCCCGAGGAAGGGGGAGCGGGTCACGGTGCTCACCCACCTGCACCTCCGAGAGGACGGGATGACGCTCTACGGCTTCATGACCGAGGAGGAGCGCGGGCTCTTCCGCATGCTCATCAGCGTCTCCGGGATCGGGCCGAAGATCGCCGTCGGCATCCTGAGCGGGATCTCGCCGCGCAACTTCCGCAGCGCCGTGCGGCAGGGGAGCGTCGCGATGCTCTCCGCGGTCCCCGGCATCGGCAAAAAGAAGGCCGAACGCCTCATCGTGGAGCTGAAGGACAGGATCGCCGCGATCGAGATCGAGGGTGAGGAGCGGGAAGCGCCGGCGGAGGGCCGCGCGGGCAACGACGCGATGCTGGCCCTTGTTTCGCTCGGCTACTCGCGGCTCGAGGCGCAGAAGGCAGTCCACGCGGCCATGAAGCGCATCGGGAAGGCCGTCGACGCGGAGACGCTCATCCGCGAGGCGCTGAAGGCGGCGACATAGGGCTGTCTGGGTGTGAGGTTATGACCGAACCATTCGTGGAAAAGGCGCTGAAGGACAAGGACCCGCAGCTCGACCTCACGCTCCGCCCCGCCGAGTTCGGCGATTTCATCGGGCAGGAGAGGGTCAAGGAGCGCCTCGGGATATTCATCCGCGCCGCGCGCGAGCGGGGCGAGGCGCTCGAACACGCGATCTTCTCGGGCCCCCCGGGCCTCGGGAAGACCACGCTCGCCTATCTCATCGCCAAGGCGATGGGCTCGAATATCAAGGCGATTTCGGGGCCGGTGATCGAGAAGGCAGGGGACCTCGCGGGGCTCCTCACCAACCTCGAAAACGGCGACATCCTCTTCATCGACGAGATACACCGGATCAACAAGGTCATCGAGGAATACCTCTATCCCGCGATGGAGGATTTCACTCTGGACATCATCATCGACCAGGGGCCGAACGCCCGGAGCGTGCGGCTCAATCTCGCCCGGTTCACGCTCCTCGGCGCCACTACCCGGAGCGGGCTCATCAGCGCGCCGCTCCGCTCGCGCTTCGGCATGGCGATTCGGCTCGACTACTACCCGGTGGACGACCTCGATAGGATCGTCCTGAGAAGCGCGCGCATCCTCGGCGTCGAGATAGACGGCGGGGGTTCGGCGGAGATCGCCAGGCGGGCACGGGGGACGCCCCGCATCGCCAATAATCTGCTCCGCCGGGTGCGGGACTATGCCCAGGTGAAGGCGGGAAACCGCATCACGGCGGAAATCGCCGACGCGGCCCTCGCCATGCTCGACGTGGACCGGCACGGCCTCGACGAGATGGACGCGCGGATCCTGACGACGATCATCCGGAGCTTCGGCGGGGGGCCCGTCGGCATCGGCAGCATTGCCGTCGCGGTGGGGGAGGAGCCGGGGACCCTCGAGGAGGTGTACGAGCCGTACCTCATCCAGCAGGGGTACCTCAAGAGGACCTCCCAGGGGCGGGTCGCCACGGACAAGGCCTACGGGCGGTTCGGGGAAAAGAAAAACGGCTCCGGGGCTCAGGGGGAGTTCCTCTGAGGACCTTCAACGCCGGATGCGCGATGCCATGACCCGCCTCAGGACCGCCGATTTCGACTATGCCCTGCCCGCCTCCTTCATCGCGCAGGAACCGGCCCCGCGGCGCGAGGACTCACGCCTGATGGTATTCCGAGCCGACCGCGGCACGGTCAGCCACGCCGGCTTTTCCGGGATCGGCGACCACCTTGGAGATGCAGCCCTTTTGGTGCTCAACGACACGAAGGTCTTCCCCGCCAGGCTGATCGGCAGGAAGGCGGGCACGGGCGGGCAGGTGGAGGTGCTCCTTTTGCGTGAGCGGGAAGGGGGGGAATGGGAGTGCCTCCTCAAACCGGGCGCGCGGCTGAGGGGAGGGGCGGAGATCGAGTTCGAGGGGAGTTCGCTCGTCGCCCGGGTGGGGGAGAGAATCCCCGGGGGGATCTTCACGGTCCGATTTGAGGGGGAGGGCGAGTTCTGGGATGAGGTGTACAGGATCGGCAGGGTGCCGCTGCCGCCGTATATTAAAAGAAATCCCAAATCCAAAATCCCAAATCCCAACGGAAGAGATCCCGAATCCCAAATCCCAAATCCCAACGGAAGGAATCCCGAATCTCAAATCCCAGATACACGAGACAGGGAGGACAGGGAGAGATACCAGACGGTGTACGCGCGGCAACGGGGTGCGGTCGCCGCTCCGACCGCGGGGCTTCATTTCTCCACGGAACTTCTGGAGCGGCTCGCGTCACGGGGGATCGAAACGGCGACGCTCACCCTCCACGTCGGCCCGGGCACCTTCAGGCCGGTGAGCGGGGAGTACGTCGCGGATCACAGGATGCACCCCGAGTGGTACGAGATCGGGGAGGGGGCCGCGGAAAGGATCAACCGGGCGCGCCGCGAGGGGAGGCGCGTGGTGGCGGTGGGGACGACCTCGGCGCGGGCGCTCGAAGCCGCCGCCGACGAAGGCGGTGTTGTCAGGGCGGGCGCGGCGTGGACGGAGATATTCATCTATCCCCCCTACCGGTTCAGGGTCGTGGAAAACCTGCTCACCAACTTTCATCTCCCCGGCTCGACGCTCCTGATGCTGGTCGCCGCGCTCGCGGGCAGGGAGAGCGTGCTCGAACTGTACGAGATCGCCAAGAGAGAGGGGTACAGGTTTTATAGCTACGGAGACGCGATGTTAATTTTAAATCCCAAATCCTCCGCCGAAGGCGGACAAATCCCAAATCCCAAAAGATGAGAAAAAGGTATCTCCGCCTCCTGCTGATTTCGTGCATTGTCATCGGCGCATTCCTGCCGCCGGCACGCGGTGCGGAGCCGGCCGCCGCGCCCGCCCCCGCGGCGCCGCTCGCCGTATATTTTCTCGAGGTCGGGCACGGCGACGCCACCATCATCACAACGCCGGGGGGGAAGTGCGTGCTCATCGACGCCGCGGGAGGCCGCAGGGGGGGCGAGGCGGTCCTCTCTTTCATGGGAAAGAAGGGGATCCGGCGGATCGACACGGTCGTGATGTCGCACGCGGACGGCGACCATATCGGGGGGATGCCCGCTATTCTCGAGAGCCCGCTCGCAGTGGGGGAGTTTCTCGATCCCGGCTATCCTCACACGACCGGGCTCTACCAGCGGGTCCTGAAGTCCGTCAAGAACCGCGCGGGGACACGCTATCGCACCGCGAAAGCGGGGGATAGTCTCGACTTGGGAAGGGAACTCACGGTCCGGGTCCTGAGCCCCTCGGGCAAGCCGCGAAGCACCAACGACAGCTCGATCGTCATCCAGCTCCGCTACGGGAAGGTCTCCTTCCTCTTCACCGGGGATGCCGGGAGCGGCGCGGAGAAGGGGATGGTAAGGCGGATCGGGGGGGGGTTGAGGTCGCAGATACTCAAGGTCGCGCACCACGGGTCGAAGTCGTCCTCCTCGGAGCCGTTCCTTTTGTCCGTGAAGCCCGAGGTCGCAGTCGTGAGCACCGACAGCACCGGCCCTGACGGCCCGTACATTGAGACCATCGACAGGCTGCGCAAGGCGGGGGCGAAGGTGTACCAGACGGGGCGATACGGGATGGTCACGGTGGAGTCGGACGGGAAGGGCTACCGGGTCCTCACGGAGCGGGTTCCCGGGCGGGCGACCGTGACCGCGCGCGAAACCCCGGCAGTCACTCCCGCGCTCATCACGCCGCGTGAGATGCCCGTTTCAACCGGGGCCGTCCCACAATGATGCCCATCGTTGGGATTTTGGATTTGGGATTTGGGATTTTATAGATGGACTTCACCGTTCTCCACAGGGACACCGCCACCCAGGCGCGCGTCGGCAGGCTCTCCACCGCGCACGGCCCCATCGACACCCCCGTATTCATGCCCGTCGGGACTCAGGGAACGGTGAAGACGATGAGCCCCGAGGAGCTGCACGAGATCGGATTCGGCATCATCCTCGGCAACACCTACCACCTCTCGCTCCGGCCCGGCACCGACATCGTCGGCCGCGCGGGGGGGCTCCACTCCTTCATGCACTGGGACGGGGCGCTGCTCACCGACAGCGGCGGGTACCAGGTCTTCAGCCTGGCGACCCTGCGCGAAATCTCCCCCGAGGGGGTGGCGTTCCGCTCCCACATCGACGGCGCGGCCCATTTCCTGAGCCCCGAGGGCGCTATCGGGATGCAGGAGACGCTCGGCTCCGACATCATGATGGTCCTCGACGAGTGCACCCCGTACCCGTGCGAGCGGGATTATGCTTGCAATTCGATGGAGCGGAGCCTAGAATGGGCCCTCCGCTGCAAAAATGCCCGCCGGTCGACGCACGCGGCGCTTTTCGGCATCGTCCAGGGAGGGACGTACGCCGGGCTGAGAATGCGCTCGGCGGAGGAGCTTGTGCGGATCGGCTTCGACGGGTACGCCATCGGCGGCCTCAGCGTCGGCGAGCCCGGGGCACTCATGCTGGAGACCGTGGCCCAGTGCTGCGGGATCCTTCCCTCCGGGAGGCCCCGGTACCTGATGGGGTGCGGCACCCCGGTCGAGATCATCGAGGCGGTGGCGCGCGGCGTGGACATGTTCGACTGCGTGATGCCCACGCGGAACGGAAGGAACGGGACGGCGTTCACCGCCCGGGGGAAGCTCCCCGTGAAGAACGGCGCGTTCAGGGACGACTTCCGCCCGATCGAGGAGGGGTGCGGCTGCGCCGCCTGCAGGCACTACACGCGGGCGTATCTGCGGCACCTGTTCAACGCGGGGGAGATGCTGGGACTCAGACTGGTGACATACCACAACCTGTACTTCTACCACCGGCTCATGGCCCAGATGCGCGAGACAATCGCCGCGGGGACGTTCGCGGCGTTCAAACGGGATTTCATCGACCGGTACGAATACGGAGGGGCGTCGTGCACATGAACATGCTGTCGACGGGGATTCTGGGAGCGGCGCGCGCGGCGGGGATGGCCTCTTCGCCCTCGGGCCCGGGGGGGGAGGCGCCCGGAATCATGTCCTACCTCCCGATGATCGGAATGCTGGGTGCGATCTTTTACCTGCTTATGTTCCGGCCCCAGCAGAAGAAGCAGCAGGAGGTGAAGGATCTGCTCGCCTCCATCAAAAAGGGCGATCAGGTGGTCACCTCCGGGGGCATGCACGGGGTCGTGGCGGGGGTCAGGGACGATATCGTGGTGCTGAAGGTCGCCGACAATGTGAAGATCGAGTTCTCGAAGACCGCGATCGCCGCGGTGACAAAACGGGAGAGCGAGCCCACGTGAACGCCGTTACCATAGAACAGGTCAGGAAGAACCGGGAGGTCAACGCCTACCTGGAAAAAACCGACCGGTGCATGGTGTCGATGGGCTACACGGAGCACGGGGCGCGGCACGCCCGCATCGTTTCGGACGACGCGCGGGACATCCTCGTGAAACTCGGGCGCGGCGCGCGGGAGGCGGAGCTCGCGGCGATCGCCGGCTACCTCCACGACCTCGGCAACCTGGTGAACCGGGAGAACCACGCCCTCACCGGAAGCGCCATGGCCCGGGACATCCTGCAGGGCTTGGGGATGCCCGCGGGGGAGATCGCCGACGTCGTCTCGGCGATCGGGCACCACCAGGAGGAGAACGGGGAGCCGATGAGCGATATCTCGGCCGCCCTCATCCTCGCCGACAAGATCGATGTCCACCGCGGCCGCGTCCGCAAGAACAACAAGATGGATTTCGACACCCACGACCGCGTGAACTACTCCGCGAAGCGGTCGGTGGTCCTCGTGAGCCGCAAAAAGCGCACGATCCGCTACGACCTGAAGATCGACACCCGCCTCTCGAAGGTGATGGAGTATTTCGAGATTTTCATGTCGAGGATGGTGATCGCCCGGAAGGCCGCACTATTCCTCGGCTGCACGCTGGAGCTGGTGATCAACGGGGCCAAGATGCTGTGACTAGCTGTAAGCTCTAAGCTATAAGCTTACAGCTTAGAGCTTACAACTTACGACTTAAGGGGAGGATCGATGAATCGCAACCTGCGCTGGAGAATCACGCTCATCTTCGCGGTGCTCCTTGTCTGCTTCTACTACATCTACCCGACGGCGCGCTGGGCGGGACTCTCGCCCGAGGCGCGGAAGGGCATCGAGAAGGAGTGGGCGGCCCGCGATCCGGAGGTGGACGGCGAGGGAATAAGCGCCCGACTCTTCTACTCGCTTGAGAAGTGGTTCCGCGGCGACCCGCGCAGGGTCCTGAACCTCGGCCTCGACTTGAGGGGCGGCATGCACGTGGTGCTCCAGGTGGAGACGAAAGAGCTTCCCGAGGACGCCAGGAGGGATGCGCGGGAACGGTCGCTCGAGATCATCAGAAACCGCGTGGACGAGTTCGGCGTCGCCGAACCCTCCATTTTTCCCGAGGGGCGCGACCGCATCGTGGTCCAGCTTCCCGGCATCGACGACCCGCAGCGCGCCCTTGCCCTGATCGGGAAAACCGCCCTCCTCGAGTTCAAGCTGGTCTCCGAGGACATGCTCGCGCAGCGGACGCTCAACAAGATCAACGCGAAAAAACCGATCCTCCAGTACCTCGAGGACGAAAAGGGGCGCACCAACGACGGGGTCGGCTACACCTACTGGCAGATCCCCGAGAAAAAGGTGAAGCTCGTCGAGGCCATCATCGCCTCCCCCGAGGTGAAGGAGCTCGTCCCCCAGGGCTACGAGTTCCAGTTCGGCCGCACGCTCCCGTCCCCCCGGACGAAAGACCGCGTGAAGGGGCTTTACCTGATCCAGAGCGAGGCGGTCATCAAGGGGCTCTCGCTCAAAAACGCCAAGCTGAGCCGCGCCGGCGCGTTCAACCAGCCCGTGGTGACGATGGACTTCGATCGCGAGGGGATGCGGAAGCTCCGCATCGTCTCCGGCGAGGCGGAGAGAAAGTACAAGGACCCGAAGAACCCGGTGGTGGCCCGCCTGGGCATCGTCCTCGACGACGTCGTGTATTCCGCGCCGCTCATGATGGTCAAGCTTGACTCGAGCCCCTTCATCGAGGGGCGGTTCACCGTCGAGGAGGCGAACGACCTCGCGATCGTCCTCAGGGCGGGCTCGCTGCCGGCCCCCGTGAAGATCGCGGAGAACAGGATGGTGGGGCCGAGCCTCGGCCGCGATTCGATCCTTGCCGGCGTGAAGGCCTCGCTGCTCGGCCTCATTTTCGTCGCGGTCTTCATGGCGGTGTACTATCTCCGGGGGGGCATCGTCGCCGATTTTGCCCTGCTCTTCAACGGCCTTTTGATGATCGCCGCGCTGTCGATGTTTCGCGCCACGCTCACCCTCCCGGGCATCGCCGGCATCATCCTCAGCCTCGGCATGGCGGTCGATGCAAACGTCCTCATCTTCGAGCGCATGAGAGAAGAGCTCGCCATCGGGAGGAAGATACGGGCAGCAATCGAGAACGGCTATGCCAAGGCGTTCGTCACGATCATCGACTCGAACCTCACCACGCTCGCCGCGGCGCTCATCCTCTACTGGATAGGCACGGGCCCCGTGCGGGGGTTCGCGGTCACCCTGAGCATCGGTATCCTCACCAGCATGTGGACCGCCCTGTTCGTCACGCGCGCGATATTCGACTGCATGTGCCTCAAACCGTCGTTCACGCGCCTCCGCATGCTTCAGGCGATCAAAATGACGAAGATCGATTTCATCGGAAAGCTCTGGTACGCGATCGGGCTCTCCACGATCATCATCGCGGTCGGAATGTACAGCTTCTTCCACAGGGGATGGAGGAACAATTTCGGCGTCGACTTCAGCGGCGGCGCGCTCCAGCAATACGGCTTCGCCAAGCCGGTGAACATGGCGGAGGTCCGGAGCACGCTGAAAGAGATCGGCCTCCAGGAGACGATGCTCCAGAACGTCGAAGGAGGGAGAGAGCTCATCATCAAGACCGCCACTGACCAGAGCGCTCAGATGCTGGAACTCTTCAAGAAGAAATTCCCCGATAATCCCTCCTTGCTCCTCAGGTCCGAGGTCGTCGGGCCGGTGGCCGGCAGGGCTCTCAGGCAGCAGGCCGTGATGGGGCTGCTGCTCTCCTTCGTCGCCATCATCATCTACGTCTGGATCAGGTTCCACAGCATACAGTACGGCCTCGGGGGCGTGCTCGCCCTGGTCCATGATGTGTTCGTCACCGTGGCCCTCTGTGCGCTCACGAACCGGCCGTTCGACCTGGGGATCATCGCGGCGCTCCTTACCATCGTCGGCTTCTCGATCAACGACACCATCGTGATCTTCGACCGCATCCGCGAGGATTTGCGGATCATGAAGAAGGCGAGCTTCAGGGATATCGTCAACCTGAGCATCAACCAGACGCTCTCGCGCACCATCATCACCTCGCTCACCGCATTGATGACGGTCGTCTGCATATTCATCTGGGGCGGGAGCGTGATCCACGACTTCGCCTTCGCCCTCATCGTCGGCATGATCTCGGGCATCTACTCCACGGTCTATATCGCGGCGCCGATCCTGATCCTCTGGCCGGGGGCGCGGAGGGGAGCGGCGTAGCGCGGCACCACAACGCCGGGACGCAGAGTGCGCAGATACTGCAGTGTACCCTGACGATATGCCCCCATCCGTCTCCAAGGTCACATCGCTCCTCGTCGTGAGCCTCGGGGGCCTCGGGGATTTCGTGACCCGGTGGCCCCTGTGGCAGTCCTTCCGGCGCTCCTTCCCCGGCGCGAGGATCGCCTACCTCGGCTATCCGCGCCATGCCTGCCTGCTCCGCGGAGCGGGCCTCTGCGACGAGGCCCTCCAATTTGACGCGCCCCGCTGGGCGGCCCCGGAGAAATGCCCCCGCGTCTTCGACATCGTGGTCTCCGCCCTAGGCGGCCGCGGCGCGGACTGGGCGGAGCGCCTGAAAACCGCCGCGGGGGCCTCCCGGCTTCTCTCGCTGGAGCCGTTTCCCCCCGCGGAGGCGCGGATATCCGTCGGCGCGCATATCGACGCACAGATCCGCGCGTCCGGTCTGGCGGACCCCGGCCCCCTGCGCTGCGGCCTGCCGGCGGATGCGGTCGCGTGGGCCGCGGCATGGCGGGGAGCCCGCGGGCTGTCGTGCGCGGAGACCGTAGCCATCCACCCCGGGAGCGGATCGGAGGGGAAAAACTGGCCGCGCGAGAGGTATGAAGCCCTCGCATCCTCCCTGGCGGGGTCCGGCACGCGGGTGCTGGTATTCCGGGGCGACGCCGAGAGGGATCGGGGCGAAAGGGCATGGTCCGATATGCCCGGCGTCGTGCACGCATCCGGCTTCGACGTGGCGCAGGCGGCGGCTCTCCTGTCCGGATGCCGGCACTACGTCGGGAACGACAGCGGCATATCCCACCTTGCGGCGCTTCTCGGCGTCCCGTCGGCGGTGATCTTCGGCCCCACGGACCCCGCCGTGTGGGCGCCGCGGGGTAAGCGCGTCACGGTGGTGACGGGCCGCGCCGCCTGCGCGCCGTGTGGAACGGAGGGGATGCGGGAATGCCGGGACCGGCTTTGTCTGGCGGAAATCGGGGTGGGGGAGGTAAAAGAAAAGTGCGAAGGGTGTGAAGGGTGAGAAAGGTGTTACTGCCCATCTACGCCGATACGCGCATACGCACACACTGGGTTAGGGGTAACAGGCTCGTGCATACGGGAATCCGCTGGCTCATCGTGGGTGGCTACCTCCTCACGCTCCCCTTCATGCGGCGCGGGTGGGACCTGGTCCGCACGCGGGGAGGGGATCCCGCCGCCGATGCGCTGCCCCTCGCCGCGGGTCTCGCGCTCGTCGCCGCGCTCGCCTGGTACCTCGTCGCGAAAAAAAGGGAGGTCAGGATATCCGTCTATCTCCTGCTCGCCGGGGTCTGCGGCGTCTCCGCGGCCCTCTTCTGCTCACTCCGCGAGCCGATCATGAGAATCCACATCGCCCAGTACGCGCTCATGAGCATCTTCGTGTTCTGGGCGATGGAGGGGGAGAGAGAGGGATGGACGTTCTGTCTATGGGCGGCACTTGTCACCTCCGAACTGGGACTCGCCGACGAGTCGTTCCAGGGGCTTCTCCCGTCGAGAATTTACGATCTCCAGGATGTCTTCCTCAACGTCAAGGCGGCGATCCTCGGCCAGGCGGTGGTCCTGCTGGTGCTGAGGCCGTGGGAATCCCACGGCCGCGCGCCGCGGCCGGCGGGGGAAAGAAATCGCGCGGCGTTTACCGCGATCGCGTTCTCGCTCGTCACGCTGCTCGCCCTGCTGAACATCGCCCTCATCGAGAAAGGGACGCCGACACTCGGCGGATGGGGGAACGCGGTCGTGAAGGGCCGGGACGGGTTTCGCTTCTTTGGCGCCGCGGCGGTCGCCGCGAATGCGGTCGTGATCATCGCCGCCTCGATCCTCGCCGCCGCGGGGGGTCCGCTCCGGGGCGCGGCGCGCGCTCTGCGCGCCGCCGCCGTCTGCGGCCTGCTCTCGCCGCTTATCCTCATCGCGGGGAGACTGCTCGGGATGCGGTTCCGCTAGCATGAAACAGGAATTCAGCGTTACACGCTTCACCGCCGGGACGCAGATGAACGCAGATCGTCAGGATGGACGCGGATAAAGATGAGTTTCACCACGAAGAAAACGGCAAAGAGACTCTGGACGCGGATCGCCGCGGATGAACGCGGATAAAATGCGGAACAAAGATACAAAGGCTTTTGGGACGCAGATGAACGCAGAGCACGCAAATACCACAATGGGTCAAGATTAAAGGCTCGCGATGGGAGCACGCGGCGTTAAAAATCCGCGTTCATCCGCGGCAATCCGCGTCCCATCTGCTTTTGTAAAAGAATGGCGTCTCAACTATTCTCTATGGTATCTGCGTTCATCTGCGAAATCCGCGTCCAATTCGGGTATCCCGCCGCTTTTGTCCCCGTTTTGTATCCTGACGATCTGCGTGCATCTGCGTGCTACGTTAAAGCCTGATCAGAATAGGAGTTGTCCTCCCCAAGATGCGTCCCCTTACGTCACGCGGGCATTTTCGCTTGATTTGCCCGCGGGCGGGATGCTAGTGTAAGGTCCAGTCACAAGGAGGGTCCGGTGCCCGCAGCACTCGCGATCGTTATCGCCGCGCTCGTAGTGTGTATCCCGGCGCCGGCCCCCGCCGCCGCCCCGGTTCCTGCCGACACCCCCGCTGCCGCTCCCACGCCGCAGCCGGGCTGCCGCATCGACCTCGATACGTTCACCGTGGACGGCGCGGGGCTCCTCTCGACGCCCGACGAGGTGCGCGCCCTGCTCGGCGCCCCCGATGAAGAGCAGCAGCTCTCTGCCATCGTGGAGGAGTCCGAGAAGGAAAAGGAGCGGGGCCAGGGGGATGCGGACGACGAAGCCCTGGATACCCGGGCACCGGCGAAGCAGCAGGGCAGGTTCATCTACGGCTATTTCACAAAGGGCATCAGGGTTGTCTTCCTCGCGGAGACAAAGCGCATCGAGTCGATCGATATGTACATCAAGGGGCTGCCCCCGTACGACCGCTTCACGGGCTCCTTCACGCAGCCGTTTTCGACCGACGTCAGGGAAACGGAACTGCTGAGGCCTCTCGCCCGCCAGATCTACAAGGACGCGCCCAACACCCTCTTCCTCAAGAAGGACGACCGCGCCCCCAATCGCGAAACGGCCCTGCTCGCCTTCAACGTCGAGGGATGGCTCACCAAGGTGACCTTCGCGTGGGAGGAAAATTACGCCATCGACTTCGACCGGTTCAGCGTGGCGGGCGTGGGCCTGGGCGACCCGACCTCGACTATCCTGGAGCGCCTCGGCCCGCCCGACCGCTATGGCGCCCGCGGGAAGGAGCTTATCGGCAAATGGGAGCGGGAGGGGATCAAGGTCTTTGCGCTCAAGAAAGACGGGCGGATAAGCCGCATCGTGGTCGCGCTCGGCAGGTTTGACGGAGGGTGCGTCCAGCGGTTCTCCCTCACGCAGCGGAAGCCCGCCTTTCACGACTACCTGAAGGACCGCATATACCAGGAATCGGCCTCGCGGATGTGCGCCTATCGGAAGGGCGAGCCGCAGAGCCCCGAGAAAGCCGTCCTCAATTTTGACGAAAGCGACCGCCTCAAAACGCTCGCGTTCGACCGCATGCCGAACATCGAAATCAACCTCGAGGATTTTACCATCGGCGGGCTCAGGGTCGGCGACCCGGCATCGAAGGTGAAACAGCTCCTCGGGCCGGTCGGGAAGTGGCGCCGCGCGGGAAAGTACGTGGTCCTCGGGTATCCAAATTATGGCATCCGCGTGCACGTGTCGAAGGCACACGAGATAGAGGGAGGCGAGAAGGGGAAGAGGTTCAACTGGGCCGACATGGGCGAGGTGAAGAAGGTGGATGCGCCGCTCAACACCTCTGCGGGCCTGTACGGGAACCCGTTCTCGCTCGGCGCGGTGATGAAGACGTGGGAGAAAGAGGCGTCTCCCCTGATCTTCAACAAAAAAAATGACACGCTCTACCTCAGCCCGGACGGCAAGCCGCCTTCGCCCGGCGTCGCCGCGCTCGTCGAGTTCGAAAGGGTAGGATGGCCGAAGGCCGTCACGCTGAGGGAGTTCCGCGACATCGTGGTCGACATGAAGAAGTTCTCGGCGGCCGGCATCACGATCGGGACGCACGCCGACGAGGTCATCCGGGTGCTCGGCAAGCCCGACAGGGGCCGCGTGATCGAGAGGGACAACTTCGAGGTGATGCGCTATATCGAGAAGGGGATCACCGTGGTGCTGGACCGGCTGAACCGGAGCGTGTGCAAGATCACCCTTTACATGGACCGGTTCGAGGGGTCGTTCGCCCAGGACCTTACCCCCGATTCGAACGCGGACGACTTTGAGAAGGCGACGCATGCCCAGGTCTATACGCAGGACGAGAAGAGGATCTGCCTGAGCCGCGACGGGGCGCCCCCGACATGGGAGGAGGGCATTATCAACTTCGGCCTCTCAGGGGAGGTGGACACGATCATCTTCCAGACACTCGCCGTCAAGAAGGAGGGGATTCTCCTTGACATTACCAGGGAGCTCGAATGAGAATGTACCCCGCGCGACAGACTAGTCCCGCGTGCGAAAAGCGAGATTCACGGTAAAGGCGCAAGACCTGCCAACCGGCAGGGATGCGAGGATGACATCGGGCGGTTTGAACTGTTTGAACCGATTGAACCGCTTAAACGGTTCTCTCAACAGGGAGGTTTGAAATGGCAGAGGGCTATTGCGTGAAGTGCAAGGGCAAGAAGGAGATGGTCGGCCCGGAGGACGTCACCCTGAAGAACGGCAAAAAGGCGATCAAGGGGAAGTGCCCCGACTGCGGCACGGGCATGTTCAAGATAACGGGCAAGGCATGATCTCCCGGGGCGGTCGGCGCGTCCCGCCCCGTGCCCTGCGAAGCCGGAACAAGCAGAGTGAGCACTCATTCTGCTTGTTCCATCTAGGGGGGCGCCGGAACCGTCCGGCCGCTTCCTGCCAAGGGGTCGCGTATGCCTGAAGAGCTCTGTTTCGTCGCGGTCAACCCGTACACCATACGGAAGTCGCGCACCGGCGGCATCATCGGCCGGCTCCTGTCGCGCTCAACCCTCGAGCTCGTCGCCGCGCGGATGTACGCCCCCTCGCCCGAACTGGTCGCCGACTACCTCGACACCATCCCGGTCGGCAGAAAAGAGCCGGACCGACAGGTGCGGACCCTCATCAAGAACTATATCCGGCAGAACTACGCGCCCGGCGAGCGCGGCCACCGGCGCCGGGTGATGTTCCTTCTCTTCAAGGGGCGAAACGCGTGCCACGAGCTCACCGACGTCGTGGGGCACATCACCCGGAGCAGCCTTTCCGGCGAGTGCATCAGGGACACCTACGGCGACTGCATCAAGGATCAGCGCGGCATGGTGAAATATTTCGAGCCTGCCGTCCTCGTCATCCCCGACGGGGAGGATGCCGGGCCGGCCCTGCGGGTGTGGGCGAACTACGCGGCGCGTGACGGCGGCCTTTTGAAAAACGTGATCCCCTGGCCGAAGGGGGAGAAGCCCGAGGAGACCACGGTGCTCATCAAACCGGACATCTTCAGCTCCCGGAGCATCCGCGCGGGCAACGTCATCGACATCTTTTCGAAGGCCGACCTCTACATCATCGCAGTGAAGGTGCTCCGGATGAGCGTCGCGCAGGCGGAGGAGTTCTACGGGCCTGTCAGGGATTCGCTGGCCGAGAAGCTCAAGGGCCCGGTCACCTCTCGGGCGCGGATCGCCTTCGAGAAGGAGTTCGGCTTCCCGATCCCGGACGACGCCGCGCGCGGCATAGGGGAGCGGCTGAACCGCCTCGTCGCCGGGGACCAGTTCAACCAGATCGTGAAGTTCATGACGGGACGGGACGCGGCTGCGACCTCCCCCGCGGAGCGCGAGGCTCCCGGGCTCGTGCCGTGCCTCGCCCTCGTCTACCAGGGGGTGGACG
>JBAXOY010000058.1:0-18534 GCA_037133055.1 Chlamydiota bacterium
CGCACGCGGCCTCGAGCGTCTTCTTGATCGGGTCCGGGAGGCGGCCGATGAGCGCGCCGAGCTCCTTGAGCTCCGCCGAGAAGGGCTCGACCACCCCCGCGAGTTCCCTGAGGACCGGGCGGACCGTCTGCGCCCAGAAGGCGGATTCATACACCTCCGGGGTGACCCTGAACGTGCGTCCGCCCGCCCCTCCCTCATCCCCGCACGACGCGGGCATCTCCGAGGCGATCCGGCCGAGGGCGATGTCGAGCTGGGACTCGACTGTGTGGCGTGCCGGGATGATGGTCTCGGCGATCCGCGACAGCGCCTGGCTTGTCCCCCCTCCTCCCACCCCGCCCGCGCCCGCCCTGATCTTTGCGGAGATGAACGGAAGGAGCCCCCGCGCGGTTCCCTTTCCGCTCTGGAGGCGCCGGAGTATCTTCAGGAAGCCGAACTTCGACACCTTGAACCCGAGGTACTCGGTGGCGACCTCCTCGAGATGCTGCGCCTCGTCCACGATGATCCTCTGGAACCTCGGGAGGACGGCGGGCCCGTCATAGCCCTCCGTGCGGCTGCGCACGGCGAGGTCGGCCATCAGGAGGTGGTGGTTCACCACGAGAAGGTCCGCCGAGGAGGCCTGCCGCCGTGCCTTGTAGAAAAAACAATCTCCGTAGCAGGGGCAATGGATCCGCATGCACTGGTCCGCCTCTGCGCAGACCTTCTCCCATGTGTCCCGGCGGGGGATGAAGCTCAGGTCCGCGAGGCTCCCCTCGGCGGTCCTGCCGGCCCAGCGGAGCATCTCCTCCACCTCCCCCTCCTCCTCCAGCCCGGGGAGAAGCTGCCCCTCCTCCCGCGCGGAGGCGAGCTTTCGCAGGCAGAGGTAGTTGCTCCTCCCCTTCACGAGGACGGCCCGGCACCCGAGACCCTCCATGCGCTGGAGGAGCGGCAGGTCTTTTCCGATGAGCTGCTCCTGCAGGTTGATGGTGTTCGTGGAAATGACTACGCGCTCCTTGTTGAGAAGACTCCAGGAGATGGCCGGGATGAGATAGGCGAGCGACTTCCCGGTCCCAGTTCCCGCCTCGATGAGGGAAATCCGGTCCTCGTTGAACGCGGCCGCCACCCGCCCTATCATGAGCGCCTGCTCTTCGCGGTACTCGAAATCCTTGAGCGACTTCGAGACGGGCCCGCCGGGAAGCACGTAGGAACGGAGTTTCTCGGTTTCGAGTCGGGCGCGCTCCTCCTTCGGGGAGGGCTCGACGACCGGGTAGATGCGCTCGACCGCGTTATCCACGATGTAGAAGCCCGTCCCGCGGTTCCCCATCTCGGATGCCACGGCGAGATCTGCTTTCGAGGGGACGAGCAGCCCGTCGGGATGGTTGTGCAGAACGACATCGCCCGCCGCGGCCTTTCTGAGGACGGCGGGGACGCTCTCGCCGTCCCCCCGGGCGAGGACGGCGGCCTCCTCCACAAGTTGTTCAGGCCCGGTTTTCCCGAGAAAGAAGACCTCGTTCCCCCCTGCATCCGCTATGGCCGCTTTCATTCTTTCCATTACCACGGGGCGGAGGTACTCGCCGATTTCGATGGAGTCGTTCATGACGGGGATAGTATAGCAGGTCGGGGGCGCCGCCGCGCGGGGAGATGTACCTGGGGGCCGGCCATGTGACCACGCGGGGGGATGAGGGCGAAGATCAGATGAAAAGCCTCATCTGCGGGTAATACTCGGGGAATTGCTTCTGAAGGATGGCCTGGGCGACCGCGTAGCTCCTGTGGTAGTTGCGCAGGCTGAGGTTGTAGGTGTTTTTCATCTGACGGATTGTCAGGAAGGTCGCCGTCTGGAACATTCCCCGGCGAAGCTCGTTCCTGATCTCCTGCTCAAGCTCAGGTGAAAACTCCAGTTTTAGTTCCATGACCCTTGGGTCCCTCCACTGGATACTATACACTATAGAATTACAAAATGCAATACATATGCTTTTATTACCTATTTTTAGTAGCCGTTCTCAGCAAGGGTATTACCGTCGTTGTGGGGCTAACATGCGGCAGAATGAGCGAAGCTGACGGTCGCTTTCAAGAATCCCGCGGCCAAAGCTAAGGATGGTGGGGAAAACCATTAATAGTGCAGCATGTCAATCGTTCTCTTCCGTCTGATCCGCGCCGATCAGGATGAAGCCATGCTACGTCATCTGTGGCCAGGGGGAACCCTTCGCGTGAAAAGGAATCCTACAATCCCCCGCGGACGCACGCCGTTCTCGTGGACGTGCCGGAGATGCGCTTCTTCATGATCGACGGGCAGGGGGACCCGAACAAGGCACCCACTATCATACACCGCTCGTCACGGCTTCGCGATGAGCCGGATGCCCGCCTCACTCGTCGAGGAGCGGCTGCCAGCCGCTCGGGAAGGGGACGACGCACGTGGCGCCCTCGATGATGCCGCCCATAAGCCGCGTGAGGAACATTCCGAACGCCTCGCCCACACCGGGCCAGAGCATCGAGATGCTCTTTCCGCTGACGCGCTTCGCCTCCATCGGCTGGACGTAGAACTCGGTCCCCGCGCGGGCCACGTTCACGACGCCGCGCTTCAGTTTCTTCCCGACCTCGTGGGAATAGGAGCCCTTCGTGACCGGGGCTTTTTCCCCGGTGGGCGCCGGGGCGGGAGCATCGACCTTCACGACCGCGGGCTCCGCGGGCGCGCCGGGCTCCACCGCTTTCCCTTCTCCGGCCGCCCTCGCGGCGAGCGGCGCCGCGCACAGGATCGCCAGTGTCATGCACAGGGTCTTCATTGTCCCCTCCTCTTATTCGAAGCGCCATTCTACCCCGTTTCGCGGAGCGGGGCAACATCGGTCTTGTGCGGCTTTTTAGGTATAGGTCCTACGGGTCCTATAGGACCTATGCAACAAAGAAATCACGGCGCCTGACCGCGCGGGCCCGTCAGCGGCACGAACCGTACGGGGATGACGCGCCGGCTGGTCACCGCGCCGTCCTTCTTCTCCACGACCACGAGGTCCTCCCCGCCGAAGCGGGCCTCGAGGGGGAGCGCCATCCTCCCCCCCTCCGCGAGCTGCGCGACGAGGGGCGGGGGAACCTCCGGGCACGCGGCGGTGACGACGATCCCGTCATAGGGCGCGTGTTCCGGCCAGCCCATGTAGCCGTCGCCCGCCCTGACGCGCACCCCCCGGTAGCCGAGTTTCTTCAGGCGCGCCGCGGCGCTCTCCGCGAGCGCGGGAAGGATCTCCACCGAGTACACCTCCGCCCCGAGCTCCGCAAGGACCGCCGCCTGGTACCCGGACCCGGTCCCGATCTCGAGGACCCTCGCGCCCGGCCACTTCAGTTCGAGGAGCTGGGTCATAAGGGCGACAATGTACGGCTGGGAGATGGTCTGGCCGGAATCGATGGAGAGGGGATTGTCCTCGTATGCCCTCCAGGCGAGGGCGGGCGCGACGAACAGGTGACGGGGGACTTTTCCCATCGCGGCACGCACGCGGGGGTCGGAGATGTCCCGGTCGGCGAGCTGCGAGGCGACCATGGCCGCCCGCTCATCCCTGAAGGCGGCCGGGTCGTCGGCACGGACGCCATCCGCAGGGGGGCGCGGCGCAAGGACGAGCACTGCGAGCGGGAGCAGAATACCGAACCAGCGCACCGGCGTTCTCTAGTAGACCTTCTCGATCTGGTTGTAGAGGTTCACCAGAAGCGCGTCGAACTCCTCGCGCCCCTGCGTGACGCGCACGAGCATCCCGTAGCAGCGCACCCGGTCGCCCTGGCGCATATCGCCCCGCATCGCCCCGTCGTAGATGATAAGGGGCAACGGCGCGTGCTTCTCACGGTCGATGATGACGCTGTCGAGCTGCGCGATCGCCGGCATGTAGATGGCGTGCGTGTCCTCGCAGACGCGTCCCGTCGCGAAGATCTTCTCCTTGAGGACCTCGATGGTGAAGCCCTTGAGCGGCACCTCGTTCCAGTCGGCGTAGACGAAGAACGGGCAGACAAGCACTCCATGGTAATGGAAACGCATCGGCCAGAGCTTGCCGAACTCGATCACCTGCTTCGCGGGATCTCGGGTTACCTCGTAGATCCTTCGGACCACGCGCCGGTTCTCCTCGACGGAGCCGAAGAAGACCACGTCGAAATCCTCGTCGTTGGGGTCGTACACCCCGTAGGCGAGGGAGCCGGTCGCCCCCATGCGCTCGAGCGGGATATCGAGCACCGCGGAGACCTGGCCCGCCGCCCGCTTGATGCTCGGGTAGCGGTCCATCGCCGTGCGGAGGGACTTGCGGCAGTTGAAGTGGCCGATGAACTGGCCCATTTTAAACTCGAGCTCGTACTCCGCGTAGGCGGGGCGGGCCCTGTCCAGGCTCGGGTCGATCTCGCACTGGCGCGCGATCTGCGCCGGATGGGTGATGTAGATCATCTCATCGTCCACGAGCTTCTTGGTGAGGCACTCATAGGGGCGACCGTGGATGCTCACCTGCCCCCTTTCGTGGGGATAGTAGATGATCTTGCCGTAGAGCGACCCGCTCGGGTGGCAGTACCCCTCGCAGAAGACCAGGCTGTCGTCGCGGCGCATGAAGTAGGTCGAATCCCAGATCCTGGCGTCGAGTTCCCCCATCGGGGCTAGGTACCGGTCGATCGTCTTCCAGAACCCCGGATACATTTTTTCCACGCTTTTCCTCCGGTCGTCCATGCACCCTCCGTGCGGTAGGGCCGGCGCGGCCCGGTCGCCCTCGCGCGTCATGACCCCGCGGCAACTCCCCCGCGCGCCTTCGTGACTGCGTTGCCGTTTGTGACGAGGATCGCGCGGTACTCATCCGTCTTTGTCCGTATCGTCACCAGCCTGCCGCGCCCCTCGATCCGGTCCCCCCTCCGGTACTCGCCGCGCACGGAGCTGTCGTAGACAATCAGGGGAAGCTCGCCCGACGGCTCCCCGTCCGCCACCACGCCCTCGAGCCGCGCAAAGACCGGGAGGAAGATCGCGTGGCGGTCGTCCGAGACGCGCCCGCGGAACGCGGCATCCCCCTTCACGACCTCCATCCTGAAATCGGCAAGCGGGGCCTCTTCGATCCTGCCGTAGATGAAGAAGGGGCAGATCAGCGTCCCGTCGTAGTAGAAGCGCATCGGCCAATGCCTGCCGAATTCAAAGACCCGGTGGGCGGGGTCCCGGTGCCACGCGTCGATCTTCTCCGTGATGGCACGGTGCTCCTCGACGCTTGCGTGGATGGCGAGGTCGATGTCCTCGTGCTCGTCCTCCATCCGCCCGTAGGCGAGGGAGCCGGTGACGCCCAGGCGCTCGAGCGGCAGGCCGAGGAATGCCGCGAGTTTTTCGATCTTGGGCGCGAGCCACGGATGAAGTTCCACCGCCACCCGCAGGGAATGTCGATGCTCGAAAAACCCGACGCAGTCGTCGAGCGAAAATCGCACGTGGTAGTCGCCGAAGGGCGGGATTCCCTCGCGGTTCCGCAATGCGGGCTCGGCAACGTAGTGGAGCGCGAGCTGCCGGTCGATCGGGAGGAGATCGAGACTCCCGTTCACGAGCTTCTTGGTGGTGTTCGTGTAGCGGCGCCCGAAGATATCAAGCGTCCCGTTCGGGTCGGGGAAGTTGATGAGCTTCCCGAAGAACCCGCCCCGCGGATGGCAGTAGCCCTGCGCGAAGGCGAAGCTCAGGTTCTTCCGGAGGAAATAGCTCGAGTCGATCACGCGATCGAGCTTCTCCATGGGGAGCATATAGCGTTCAATCGTCGCGAAGAATCCGTTCTGCATGGCGTTCGTATCCCATCGCCGGCGCTTCAGGCGGGAGAGGCGGAGGCTTTTTTGATCTGCGGGCTGACGGTCACGAGCAGCGCGGGGAATACCTTGCCCCGCTCCCGCACCTTGATGAGGCGCACGCCGTCCATCACGAGGCGGTCGCCGCGGTAATACTCCCCGCGCAGGGAGCCGTCGTAAATGATGAGCGTGAGGTCGCCGTGGGGCTCGCCGTCAATCGTCACCTGGTCGAGGGTGAGCACGACCGGCATGTAGATGCTGTGGGTATCATCCTTGACGCGCCCCTCGGCCCGGACCCCCTCGCGGAGGATCTCCACGTCGAGCTCCCTGAACGGCACCTCCCCCGGGTCGAGGTATTCGAAAAACGGGCAGATCATGATGTCGCGGTGATAAAACCGCATCGGCCAGAACTTGCCGAACTCGACGACCTTCCTCGCCGGGTCTCGGGTGAACTTCCTGATCCGCTCGATCACCCTCGCGTTCTCGGCGACGGTCCCGTAGATGCACAGGTCGACGTCGTCCGCGGGCTCCTCGAGCCTCCCGTATGAGAGCGACCCGGTGCACCCGAGTCGCTCGGGCGGGACCTCGAGGATCTCGCTCGCCTTCGTGACCGCCTCCCGCACCTTGGGATAATCCTCCATCGCCATACGGAGCGATTTACGATGGTCGAAGTACCCCGTGAACTCGCTCAGGGGGAGCTTCACATGGTACTCCGCCCAGCATGGGAGCGGTTCCTTCGGGTCAAGCGTCGGGTCGATCTCGAAGTGGCGCTTCAGCTGAAGGTTATGCGGGACGAGCTCCAGCTTCCCGTTCACCCTACGCTTGATTGTGGTCCCGTATTCGCGCCCGTGTATCTGCATCCACCCGCCCTTTTCGGGGAAATAGATGATCTTGCAGTAGATGCCATCTTTGGGGTGGCAGTAGCCCTGGGTGAAAACGAAGCTCCCGTTCTTCCTGAGGAAGTAGAAGCAGTCGCCGGCCCCTCCCCTGAGCTCAGAAATTGGGACGACGTATCGCCGCATTATGCGTTCAAAAACGTCCTGAGTCATTGTAGAACACCCCATAGCCTACCGCGGGGACACCGCTCCTGCGGCGCCGAGCGCGCAAAGACAAAAAATGCCCCATCGCGGGCACAATGCCCACAATGAAGCATAACAGGATACCCCGGGCCGCCCCCCCCTGTCAAGGCCCGTTTTTTGCCGTTTTTTGCCGGGCCCGTTTTTGGACAGGCCGTTTTTGAATGCGCCGTTCCCAAACGGTGGGACCGGGGGACCGGATTCCGTTTGTCGACCATTTTTCGAACATTTTGCCCCGCGGCGCCGTACCATTTATGCTATGCTATATGACGGAATGAGGTGGCGACCATGACCGACATCATTCGCTCAGATCACCGCCGCCGGGGGGCGGCGCTACGGGGGGCGGTTCTCTGCCTCGCCCTGGCCGCGGCCGCGCCCGCCGTCCCCGACATCATCACGCTCAGGAACGGGGGAGTGATCAAGTGCAAGGTGGTCAAGGAAACAAAGGAGCTCGTCAAGGTTCGGATGCCGCACCGCGGCAGGATCGTGACCACCTTCCTGAGCCGCGGGGCGATCGACTCCATCGAGAGGCTCTCGGAAGACGGGAACCGCCAGTTTTTCCAGGTCGCGGGGGTGCGCAACCCCGCCAAGACTTTCGAGCCCGTCTACTTCAGCGGGGGCAGGACCGCCTCCGCCGGAAAACCGGGTGCTCCGCGCGGCAAAGCGGCGGGGGCTAAAAGGCCTCGCGGAGTCGAAGAGCGCCGGAAGGCCGCGGAGGATCGGGCCAAGGCGAAGCGCGATAAGTTGAACACCTCGTCCGGCTCGTCTTCCCCGGCGGCGTCGAGCGCGCCGGTCTCACCGGTCACGACCGGCGGGGCGTCCACCACCGCATCGAGCTCGTTCGGCAGCAGGAGCAGCGGGACGAGCACTTCGATCTCGACAACGCAGTGATCCTTCGGAACTCCTTTGCCCGGACATCCTTCCCGCCTCAGCGCCTTGCGCCGAGGTACTTGCCGACGATCGGGGCGAGCCTCAGGACCGTCTCGGCGGAGATCGCGTCGCGTTGCGTGATGATGGCGGTCTCGAGCGCTCGACCGCACGCGCACTTCTGAACACGCGGAATCCTCTCCACCGCCTTCCTGATGAGCCTCTTCGCGGTATCGGCGTTCTTCTGGAGATTTTTCACCACCTTCTCCACCGTCACCGCCTCGTGGTCGGGGTGCCAGCAGTCGTAGTCGGTGACCATCGCCATGGTGGCGTAGCAGATCTCCGCCTCGCGCGCGAGCTTCGCTTCCACGAGGTTGGTCATCCCGATCAGGTCGAGCCCCAGCGCCCGGTACACCGCCGACTCGGCCTTGGTGGAGAAGGCCGGGCCCTCCATGTTGACGTAGGTCCCGCCCATGTGGAGGGACGCGCCGATCTCCCTTCCCGCTTCGTGGAGGATCCCCGCGAGTGACCGGCAGACCGGCTCGGCGAAGGAGATGTGCACCGCCAGGCCGTCGCCGAAAAAGGTCGAGGCCCTCTTGCTGGTGCGGTCGAAGAACTGGTCCACGATGACGATGTCGAGGGGACGGTACTTCTCCTGGAGGCTCCCCACCGCGCTCACCGAGATTATCCAGGAGACGCCCAGCTTTTTCATCCCGAAGATGTTGGCGCGGTAGTTGATCTCCGTCGGCATGAGACGGTGCCCAACGCCGTGCCGCGGCAAGAAGACGACCTCCCGGCCGTGGAGCCGCCCGATGACATAGCGGTCGGAGGGCGCGCCGAAGGGGGTATCGACCAGTTCCTGCCGCACGCCCTCGAGGCCTTCCATGTTGTAGAGCCCGCTGCCCCCGATGATTCCTATCCGTTCCGCGCCCATGTTATTTCCCCTGCCTCTCCGGCGCCGTGGACGCGCCCGCGAGCGCCTCCCGCACTCTCTCGAGCGTCGCCTGAAGCCGCGCGACCTCCGCGGCCAGCGTGGTCCGCTGCTCCTCTTTCTCTTTCACCTGCTGCGCGAGCGCCTGCACCTCCGGTCCCGGGGCGGGTGAGCCCGTCGCCGCGGGCGCGGCGGACTTCAGCGCGCCGAGCTCGGCCTTCAGGGCATCCCTCTCGGCGATGACCTTCTTCAAGTTCTCCGCGGCGAGGGCAAGATTCTCGTTGATAGTGGAAAACCCCTCCTTCGCGGCCGCCTTCGTCTTTTCGAGCTCGACCAGCTTCCCCTCGGCGGCGGTCCTGCCCTCGGTCTCCTCCTTCAGCGCCGCCTGCATCTCCTCGTTCTCCGCCTTGAGCCCCCGGACCGTTTCGTCCGCGGCGGAGGCGGCCTTCTCGAGCGCCGCGGCCTTCCGCTCCGACTCCCGCCGCGACGACGCCTCCTTCTCGACCCTACCCTCGAGTTCGCGCTGCTCCGCCCGCGAGCGACGGAGCTCATCGGCGAGGCGTTTCTGGGCCCCCTCGAGCGCCTCCACCTTCTCGTTGCGGGCGTTCAACTGCTCGACGAACGACGGCCTGACGATCTCCGGGAGCAGCCGGCTGCCGAGCGGCAGCATGCCCCGCGCGGCGCCCCCCCCCTCGCGCACGTCATAGATCATGGAGGCGACGAAGCCGACTGTGATGAGCACCCCGAAGCCCTTGCAAAGGTTCGCCGCCCCGCGCCTGCGCCGCAGGAAAAAGTAACCGCAGGAGAAGAGCCCCAGGGGGATGATCCACAGGACGACGGGGAAGCGGGCGAAATGGGACAGCGCGCACACGAGCCCGGCGAGGATGTACAGGTTCCCGACATTCCGCAGAGTCCCGGCGACGCTGCGGTAGGTCCGGCGCGCATCGTACACGCGGGCGAAGACGCCGAGTTCCACGAGGACCAGCGCGGCCAGAAGGTCGGCGGGGGACCGTAACTCGCGCCCCGCGACGATGCAGGCGATGAGCGTGACGAAGAAAATCGGCAGCTCGAGCAGCAGCACGCGCCACTCGACTGAACGGACCCAGCGGCGGATAAGCACACACAGGAGCGCGGCGGCCGCCATGGCGCAGCACAGGTACAGGAGATGTTCGCGGGAGCAGATCATGGTCATGTACTTTTCCTCCTCTTGACAGGCTCCCAGTGTAGCAGAAGACATGGGGACGGGCAAACAGCAAAGTGCAGCGTGTTCGGCCTGGTGCTGTCGTTTTTCTCATAGGTCCTATAGCTCCTATAGGACCTATGAGACAAAACGGAAAAAGGACGGGACCGACCGGCTCACCGGCCGCCGAGCCACAGCGCCCGCAGGAGCGAGGGGCGATGCAGGAGGAGGAGTGTGCGGGTGTTGCACTCGTGCGTGCAGCAGCACTTCTTGTCGCGCCGCCACGCGACGAACTCCCGTGCCGCCGCCCCGCGGAGGAGACGGGTCAGATCGCAGTCGAAGTCCCGCACGTTCCCCAGCGGGCGGTCGAACATCAGCTCGCACGGGAAGACCCTTCCGTCCTCGGCAAGGACCGCCTCCCGATCTCCCGCGTGACAGTCCATGATGAACCGCCCCTCCCTCCAGACGCGCTCGATGTACCCGCAGCGCAGCCGGCTCAGGCCGTCGCGCAGCCGGCGCGTGTATCCGCGGAGGGAGAAGAGGCCGCCGCGCGGCGACCGCCCCGCGTAGAGCGCCGACAGCTTCCGGTTCAAGGCGAGGTAGGTCTCCAGGTTCACGCCGGCGGGGCGCGCCCCCGGGCCCGCGCCGCGCCACAGGTTGAGGGTGTGCGAATCCGGACTGAAATCCGTGAAGATGAACTCCGCGAAGCGTTCGAGCTCCCCCTGGTTCTCGCCCGTCAGCGTGCTGATGACCCCGACGGAGAGGTTCGGGAACTCCGCCCGGAGCCCCTTCGCGCCGCGAAGCGTCCGGAGGGCGGCGGCGTAGACGCCGGGCACGCCACGGAGGCGGTCGTGCAGGGCGCCGAAGCCGTCCAGGGAGACCGAGAGGCCCACGGAGAGGGCGGGCGAGATCCCGCAGATGCGCCGCACCGCCGGAAGAATCTCCGCGGTGCGCAGCCCGTTCGTGGGGATGGAAACGTTGGCGCACGAGGTCAGGCGGAAATAGCGCTCCACGATTTCTGGGAGGTCGTTCCGGAGAAACGGCTCTCCCCCCGAGATCAGCAGGAAGCGGAGCGCGCCGAGCGACTGCGCGACGCGCCCGATCTCGTCGAGGGAGAGCTCGCGCGAGGGCGTGTTCACGCGGTAGAAGCAGTTCGCGCACCGGGCGTCGCACGCGGAGGTGACGAAGTGCGTGAGCTGGAACAGGCCGCGCCCGTGGAGGAGCACGTCCCGGGCGACGCCCGCGATCCTCGATGCCGTGTTCACTTTCGCCATGCCGCCTGTCCTTCAGCCCGGCGCTGGGCCAGAATCCCCGCCGTCCTGCACGCCTCCCCCGCCGCGAGGAGAGGCAGGAATACTATAAATGAGGCGATGTGCCGGGTAAACAGGTATCGCCGGAAGAGCACCGCGAGGCGCGGCAGGCACAGGAGCAGCGCGGGATGCCTGAGCAGCACGTTCCCCCGCATCGGGAACCGGACACGCGGGTGGACGAACGCAACGCCGCACCGGTACTGATTCCGGAAAAAGTCCCGGAGCCCCTCTCGTGCGGGCGCATGCGTCACCGTGATCGACGGGTCGAAGACGAGTGTTCTCCCGCGCCCGGCGAGCTCGGCGTTGAACATGGTGTCCTCCCCCGCTGTCGTGGGGATGAACTCGATCCCGCGTATCGCGTCCCGCCGATAGGCCACGTTCAGGGTCGGGATGGTCGGCACGGGCCCCGCGGCCCTCGGGAGGGCGAACTCGGAAAAATTGGACAGGTACTCCAGTTTCCCCGCCACCCCGCGGGACCCGTCGAGGATGCGCCCCCCCACCCCGGCGGCGCCCGGCCATCTCCCGAACGCCCCGATAATGTTGTGGACCCAGTCGTACCGCGGCACGGCGTCCGCGTCGGTGAAGGCGACGATCTCTCCGCCGGCGCGCGCGAGCCCGAGGTTCCTCGCCTCTCCCGCGGAAAGGGGCCGCGGTGAGCGGATCACCGTCACGGGATAGCGCGCGGCGGCCTCCGCCGAACCGTCGTCGGACGCGCCGTCCACGACGATCACCTCGTCCGGCTTAAGCGTCTGCCGCCCGAGCGCCTCGAGGCATCCCCCGATGGTCCCGCGCGCGTTGCGGCACGGAACGACGACGCTGACGATATGCATCTCCGCCCCCTCCGGCCCCTTTGCTCTATGGTATGCTATCACAGTTCCGGAGGCTCATGATGCGCTCTCCTTCCGAGTATCGCACGGGGCGGAGGTCCGCCATCCTCATCTTCCTCCTCGCCCTCGCGCTCAGGTCGATGTTCGTCGTGTACCCGCCGCGCGGCCCCCTCTTCTCGGACATGCGTGAGTACCACGAGAAGGCCCGCGCGATACTTGAAAAGGGGGCCTACGGCCACGCGACCCGCCCGCCGCTCTACCCGCTTTTCCTCGCCGCCGCATATCGCGCTGCGGGAGATGCGCGAGCCCCCGTCGCGTGCGCCCAGGCGCTCATGGGCGCCGCGGTCTCCCTTTTTGCCTTCGGCATCGCCCGGCGCCTCTCGGGCCCGCGGGCCGGGACCGTCGCCGGGCTCCTCGTCGCCTGCTATCCGGGCCTCATCGTCTACACCGGCCTCATCATGTCAGAGAACCTGTTCATCTTCCTCTTCACGGGCGCGCTCTGGCTCCTCGCGCGGGACCGCGCGCCGGATCCCGGGACGTGCGCCGCCGCCGGCGCCCTCCTCGGCCTCGCCTGCCTCACCCGATCCGTGCTCGCGGGCTTTATCCCGCTCGCGGCGATCTGGCTCCGGCTCCGGGGAGAGCGCCGCGGGGGGGCGCTCTGCCTCGTCTCCGCGTTCATCCTCCTCGCGCCGTGGACGGTTCGGAACTGCCTCTATTACCGGCAGTTCGTCCCCCTCGACACCTACGGCGGCTACAATTTCCTGATCGGCAACAACCCCGACGCGAACGGCAGGCAGGAGCCCGCCCTCCTCGGGAAACTTGGCGGGACATACTGGAAAGAGTGGCGTCTCGACAGGGGTGACGGCGCCCCTCCCGAAATCATCGTCTGCCCCGAAGGGTCGGCCGCGGGCTATCGCGCGGGGATGCGGTTCATCGCCGCGCACCCGGGCGGGTTCCTGCGCCTCGGGATCAGAAAATTCGGCTACCTCTGCGGGCCGGAGGTCAGGGAGCTCTCCTGGGGTTACTCGATAAACTTTTTCGGCGCCGTGCCGCGCGCGGCGCTCCTTCCGGCCACGGCCGCGATCATCGCGGGTTTCCCGATCCTCTCCCTCCTCGCGCTGGGCGGCATCTGCTTCGGGGGCGCGGGACCGCGCGAGGCCCGGGGCGGATGGGCGCTTCTCGGGATAGCGGCGCTCTATTTCAGTGCCGCGCATTTCCTCACGTTCGGCGAGAGCCGGTTCCACCTCCCCCTCGTGCCGGTCCTCGCCGTCTTCGCGGGAAGGCTCGCCTGCCCGGGCCTTCGGAGAAGCACGGTTCGCCTCGCGGCCTTCGCCGCGGTCGCGGCGCTCCTGCTCCTCGACTGGTCCGTCCGCACGGGCGAAGACTGGGGGCGGATCCAAACAGTGCTCGGTCCGGGCGGGAATACCGCGCGCCTCGACTATTGACCGGACGGCAGGCAGGGATACCCGTACACGTCCACGTCGCAGGCGAGCGGAGCGCGGGACGAGAGGGTAAAACGCAGGCGGTGGGGGCCCCCGCGGGGGATGCGGGGCAGATCATAGGAGTACGTGCTCGCGAGGGTGAGCATCTTCAGATGATACACGCTTCGCGGCGGAACCGGTTTCCCGTCGAGGAGGACGTCCTTCACCACGACCAGCTCGGCGCTGCGCACGGTGACACACAGGGCGGCGGGCCCAGAAAATGCCCCGGCGGTCACCTCTCCCTCCAGCACGGCGGATTTCACGCCCGGCCTGAACGCCGGTTCCCAGTAGCGATAGACCGGCGACGCGGAGGGGAGCGCGAACCCCGCGGCCCCGGTGGGGATCTCGAACACGCCGAGCCGGGCGCCCGAGGGGGCGCGCGCATCGAGTGAGGAAACGCTCATGGCGGGCAAAAATGCCGCGACCTCGAACGGCCCGACGCGCGCACGCGATACCCGCGCGGGCGGGGGCGTGAGCGGCGCATCCGGCCTCTCGATCATGTAGTGAAGTCCCCCGGCATCCTCCGCCTTCCCCTTCTCCCGTAGGGCGGCCTTCAGGCCGCCCGCGAACCATCCGACCCAGAACCCCTTGTCCTCCAGGAAACATTCCGCGTATGGGCCATGCAGTCGGCGAACGCATTCACCATAGGTCAGCCCCTCGCGCGCGACAAAATATCCGGCGAGCTCCCGCCGGAAGCGCGTCGGCATGATCGAGAGATAACGGAACCGCTCCTTCGCCCACGCATCCATGGACCTGATGTTCAGCCAGAAGCCCGGGAGGGAGGCCACACCCCGGCGGGCTGTCTCGGCCCGGAACTGCGTGAGGACGGAGACGTTCAGGACGGCGAGGATCGCCAGGTAGAGAATGACCGCCGCGCGCGTCACGGCCGAGAAACGGGGTCGAAACGGCACGCCCGCGCCCCATAGCGCCGACAGGAAGATCCCGAAAAAAACGAACGGCGCCGGATACGCGGCATCAAGATAGTATAGCCAGAGGCCGCCCCTCCTCCCCAGCGCGGCCGCGACCGTCCCCCCGAGCCAGATGAGCAGCACGGCATAGACCCGCGCCTCCCGGGTGACCCTCCGTCGCGCGAGACACATGACGACATGCGCGAGGGCCGCCGCCGCACCCCCGACGGCAAGGATGTTCTCCGAGAGAAACACCCGGTACCACGCCCCCGCGCCCGGCGCGAGCTCGCTCAGGAAACGCGGACCGGCGGTGAACCACGCGCGCAGGTCGGAAAGTAATCCCCCTCGCAACGCGGGCCCGCCCGCCGCCGCGGCCCCGCAGATGAAATCGAGCAGCCCGAGCGTGTTGCCCCATCCGTGCCGGTACTCGTGATACAGGTACGGGAGGCACACGGCGAGGACGGCCGCCCCTCCCGCAGCGAGGCCTTTCGCTCCTATCCGGGGGCGGAAGAGAAGGATCAGCAGGAGCGCAAGGGGAATGAACACCGCGGTGGAGAGGTGGAGCTGGAGCAGGACTGCCATGAGTGCGATGGCCCACGGGAATGCTCCCGTCCTCTTTTGGACCACGAGATCCATGACGCACGCCCAGAACAGGATGACGAACAGCGGCATGAGCGTGGGGTTCGAGAGCACCTGCGCCCGTATGACCCACGGGGCGGCGAGGGCATACGGGACGAGCGAGAGCACCGCGACCGTCGCCCCCAGCCACCGCCGCACGACGAGGAAGAAGACCCAGAGCGCCGCGATGTTCGCCAGGGATGCGAAAAGGAACACCCAGACGGGGGAGCCCGTGACGAGGGCGGGGATGCTCAGAAGGTAATAGTAGAACGGCCCGAGACAGAACGCCGAGGGGCCGACGGCGGGGCCAAGGAGGGGAAACTCGCGGCCCGAGGCAATGGCGAAGGCGCGTGTGAGATCGCGCGTCTGGTCTGTTACGGTCCAGATCAGATCGAGGCCGGAGAGACGGAGGAGTGCGCCGAGCGCGACCACGAGTGCGGCAAGCGCCAGGGCGGCTCTGCCGCAGCCATCGTTACCCGTCATGCGTCCCTCCCTCGGGGTACTATACCACTGCGTAATGACAAAATCCAAATGACAAACGAATGAACCGATGCTGAATGCCAATCCCCAGACTCCCGGATGCGTACTCGAGTGTGGTCATTCGTTTTGTCATTCAGTATTTGTCATTGATCATTCCCCTGTCATTCGGATTTTGGCGTTTGTCATCCATTCGAGTCTCTCCGTGCTCTCCGTGTCCTCCGTGGTGATGTAGTACGTTATGCGTTTTCTGTATCCTCCCGGCTTACGTCCAAAATAGTATAAAATAATCCATCACAGATTTCTGGTTGACTTGCGTTCGCCGTTCGCCTATCCTTGGCGCGGCTCATCGTGCGCGCGCGGCGCGGCGCGCGGTCTTTGGAAACAGCCATAGCCACCATATCCGCGGCGTCTGACGGCACCCGCGGACACAGCGAAAGGGGAAGGCCCATGGTACAGCTCCGGTCGTTCGTCTTCATCGACAGTCTCCAGCCCCAGCTCGCCTCGTTCGTCGCCTCCGCGGCGAAGGGCTTCATGCCGGTCGCGGGCATGGCGTCCCTCTATGTCGAGGTCGCCCCGGGCATGGAGATCATCAAGGCCCTCGATGTCGCCCTCAAGGCGACCTCCTGCCGGCCGGCGGTGCAGGTTGTCGAACGCGCCTACGGCTGCCTCGAGGTCCACTCCGACGACAAGGGCCAGGTCCTCAACGCCGGCAGGGCGATCCTCGACTACCTCGGCCTCAAGGAGGAGGACCGCCTGAAGCCCAAGGTCGTCTCCACCGCCATCATCCGCCGCATCAGCCCGTACCAGTCCCAGCTCATCAACAAGGGGAGGGACGGCTCGATGCTCCTCGGCGACCAGACGCTCTTCACCATGGAGACCGACCCCGCCGCCTACGTGACGATCGCGGCGAACGAAGCCGAGAAGGCCTCGCACGTGACGTTGATCGAGGTGCGCCCCGTGGGTCGTTTCGGGCGCCTCTACCTCGGCGGCGAGGAGCGCGACATCATGGTCGGCAGCGAGGCGGCGAGCAAGGCGATCGAGGGGATCTCGGGCAGGGAACAGACGGGCAAGGGCGGGGAATAACTCCGGCGGTTCAGGGTCAGACCTCGACTATTGACTGAAATATAGATCGTCAAAACGGAATCGCATAACTAAAGAAAGGGGGTCGCGATGTCAGAGGCACTGGGAATGATCGAGACGCGGGGTTTCGCGGCGATGGTCGAGGCGGCGGACGCCATGGTGAAGGCGGCGAAGGTCGAGCTCGTGAGCTACGAGAAGATCGGCGGCGGTTACGTGACGGCGATCGTGCGCGGCGACGTGGCGGCGGTGCGTGCGGCGACCGAGGCCGGCGCGCGCGGCGCGGAGAAGGTGGGCGAGCTCGTGTCCGTGCACATCATCCCGCGGCCGCACGTGAACGTGGATGCGGTGCTCCCGCTCGGGCGCCCCGACGGGAAAGACTGACTGGCGGGTCGGGGGTTCGTGGATGAGGACGGAGTGCGGCCGTTTCGCCGCCCCCCCCTTCTGACCCCTGGACTTCTGAACCCTGAACCCTTTTAAGGAGGCGTTCATGCTCCTTGGCAAAGTGATGGGCACCCTCGTCTCCACGCAGAAGGACGAGAAGCTCCGCGGCCTGAAGTTCTACCTCGTGGAGAAGCTCGACCTCCAGGGCGCGCCGACGGGAACCTTCGTCGTCGCCGCCGACTCGGTGGGGGCGGGCGTGGGGGAGGTCGTCATGTACGTCTCCGGAAGCTCCGCGCGCTACACGGCGGCGACGGAGGGGAAGCCGGCCGACGCGACGATCATCGGCATCGTCGACTCGTGGGACCTGAACGGGAAGACCGCGTACGACAAGAGCAGGCAGTCGTAATCGGGGTTCGGGGTTCGGAACGCCGCATCCGGGTTCCCCCGATCCCGAACCATCAACCATCGCAGGGAGCGAGCCATGAACCTCACTGAAGCGCAGATCGCGGCGATCGTCGAAAACGTCATCACGCGCCTCGCCGGCGAGGGGGCGGTCGAGAAGGCGGCCTCCGCGGGGACCTCGTCCGGGGACGGCGTATTCCCGGACGTCGACTCCGCCCTGAGGGCCGCCGAGCTGGCCCAGCGCGAGCTCGATGCCCAGTCGCTCGACAAGCGCCGCGAGATGGTCGCGGTGATCCGCCGCGCCGTCGAGGAGAACGTCCAGACGCTCGCCCGCATGGCGATCGACGAGACGAAGCTCGGCCGCTATGAGGACAAGATAACGAAGAACCTCTGCGTGGCCCAGCGCACCCCCGGCACCGAGGACCTGAAGCCGATCGCCTTCACCGGCGACCACGGCCTCACCCTCGTCGAGCGCGCCCCGTACGGGGTCATCGGCTCCATCACCCCCTGCACCAACCCCTCCGAGACGATCATCTGCAACGGCATCGGCATGATCGCCGGGGGCAACTCCGTCGTCTTCAACCCGCACCCCACCGCGAAGGGCATCTCCGCCTTCACCGTGCGGCTCCTCAACAAAGCGATCGTGGCGGTCGGCGGCCCGCGGAACCTCCTCTGCTGCATCGCCGAGCCGACGCAGGAGTCGGCGGGCGAGATGATGAAGCACCCCACGGTGCGCCTCGTGGTGGTGACGGGGGGCGGCGGGGTGGTCAAGGCCGCCATGAACAGCGGCAAGAAGGCGATCTGCGCCGGCCCCGGGAACCCCCCGGTGGTCGTGGACGAGACGGCGGACATCGCAAAGGCCGGGAAGGACATCGTCGCCGGCGCATCCCTCGACAACAACATCATCTGCGTGGACGAGAAGGAGGCCATCGCCGTCGACTCCATCGCCGACCGGCTGAAGGCCGAAATGAAGGGGCACGGCGCCTACGAGCTCACCGGGCGCGACATCGAGCGCCTGACGAACCTCGTCATCACGAAGCGCTCCGCCCCCCCGCACGAGAGCGCGGTGAACAAGGCGTGGGTCGGCAAGGACGCGGCGGTCATCCTCAAGGAGCTCGGCATCAGCGCCCCGCCCGAGACGCGGCTCATCCTCGTGGACGTCGAGCGCGACCACCCGCTCCTCTGGTCCGAACAGCTCATGCCGGTCCTCCCCCTGACGCGGGTGAGGCACGTGGCCGAGGCGATCGGCCTCGCCCTCGAGAG
>JBAXOY010000059.1:0-18531 GCA_037133055.1 Chlamydiota bacterium
CTCACTCCACAGGAGCCCCTATCTTGAATTTGCATAAAAGAGTTTACGTCACCCGCTCCCTTTGCGAATTGAAGACGGCCCCCATCGGTGATACTATTACCCCGCGCGTAGTGCACAGGAACCATGGAATGAGCCCCTCACCGAGTCTCCTCGCGGCGCTCGCGGCCATCGTCGGGAAGGAGCATGCCTCTTCGGCCGCCGAGGACCGCATCTGCTACGGCACCGACGCCACGAAGGCGCGGGCCCTGCCCGACGTGGTGGTCAGGCCCGGGAGCGCCGGAGAGGTGTCTCGCATACTCGTCCTCGCGAACGAGCGGCGGATCCCCGTCTACCCGCGCGGGGCCGGCTCAGGGCTCACGGGCGGCGCGCTCGCCCTGAAGGGGGGGATCGCGCTCGAGATGATGCGGATGAACCGCGTCATCTCCGTGGACCGGGACGACATGATCGCCGTCGCGGAGCCGGGGGTGGTCCTCGCCGATTTTCAGGCCTGCGTCGAGCGGAAGGGGCTTTTCTATCCTCCCGACCCGGCGAGCAGCGACTTCTGCACCGTCGGGGGCACCCTGGCGGAGTGCGCGGGGGGGCTCCACTGCGTGAAGTACGGGGTGACTCGGGACTACGTCCTCTCGACCGAGGCCGTGCTCCCGACGGGCGAGGTCATCCACACCGGGAGCCGGACGATGAAGAGCGTCGTGGGGTACGACCTCGGCCGCCTGCTGGTCGGCTCCGAGGGAACCCTGTGCGTCTTTACCCGCGCCACGCTCCGGCTTGTCCCTCTTCCGGAGAGCGTGCGCACGGTGATGGCGTTTTTCAGGAGGATCGACGACGCTGTACGGGCGGCGCACGGCATTATTCAAACCGGCATCGTGCCGAGGACGCTCGAGATTCTGGACGAGATGACCATCCGCTGCATAAGGGCATACAAGCCGTTCGGGATACCGGCAGGCACCCGGGCGATACTCCTCGCGGAGTCCGACGGTACCGGGGAGGGGGCGTCGCGGGAAGCGGGGCGGATGGCCGGGTTGTTCGGGTCGGCGGCCGCCCTGTCCGTCGAGCTCACCCGCGACCGGTCCGAGGCGAACCTCCTCTGGGAGATACGCCGGGCGGCTTCCCCCGCCCTCTACAACGTGAGCCCCGGCAAGATGAACGAGGATGTCTGCGTGCCGCTGAGCAGGCTCCTCCATCTCTTCCGCGGGGCGGGCGAGATCGCGGAGAGGAACCGGGTGGCCGTCGCCTGCTTCGGGCACGCGGGTGACGGAAACATCCATGTCAATATCCTCTACGACACGGAGGACGAGGGTGAGCGGGGGAGGGCGGAGAAGGCGGTCGAGGAGGTGTTCAGGATGGTCCTCGACTCGGGCGGGAGCATCTCCGGAGAGCACGGGATCGGCACCGCGAAGGCCCGGTTCCTCAGCTGGGAGGTGGGGACCAGGGAAATCGCCCTGATGCGGAGCATCAAGCGCCTCCTCGACCCGAACGACATTCTCAACCCCGGGAAAATATTTGTCGACTGATGCCCCCCGCCATGGATGAGATACGGAAGGAAATTGCACGCTGCGCCAGATGCGGGAAGTGCCGCGCCGTGTGCCCGACATTTCTCGTGAGCAGGGATGAGGCGCGGGTCGCCCGAGGCCGCATCAACCTCGTTGAAGCGATCCTCGATGGCGCTTCCCCGCTCACTCCCTACGCGCGGGAGATAGCGACGAGCTGCTACGGCTGCATGCGATGCGTGGATGCCTGCCCGAGCGGTGTCCGGGTCGACCTGATCGTGCAGCATGCCCGCGATCTGGCGGCCAGGCAGAACGGCATACCGCTTCTCGCGCGATGGATGTTCCGGTATGTCCTTCCCCGGCGCCGGCTCTATGACGCGGTGGTGCGCTCCGCCCGTTTCTCCCAGCGGTTCCTGCGCAGGAGCGGAGACCGGCCGCTGAGGCACCTGCCGCTCCTCTACGGCGGGCGGCGCCATGTCCCCCCCCTCGCGAGGCGTTCCGCTCTTCGGACGCTCCCGGAGATGGACAAGGGGCGCGGGGAGCTCAAAGTGGCGCTCTTCCTCGGATGCCTCCTCAACTACGTGTATCCGGAAACCGCGGCCTCGATCATGAGGATTCTCACCCTGCACGGCGTGGATGTGATCGTGCCGAGGGCCCAGCTCTGCTGCGGGGCTCCGGTGCTTGCGGGAGGAGACACGGATGCGGCGCGCGTGCTCGCGGAGCGCAATGTGAACTGCCTCGAGGCCGACAAGGTTGATGCGGTGGTCTTCGGCTGCGCCTCGTGCGCCCTCACCATGCAGCGGCAGTATCCCCGGCTGCTCGGTGGGGCGGAATCTTTTGCCGGCAAGGTCATGGATATCTCGGAATTCATCCACACCAGGCTCGGCTACAGCAACCTCCCGATCGAGGAGACGGTGACGTATCACGACCCGTGCCATCTCCGATGGGGGAGAGGGGTGGGGGAGCCTCCGCGGGAGCTCCTCCGCCGGAGCTCGCGATATATCGAGATGGATCGGGCCGGCGACTGCTGCGGCCTGGGCGGATCGTTCAGCCTCTCTCACTACGACATCTCCTGCGCCCTCGGGGAGGCGAAAGTCGAGGCGATACGCGCCAGCGGCGCGGAACTCGTGGCGACCGCGTGCCCGGGCTGCATGCTCCAGCTTGAAGACCAGCTTGCGCGGCAGGGAATGAGGACCCCCGTGCTGCATGCCGCCCAGGTCTACGAGATGAGCTATCTCAAGGAGCGCCTGCCGTTGCCCGGCGCCGCGTCGCCACCGCCCTCCGGATTCCTTACCCTTACGAAGTGATCTCCGCCTGCCTCCTGTCAGCACGGGGGGAGCCCCCCGCTCTCTCCTCCTCGCCCCCGGACGGCAACCGCTGTTGACACTGGCAACAAACGTTGACAGTGTCCCGACCGGGACAGAAACCGCGAAATCTGGCTGGCCACGCTACTATCTGCGCAGGAGCAGGCTACGGCTTCAAAAATCAGTGCCGTATGCGGCACCCCTGGCATGCTTCTTGCTGCCTTGGATGATGGGAAAGGAGATCGCGCTCCACGTGAATTCCCCTCCGCTTTTTCGGCAGTTGACCGCGCGCGGGGTCCGGGTCGTCATGGCCGCCGCGGTGATCTGGGCGCACGCGGCCCTTCTTTCGGCGGCGGCGAACCCCGAAAAAACGGCGCTGCGTTGCTGGCGCTGCGGGGAGGTGTTCACGGTTCTCCAGGAGGCCTCGGCGGGGCGTTGCCCTGCCTGCCGCGCCGTCTGCAAGAGAGCCGAAGAGGCGGGCGTCCTCAAGCTCCACTGCGTGGACGCGGGTGCGTCCTGCTGTTCATTTGTCTGTCGGTGCCCGGAAGGGTCCACGGTCGTATTCATCGGCG
Source organism: Chlamydiota bacterium (assembly GCA_037133055.1). GTDB lineage: Bacteria > Auribacterota > Tritonobacteria > UBA1439 > UBA1439 > UBA1439. Next base: position 3,364 of record JBAXOY010000059.1, read on the forward strand.
CGCAGAAGGGCGAGGGAGAGAGGATGGCGAGCTATCTCGCGCAGCTCGGCGTCGACGAAATCGCGGTGCTGATCGGCGCCGAGCCGGACGACGAATGCATGCGCTCGGTCATCGAGCTCATGAGGCGTTTCAGGGTAGCGCAACTGTTCGATCCCGGTTTCAGGAACGAAGACGCGCGGTACGCGGAGTTTATCGACCTGCTCAGGCGGAAAGGCATCGACTACCGTGTGGTCAGGGGCATGGAGAATCTGGCGCGGGGGCCCGTCAGGATGTACCTCGTAAGGGCCGGTTCCTTCGCGGCGGGCGCCGCGGCGGGGAAGTGCCTGAGCCTCTGCCTTGTCCACGGCGGCAATTCATTCCTGCTGTCCCGGGCCGCGCGCGGCGGCGGCGCTTCGGCGCAGCCGCCTGCGAATGCGGATGTCCCGGGATTCCTTTTCGCGGGGGCTCTGGCTGAACTGAAGGCGGTCGGCTACCCCTACGGGCCGAAGGGTTCGCTGGTCCTCGAGAGCAACGGCACGGGGATCGGGGTGCGGTCATTCGGGCGGATCGACATCTCCTCGGGCGGCGAGGCGGACGCAGGCGGCCCGGCTCTCGCATCAGCGGGGGCCGCGGGGGGAGAACGGGCGAAAACCTCCGGGGCAGCGGCGGCAAAGATCAACATCAACAAAGCCTCCTCGGCGGAGCTTGACACGCTGAGCGGGATAGGGGCGAGGAAGGCTGCGACTATCATCGAGTTCCGGGAGAAAAACGGGCGGTTCTCCCGGGTCGAGGAGATCAAGAAAGTCCCCGGCATCGGGGAGAAGCTCTTCCAGCGCAACAAGAACCGCATCTGCGTCGACTGAATCCACCCGGCCCCCGACTTCTGGTCATCCATGCAGCCGTGCTGTGCTATAATCATCCGCCGAAAAGGGGCGTTGTTTGCCGGGCACAGAATCCTCGATGAAACACCTGAACGCAACCGTTGCCGCCTGGATTGTCGCCGCATCCCTGTCGCGGACCGCCGCGGGGGTTCCGATCCCCGCCCTGCCATCCGGCAGAACCAAGGCGCCGCCTGAGCGAATCCGCGCCCGGGAGACGATCTTACGCCGCACCGCGACCCAGGCGCCGAGCCCTCCGCCGGGAGGCGCCCCTCCTCCGGCGCGCACATCATCGGCATCGAAGGAGGCTCCGGCGGGTGTCATGGCGCCCGCTTCACCGCGGTTTCCCGAGCCCGCGCGGATTCCCTCTCCGCCCCCCGCCGTTTCAGCGGCGGCGAGCCCGCCGCCGGTTGAGACGCCGCCCCCGGCGCGGATAAGCGCCGCGCACGCGACCCCCGCCGGGGCGGAGCCGGGTCCCACGGAGTTTCTGAAGCGGTGGGACCGGCGGTACCGACTCTTTGATCCCGAGGTGGATCAGTCGCGGCGCGGCGAAACAAGGGACTATGCGCGGGCGGTCGCCGAGCTCAAGAACGCGGTTCTCACCGGGATACCCGATGAGGGGATGTACTACCGCCTGGGATTCTGTTACGAAAAACTGGGGGACAATGACCGGGCGATCGATGCCTACCGGCGCGCCATGAAAGGCGCTTCCGGCGACCGCGCCGGCGAGTACGCGTGCGCGCTCCGCTATCATCTCGGCCTCGTCCTCGCCAAGAAGGGGAGCCATGCGGAGGCGGCCGCGGAGTTCGAACAGGCGCTCGCGTGCAAGGAGTACGCCCCCGCCGCGCACAACAACCTTGGAAACTGCTACCGAAGCCTCTATCTCAAGAGGAAGGCGATCGAGGAGTTCGGGGCCGCGATCGCGCTCGATCCCCGCATGGCCGGGGCGCACCTCAACATGGGGATCACCCTGGCGGAACTGGGCGACCCGGAGGCCGCCGCGGCGTCACTCCGCAGGGCGCTGGAAATAGATCCCCGCATAGCGGGCGCATCCTACAGCCTGGGGGTGGTGCTCGGGGCCCGCGGGGACGCGCAGGGGGCGGAGGAGGCGCTGGTGCAGGCCGTGACGGTTTCCCCGAGGGACGAGAAGGCGCACCTCGCGCTCGCGCGGCTCTATATCGATGCCGGGAGGAAGGAGGAGGCGCGGCAGGAGGCGCGGATTGCATTCGGCCTCATGCCGATGTTGAAGGCCGACAACCTCGAGCTCGACAACGTCCTCGGTTCGGCGGCTCTCCCTGCGCCCGCAGTATCCACCGCAGGAGAGAGAGAGGGGAGTGCGCTCCTCGACCAGGCCAGATTCGCGCTCTCCAGGGGGGACCACGCAGGCGCGGCGCGCGCGTATGACGCGGCGCTCACGCGCGACCCGAAATCGGTGGCCGCGTGCCTCGGCATGGCGTACCTCAGCGAGTTCGCCGGCGCAGAGCGTTACGGCAAGGGTTTTCCGGCGGAGAGGAGCATCGGATTTTACAGGAAGGCGCTCGAGGCGCAGCCGGGGATGAGCACGGCGTGGTTCAGCCTCGGGAGCGTGTGCGAGAAGTGCGGCAGATACGCCGAGGCCGCCGAGGCGTTCGCCAAGGCGCGCGAGCTCTCCCCCGAGATGCGGTTCGCGTGGTACAACCTCGGCGTCTGCTATCTCAAACTCGGGGATCGGGAGAAGGCGGAATCGCAGTTCCGTGAGGCGGTCAGGCTCGATCCGGATTTCGCCGATGCCCGGTTCCAACTCGGCGAGATCATCGCGGCGAAACGCGACTTCGGGGGCGCGATCGCGGAGTACGAAAAAGTCCTGTCCCTCACCCCCGCCGACGCGGACGCCCATTTCAGCCTCGCCCAGATCTACCGACTCCAGGCGGCGGACCCGCGGAAGGCCACCGAGCATTTCAGGGCCTATCTCGAGCTCAGGCCCGGCGCCCCGGACGCGGTAGAGGTCGAGGGGTGGATCAGGGAGATGGAGGAGTAATAAAAGGTATGAAGGGTGAGAAGGGTGAGAAGGGTGAGAAGGGTGAGAAGGGAAGTCGCGGATGAACAGTACTAAAGAATGGAACCGCGATGCGCTCCCGCGGGAAAGCGCGGCGAAGCCGCCCTCGCCCGCGCTGTATCTCTCCCTGACGGCGGCCGTCTCCTTCCTGGCCGCCGCGGCAGGCGCGGGCATCTGGCATCTGGTCAGCCCGCGCCTCGCCGCGTGCCACCCGTCCGTCGTGGCGTCGCTGAGGTACGCGCTGGCCGCGGCCGTGGGCGTCTGGGGAGTGTGCATCGTTCTTGAGGCGCTCTCGCTGCGGTTGCAGAGGGACATCCTCCGCGCGGTGCCCGCGGGCGCGCGGCGGGCGCTGTTCGGGATGCTGTATCCGCTCTGCCGCGCGGCGGGCATCTTGGCCGGCCGGTCCACGGACGCAGTCGCCGCATCGTACATCGCGTTCAGCAACGGCCTTGTCATGAGGGCGGGGGAGAAGGGTGTGCGCGGACTGCTTCTCGTGCTCCTCCCCCGGTGTCTCCAGCGGGAGGGTTGCGCCCGGGCGGTCACCGAGGACGTGAAAAACTGCCGGGCGTGCGGGAACTGTGACCTGGCGGAGCTCGTTCCCCTGATGGAGCGGCACGGCTTCACCATGGCGGTCGCGACCGGGGGGGGGCTCGCCCGCGCGATGGTCCGCGACCTGAAGCCGGCGGGGGTGATCGCGGTCGCCTGCGAGCGGGAACTCCTCGAGGGGTTGAGGGAGATCGGGGGAGTCCCGATCATCTGCATCACGAACCGGAGGCCCGAGGGACCCTGCAGAAACACGCAGGTCGACATCGAGGAGTTCAAAGCGGCCGTGCGCCGCCTCACGGGGTGAGAAGGGTTTGAAGGGTGAGAAGAGTGTGAAGGGTGAGAGGGGTTTGAAGGGAATTGAGTTCGTCACGGGCGGCGCGGAGCTGCTGTCCCTCATCCGGCCCCTCTGGGAGGCGCTGAGCCGCTATCACGGGGAGAACTCGACGCATTTCACGGAGGAGTTCGCCGGGTTCAACTTCTCGTTCAGGGAGCGGCGGCTCGTCGAGAAGGCGCGCCGCGGCGAGGTCCGGGTCGAGCTGGTCGCCGAGTCCGGCGCCGGCGGGTACGCGGCCTACTGCGTGAGCTCCGTATCCCGCGACGGCGAAGGCGAGATCGACTCCCTCTTCGTCGATGAGCGCTTTCGCGGGCGCGGGCTGGGCAGCGAGCTCATGCGTCGGGCGCTCGAGTGGATGGACGCCGCGGGGGCGACGTCGCGGACGGTCGTTGTCGCGGAGGGGAACGAGCGGGCGCACGGATTCTACCGGAAGTTCGGATTCCTCCCGTTCAGCGTGACGCTCGCCCTGAAAAACGAGCCCGGGAGGCGGTGAGGGGCTGCCGCTTTTTATATTGCGGGGTTCCACGCGTATGAGATACTGTAGTGTTCGCAATGCACCGGGTGACGTATTCAAAAGAAGGGCTGATCAAGTTCATTTCCCACCTTGATCTTATCAGGCTCTGGCAGAGGGCGTTCCGGAGAGCGGGCTTGTCGGTGAAGATGTCGCAGGGGTTTTCGCCGCATCCGTACATCTCTTTCGGCCCTCCCCTTCCTCTCGGTGTGGCCGCATCGCGCGAGATGCTTGACGTGGTGCTCGACCCCGGCGGGGATCTCGCTCGGGCGCAGTCGCGGATCCAGCACGCGCTTCCCGCGGGGATCCGCATCCTCGATTTGAGACCGATACCGGAGTCGGGCGCGTCGATAGGCGCGGAGGTCGATCGCGCGACATACGAGGCTGAATTATTCGGCGCCGACGCGGAGGGCGCCGCGGACAGGAGTGCGGCGGCAAAGGCCGCCGCGAACATAGTCGTAAAGAAACAGACCGCGAAAGGGGAGCGGTACCGCGATATCAGGCCCCTGATTCACGAGCTCGAATGCGGAGACGGGCCCGGCGGGACCGTGCGGATCACCTTCACGGTCGGCGTGGGAGAGACGGGCAACCTGAATCCGTATGAGCTTCTCGAAGCAGTGCTCGGGGTGCCGGGGGAGCGCGTGAGGATGATTCCGGTCACGCGCACGGCGCTCTATGCGAGCGGAGACACGTCACATAACAGGCCGCGCAGGCCTGCGTTGAAGAGGCGATGACCGCACTGCGGCGTCGCCGGAGCCATGCCATGCAGCGCATCTATGGAACGGCGCCGGGGTGTACGATGAGCGGAAGCGACGGCTCACGCCCCCGGCCGCAACGGGAGATTCTTCCCTCGGGCGCGGGCGCGATGGGCGCCGGCCCCTCCCGGGCGAATCCGCACAACGCAGGGCGCGGACCGGAAAGGATTTATTTCGATGGACAGGCAGATCATCATCAGCGTCGAGCCCCGCGAGACCCGCGTGGGCATACTGGAGGACGGCAAACTCCAGGAGATTTTGATCGAACGGGCGCAGGAGAAGACGCTCGTCGGCAATGTCTATAGGGGCGTGGTCCGTAACGTCCTCCCGGCGATCCAGGCCGCATTCGTGGACATCGGCCTCGAACGGAACGGGTTCCTGCACGTCTCGGACATCACCAACGAGGTGGCGGCCTGCAGGGAGATCGCGGGGGAGGATGTCGAGGACCTCGGTGTCACGGGCAAGGACTCCAATCGGGAGCCGATCGACAAGATGATCCAGAAGGGCCAGGAGGTCCTGGCCCAGATCATCAAGGAGCCGATCGGCACAAAGGGAGTCCGCATCTCGACCAACATCTCGATCGCCGGCCGCTACCTGGTGATGATGCCCGGGGCGCAGCAGATCGGGATTTCCCGGCGCATCGAGGATTTTGCCGAGCGCCGCCGTCTCCGGCACATCCTCCGCGACCTGCAGACCCCGCGCGATGTCGGGTTCATCGTCCGCACCGTGGGACAGGGCGCCTCGAAGGAGGATTTCGAAAAGGACATCCTCTACCTCACCGACCTCTGGCAGGGCATCCAGAGGCAGATCCCCCACGCCCCCTGCCCCTCGCTCATCCACGAGGAACTCAATCTCGTCCTCCGGGTGCTGCGCGACGCCCTCACCGAGGACGTCTCCAGAATCGTCGTCGATTCGAAGGACGAATACGCCAACATCACCCGGTTCGTCAACGCCCTGATGCCGAACATGGGGGCGAAGATCGTCTACCACAGCGACCGGGACCATGTCTTCGACAGCCACGGGATCGAGAAGGAGATCGAGAAGGCGCAGCGACGCAAGGTGTGGCTCAAGTGCGGCGGGTACCTTATCATCGAGCAGACCGAGGCGATGGTGGTCATCGACGTGAACAGCGGGCGGTGCCTGAACAAGAACAACATCGACGACACCATCCTCGAGACCAACATGCAGGCCGTTGATGAGGCGGCGCGCCAGATACGGCTCCGCAACATCGGGGGAATCATCATCATCGACTTCATCGACATGCATTCCCGCAAGCACCAGCGGATGGTCGAGAACGCGATGCAGAAGGCGGTGAAGCGGGACAAGGCGAAGACCAACATCTTTCCCCTCTCGCCCCTCGGCATCCTCCAGATGACGCGCGAGAGGGTGAAGGAGAGCCTGAGCGAAGCCGTGTACGAGGCCTGCCCCTACTGCGGCGGGGGGGGGAAGGTCAAGTCGGCGGTGAGCATGAGCATCGAAGCGCAGCGCCTGGTGAAACTCGCCCTCCGCGGGACCCGCAGGCTCCGCCGGATGCCGGTTCGCGTGCAGGCGCACCCGAGCGTCTGCCAGCGGCTCGAGCGCGAGGACCACGACGCGGTGAAGGAGCTCGAGGGGCGCTTCCACGGGACCGTCACGATCGAACCGAAGGCCGATTTCCACATCGAGACGGTGAAGCTCATCAACGAACGGACGGGGAAGCCCTTGAACGAATAGCGGCTCAGGAGCCTGTCCGGGGGCATTTGGGTGCTTGCGCAGGGCGCACCCGGTCTGCTATACTGCAGGCGATCTTCAGGGCGGGGTGAAAGACCCCACCGGCGGTAAAGCCCGCAAGTCCGTTCCCCGCGTGGACGGGCCGACCCGGTGAAACTCCGGGGCCGACGGTGACAGTCCGGATGGAAGAGGATCGAGGGGTGTGTGTCCCCCATCCAGTCCTGAAGACCTCCGTCTTCGGGATTTTTTATTTTCAGAGGGAACGCGCATGTTGAGCAGCATCGAGGACGCGCTTAAGGATATCGCAGCCGGGCGACTCGTCATCGTGACCGATGACGAGGACCGGGAAAACGAGGGCGACTTCGTGATGGCCGCAGAAAAGGCCACCCCCGAGGCCGTGAACTTTATGGCCACGCACGGGCGGGGGCTTATCTGCGTGTCTGCGCCGGGGGACCGCATCGACGCGTTGAGGCTGAAGCAGATGGTGCAGAGCAACACCTCCCTTTTCGGCACGCCGTTCACGGAGTCGATCGACTGCATCCACGGGGCGACGACCGGGATCTCCGCGTTTGACCGGGCCGAGACGGTCCGTGCCTTTGCCGATCCGCGCCGCGGGCCTGACGATTTCGCGCGCCCCGGCCATGTCTTCCCCCTGCGGGCTCGGGACGGCGGGGTGCTCCGCCGCGCGGGGCACACCGAGGCGAGCGTCGACCTCGCGCGCCTCGCGGGGTTTTACCCCGCGGGGATGCTCTGCGAGATCATGGCGGAAGACGGCAGCATGGCGAAACTGCCGGCCCTTCTCCGGCTCGCGGAGCGGTTCGGCCTCAAGGTGGTGACGGTCAACGCCCTGATCCGCCACCGGATGACCCGGGAGAAGCAGGTGCAGTGTACCGCCCGCACCGCGCTTCCGACGCTGCGGGGACCGTTCGAGCTCCGGCTGTACGAGTGCGTCCTGGACGGCAAACACCACCTGGCGCTGGTGAGGGGAGAGGTCTCGGGCAAGAGCGACGTGCTCGTACGGGTGCACTCGGAGTGCCTCACCGGCGACGTGTTCGGTTCCCTGCGCTGCGACTGCGGGGAGCAGCTCAAGCTCTCCCTCCAAAGGATCGCGGAGGAGGGGATCGGCGTGGTCTTGTACATGCGGCAGGAGGGGCGCGGGATAGGCCTGGTGAACAAGCTCAAGGCCTATGCGCTCCAGGACGGCGGACTCGATACGGTGGAGGCGAACGAGCACCTGGGGTTCCCCCCTGACCCTAGGGATTACGGGATAGGGGCGCAGATTCTCGCGGATCTCGGGCTGAATCGTATACGCCTCCTCACCAACAACCCGAGGAAGATCGTCGGGCTCGAGGGGTACGGGCTGGAGGTGTCGGAGCGCGTCCCCATCACGGTGGGGGCCACGGAGCACAACGAGGGCTATCTCAGGACGAAGAAAGAGAAGCTGGGCCATTTGCTATGATCTGAGATTTCAGATTTCAGATTTGAGATTTGAGATCTCAGATTTGAGATCAACGAAAGGAGGTTCACATGCCCAAGATTCTGCACGGTGACATGGTGAGCAGGGGCAAGCGGTACGCGGTCGTCGTCAGCCGGTTCAACGAGTTCATCACCTCCAGGCTCCTCGATGGCTGCGTGGACACGCTCCGACGCCACGGGGTGAAGGACGAGGAGATCACGGTCGTGTGGGTCCCGGGCGCCTTCGAGATCCCCTTCGCGGCCCTGCGGCTTGCGAAAAGCAAGAAGCACGATGCGGTGATATGCCTCGGGGCGGTCATCCGCGGCGCCACGCCCCATTTCGAATACCTTTGCGCCGAGGTGATCAAGGGGATCGCGGGGGCGGGACTCGAGTCGGGGCTCCCGGTCATCTACGGCGTGATCACCCCGGACACGATCGAGCAGGCGATCGAGCGCGCGGGCACCAAGGCCGGCAACAAAGGCAAGGACGCTGCGGAAACGGCCATCGAGATGGCGAACCTGTGCGAGAAGATGTAACCGGCGCTTCCGCCTTGCGTGCGGAAGAGAAATCCGCGGCGAATGTGGAGCCCGCCGCTGCACAGATCTGAGATTTGAGATCTGAGATTGAACATATGGGAACACGAAGAAAGTCGCGTGAGTATGCGCTCCAGTGCCTCTACCAGATAGAACTTTCCCGCGAAGACCCCGAGCAGGCGCTCAGGCTGTTCTGGGCCGAGCACCCGGCGGACGCGGAGGTGCGCGAGTACGCGACCGGCCTCGTCAGGGGCACCTGCGCGGACCGCGAGAAGATCGACCTCCTGCTCGCGCGCTGCGCCCGGAACTGGACGCTCCAGAGAATGGCAGCTGTCGACAGGAACATCCTCAGGCTGGCGGCGTACGAGATGCGCTCCCGCAAAGAGACGCCCCCGGTGGTGGTCATCAATGAAGCGGTCGACATCGCCAAAAAGTACTCGACGCCGGATTCGGGGGCGTTCGTCAACGGAATACTCGACCGGATCCACAAGGAATCGCCGTGCGATGAAGAGGCCTGAGGCGCCCGAACAATTCATGCGCCTGGCTCTTGCCCTCGCGCGGCGGGGGAAGGGGTTCACGAGCCCGAACCCCGCGGTCGGCGCGGTGATCGTCAAGGGCGGGAAGGTCGTGGGCACGGGCTGGCACCGGAGGCCCGGGGCGCCCCACGCGGAGGTCGTCGCCCTGATGAGGGCGGGCCGCGGTGCGCGCGGAGGCACGCTCTATGTCACCCTGGAGCCCTGCTGCACCTGGGGGCGGACGCCCCCGTGCACCGACGCGATCCTCCGGGCCGGCATCGCGACGGTCGTTGTCGCGGCCCGCGACCCCAACCCCCGCCATAACGGCCGGGGACTGCGCCTGCTCCGGCGCCGCGGGCTCGTCGTGAGGGAAGGGCTCCTCGGGACTGAGGCCGCCGCGCTCAACGAGGATTTTGCGAAGCACGTCACGACGGGGCTCCCGTTCACCATAGTAAAGTCGGCGATGAGCATCGACGGCAAGATCGCCGCCGTGGGAGGTCGCGCCCGGTGGATCAGCGGGCCGGCGTCGCGGGCGCGGGCCCACGCACTGCGGATGTACGCCGACGCGGTCCTCGTCGGGAAGACCACTGCCGTGCGGGACGATCCGGATCTGACCGCGCGGCCGACGGGCGGGCGCGGCAGGATCCCCTGGAGGGTGATCCTCGACTCCGGGGCGGCTATCCCGCTCGATGCCCGCGTGCTGAAGCCCGCCGCGGCGGGGAGGACCATCGTGGCGGTGACCGGCCGCGCGCCGCGGGAGCGGATCGCGCGGATCGGGGCCCTCGGCGCGCGGGTGTTGCGGTGCCCGGCACGTCGGGGAAGGGTGTCGATCCGGGCCCTGTGGCGCCTGCTCGGACGGATGGGGATCATGTCGGTGCTGGTCGAGGGCGGGGGCGAGACCATCGCCTCGGTGCTCGAGGCGGGGGTCGCCGACCGGTACGTGGCGTTCGTCGCCCCGAAGATCATCGGGGGGAGGGAAGCGCCGACGCCCGTGGGGGGCACGGGCGTGAGGAGCATCGCCGACGCGCTGCGGCTTGGGCGCATGGAAGTGACCCGCCTTGGTGAGGATCTCCTGATCGAGGCACCCATCCTGCGCCATTGAACTGGGGCACCTCCTTGCGGGCTCGCAGGGGATGAAATCGTTTTGATCTTCAACGTTTAACTTTCAGCCTTGGGCCGTATTCACATGTTTACCGGAATAGTGGAAGAAATCGGCGTCGTCGAAGCGATCGAGTCCACGCCTGCGGGCAGGCGTCTCATGGTCCGGGCGCGCACGGTGCTCTGCGGCACCGCGCCCGGGGCGAGCATTGCCGTGAACGGCGTCTGCCTTACCGTGGTGCGCTGCGACGAGCCCGACCGGCGGACCGGGCGGGGGCGGTTCGTCGCCGACGTGCTCCGGAGGACTTGGGACGTGACGAACCTGAGCGCATTGAAGCCCCGCGCGTGTGTGAATCTGGAGCGGGCCCTGCGCGCGGGAGACCGCATCGGAGGGCATTTCGTCCTCGGTCACGTCGACGGCACGGGCATCGTCGAAGCGAGACGGACGGAGGGGGGCGACCGGGTGTTCGGCATCGCGGCCGATTCCGCCCTCGCGGCCGGGCTCGTGCCTCGGGGGTCCATCGCGGTGGACGGCGTGAGTCTCACCATCGCCGTCGCGCGCGGAAGCTTCTTCGAAGTCCATTGCATCCCGCACACCCTCGAGCACACCACTCTCGGCAGTCTCATCGCGGGCAGGGCGGTCAACCTGGAAACCGACGTGCTTGGAAAATATGTGCACCTGAGGCTTGGGGGAGGCATCACCGAGGCCGTTCTCAGGGAAAAGGGATTCTGACAATCAGCGCGCGCGAGCCGCGCATCCCTTCCCTGCCCGACGTATCCGGCGGGTGCGGCGAAAGCATTAATTGAACTTGCCATTCCTGCGCAACTTCTTATACACTATGTCCGTCTTGAGGGCCGTGCGCCCGTGCGTCCCCATGCGAGAGGCCTCGCGGGGGCGGGCGCCGGCGCAGCGAGAATCGGGGACAGGGTGGACAGGTTTTTTCTTCTGGGTGTGATTCTCTCCATGGGAATGCACACGGCGGTCATCGCGCGCGTGCGCGTCCCCGGGGAGCGTGGGTTCGCGTACGAATCCCCGGCGGGCCTCGATCTCCGCTACGTGGAAACGGTGGAGGTGTCGGGGGAAGTCCCCCCGCGGTCCGGCGGGGGAGAAGCGCCCGGCGATGTTTTCGCGCAGCCCGGCGGGTCATACGGCGGGGATGCGTCGGTCGCCTATGCCGGAAGGGCGGCGGATGCGCTCCCGCAGCGTGGACGCGGGGCTGCCGCATCGGCGCGTGCGCGGTTCGCGCCGGCCGCGATGAAGGGGACCGGCGAGGTGTTGAGGGCGTCGGTGCAGGAAATACTGCAGCCCCTCCTCGCCGAGAATAGTTTGAAGGATGCGGCGTTTTCCGAAGCAGTGCGCCGTTACAAGACCAGGCTCGAGACGATACTCGAGAAAGAGAGCAGGATCGCCTACCCGGACCCGGCGAGGGAGAACGGCCGCGAGGCGCGGCTTCAGATCCGTTTCATCCTGTGCCAGGATGGCAGCCTCGAGTCGGTCGAACTGCCGCCGAGCTGCGGCGGCTTCGAGCGGGAGCTGGTCGCGGGCCTGAAGAAAGCGGCGCGCCATTTTCCTGCATTTCCCGAGGAGATCAGGTGTTCCCGGCTCACGTTCTGCTGGCCGGTCAGTTTTAACCTTTACTGAGGATAAGGAGGATTACATTTGCCGAAGATCATTCTCAGGGCGAACGAATCGGTGGAGAAGGCCCTCAAGCGTCTGAAGAAGAAAGTCGATAAAGAGGGCATCATGAAGCAGGTCAAAAAGCACCGCCATTACGAGAAGCCCAGTCAGAAACGGCGCAGAAAGGCGCAAGAGGCCCTGAGGCGATAGCGTCGCGCCGCCTCCCCCCGTGCACCATGTTCGCCTTATCCACTTCGTGGAATGCGGACGGAAGATTCACCGCGAGGGGCCTGCTCACCGCGCTTGCGGGCATCGGGCTGCGGGAGATCGAGCTCAGCTACCACTGCACCGCCGCGGAAGTGCGCGAGTATGACGCCGGGTGTCGCGCGATGGGGATACGGGTGGTGAGCGTGCACAATTTCTCCCCGGTCCCCGACGCTGCCCCGGCCCGCAGGGCCCGCTCGGAGGCCCTCCTGCTCTCATCCCCGGATGCAGGCGAACACCGGAGCGCCGTGGAGGCGACGAAGCGGTCGATCGCGACCGCGGCCTCGCTCGGGGCGAAGGTGCTCATCGTGCATCTGGGCAGGGTCGAAGTGCCCTCCCGCACGAGGGAGCTCATACGGATGTACCGGGAAGGGCTGAAAACGACGCGGCGCTATCGCGCGCTCAGCGCACGGATGGCGGCGCAACGCGCGGCGGTCGCGCGGCGGTTTTTCGACAACGCGGTGCGGAGCCTCGATGATCTCTGCGCGGCGGCGGCGGATGCGGGCGTCGTCCTCGCGGTGGAAAACAGGTTCTACCACAGGGAGGTCCCGTCGTGCGAAGAACTCCGGGAGCTCCTCCGGAGGTTTGACGGGGGGCCCGTGGGCTACTGGCACGATATCGGACATGCGCAGGTCATGGAGAATCTCGGGTTCTGCCGGCACGAGGAATACCTCGACGCGGCGGGCGGGGCGCTCCGGGGATTTCACATCCATGACGTGCTCCTGTGCGAGGATCATCTGCCGCCATCGTGCGGCATGGTCGATTTTTCCCGTTTCACGGGGCGCATGGGGCGCGGGGAGTTGAGGGTGGTTGAACTCGCGCCGACGCACGGTGTCGCCGCGGTCGAGCGCGGCGTGCGTTTCATGCAGCGGGTGCTCGAGGACAGCGGGGCCGCGCAGGCGGCGGGGAAGGGTGAGGCGCATGGCGCGAAGGCATAGGGTCTACCGGCAGATCGAGGGGAAAAAGCGCTATGAGCACAGGGCCAAGACTGTGGTGTCCGTTTCTTTTCTTGTTCTCATCCTGGCGTTCCCGCTCTCCGTGTACAAGGCGAAGATTGCGGCGGTGATCGATGTCCCCTCCGCCATGGATGTGGCACAGGTGGCGCGGAATCTCGCTCGCGGCGGCGGTTTTACCACCAACATAATACAACCGAACCTCTACTCGGTGCTCCCGCGATTCACGAAACCCCCGGATGTCGTCAATCCGCCGCTTCACGTGTGGCTGCTTGCGCGGCTCCCCGGGATGGGACAAGGGACCATCCTCACGCCACCCGACAGCACCGTGATCAACTTCTCCTCGTTTTTTTACCTGCTCGCGGCGATGCTCGTGTTCATGCTCGAACGCAGGATAGGCGGCGCCAAGACCTTCGCAATCGCCACGCTCATATGCCTTTTCAACGTGCCCCTGCTGCGCGCCGCGGTGTCCGGCAACGGAGAAACCCTCGCCGCGGCGATGATCACGCTGCTCTTCGCGATGGTCTATATCGACAAAAACCAGTCATTCCTCTACTCGTTCCTTGTCGGCGCGGTCCTGGGGTTGTGTTATCTGACGTCCTACGTGTTCCTTGCCATGCTCATACCCCTTGTCGCGCACAAGATCGCGCGGGGGGGGGAGGGGCTCCTCAGGCATCTCGCGGCGGCGATAGTGGGGGTCAGCGTGGTTTCGATCCCCTGGATGTTGCGCAACGTGCATTTCGGCGGAAATGCGCTCATCGCCCAGCCGTTCTCCGCGGTATTCCTCGGATCCAAGAAGGTGGAGGGCGCCGCCACACTCTATTTGCAGTTTTTTGGATTTTATGGTACCATGCTGCGCGAATATGGGGGTGTGTTCGCGCTTGCGTTTTTCGTGATTTCACCCCTTGTGAGGAGCGACAGTCAGGAGGTTCAGGGGGCGAAGGCCTTCCTGTGGACGGGGCTTGCGCTGGTATGCCTGTTTTCGATGCTGGGAAAGGGCGGGAGTTCTGCGGTGACCGCGTTCCTGCCCGGGGCCATCCTTTTGGGAAGCAAGACGTTCATCGATCTTATCCCGCGGCAGGGGGGGGATGCATCGCTGTTCAGGAACAGGGTGATCGCTCTCTTTGTCGCGCTGAATCTCGTGCCGTTCGCGGTGACGGTGCTTTCGGCCCACGCGGCCGGCATAGCCCTCGAACAGCATGAGATGCGGTTGCGCAGCATGACTGACATGCACGGCCTGATGCATGCGGGGGAGATCATCATGACGAATGCCCCGGAGTGGATGTCGTACTACGGAGAGTTCAACACGCTTCCGATTCCACGGAGCGGCGCTGAGCTTAGGAAGTGGGAGGACGAGTTCGGCCGCCTCCGTTTCGCGGTGGTGTGTCCGTACGGCGTGCGCGGACCCGTGGAGGACATGATTCTCAATGGGCACGCCGTACCCTCGTGGTTCATCAACGATAAGGCGCACATCTACCCCACGGGAGAGAATTTTTTTGGCGCCGATGAGGCTGGAGATCTTACGGTTGGCTCACGCTGACTATCAGAGGGGGGAGTCCCTATGCGCGCGCGGTTGCTGTTCATGGTACTGTGGGCGGGTGTCATGTTCCCGGCGCCTGGCCGCGGGCAGGCGGTCGACGAACAGGCATCCCTAAGGGGTGAGCTGGAAAAGAAGTACCCCGACATAAAGTTCAACTGGCCGAAATCAGCCCCCTCCGCTGATGGATCGGCCGTGCCCGCAACGACGGGCGGTGGCGCGTCGGTGAGCGGGACTAAGGCGCCGGCCGTGCCCGCAACGACGGGCGGTGGCGCGTCGGTGGGCGGGACTGAAGCGTCGGCCGTGCCCGCAACGACGGGCGGTGGCGCGTCGGTGAGCGGGACTGAAGCGTCGGCCGTGCCCGCAACGACGGGCGGTGGCGCGTCGGTGAGCGGGACTGAAGCGTCGGCCGTGCCCGCAACGACGGGCGGTGGCGCGTCGGTGAG
>JBAXOY010000060.1:0-18172 GCA_037133055.1 Chlamydiota bacterium
CGGGCTACTTCAAAGCTGGATCCCGGCTACAGTTTACCCCTGCGAAAGCATGGGCTGGGATGACAAAATAGGAGTTGTACCCCCCAAGAGTATCCCCTTACGGGCTGTAACGGGTTACATATGGGGGGTAACAATACCCCCTCCGCGGGCTCCGTGCGCTCCGTGGTAAAACATTGATCCCGCTTTTTACCACGGCAGAGCCGCGGCAGTGCCTTCTTGCCGCTCCCGCCGTGATGGGATAGAATGGTGTCCGGCCAATGAGTATTCCGCGCGGCGCCATCGGCGTTCCCCTCCTCCCCCGGCCATGTCGGCGGCGGACAGGGGCCTTGTGTGCCGTCCTCACGCTCCTTCTCGCGGGGCTCCTCCCGGGCTGCGCCCGCAACCCCCGGCCCGTCGCCGACGGCCGCTACGAGCCGTATGAGAACCTCCTCGAGATTGCGAGCGATATCCAGCGGCACGCCAACGACAACACCTACCGCTTCCCCGCCCCCCGGGACCCGAGCGGGCAGAACCTCTACAAGGCGAGCCTCATCCGCCTCATGAACTTCGAGAAGATCTACCCCCGCCGCATGACCGATATCGTCGCTTTTACCAAGGGCATCTGCATGGAGCGGCTCCACGATTACGAGGGGGCGCTCAGGGCTTTCAAGTCGGCCGCCGAGAGCGATTCTCCGCTCAAGGAGCGGGCCCAGGCGAAACTCCCCGTCCTTGCGAAGTTCAACGATCTCGTCAACTACCGCATCGAGAAGAACAACGTCGGGGACTACCTGACCGAGATGGAGTTCAAGCTCGACGCATGGCGCAAGTTCGTCGAGGAGGTCAGGGGCACTTCGTACGAGTGGCTCGCGATCGAGGACGAGGAGAAGGCGGAGCAACACCTCGCCGAGTTCGTGGCACAGAACTACCTGATCATCCGGAACGGCGCTGAAAACGCCCTGAACCTCTACCGCCAGCTCACCATAAAACACGCCCAGAGCAAAAACATCAACATCCATTACCTCAACTGGGCCGACTTCTGCGCCCTCCTCACAAAGCGGTACGCGCAGGAAAAAGACCCCCGGAGCCTCGACTTCGACATGCCGACATTCAACAAGTCGGCCGACGCGGCTATACGCCTTTACAGCCTCGTGGCGCAGAAGGACGGCGCCGAGGAGAAGGTGCAGGCCCTCGGGAAGCTCCAGTCATTTAACGCCTACGTGGCAAAAATCCAGGGCGAAAGCGAATGAGCGGAAGACGTTCGGGAGCCCCCTGCCCCCACAGGCTCCTCATCCTCGCGGTGCTCGGGGCACTCTCCCTTTCCGCCGCGCGGCGCGTCGCGGCGCGCGAGGAGGCGAGCCCTTCCCCCTCCCCGGCCCCGGAGGCGCGCGCCCCATCCGACATCGAGCAGCACGTCGAGCGCGCGATCGCCTTTGCGTACCTGCATGACTCCGAGGCGATCGAGAAGGAGTACCTTTTTTTCAAGGGGATGGACACCTTCATGAAGTCCCGCCGGGCGCCCGGCACGGGACTGAGCGACAACGTCCTTGACCTCATGGTGAGCACCATCAGCGACCAGGACGAGTTTATCAAGGCCCAGCGCGGCATCCTGGACGAGTCGCCCGACCCGGAGCTCCGCGAGCGGGTCGAGCGCCGTCTCGGCGACGAAGCGCGGAGCGCCGACTCGCTGCTGCTCACAGACCGGTACAACCGTTTCGCGTTCATCTTCAACACGTTCGTGCGCCCCCTGAGCCTCCTCGCGGTCGGCTATTTCCCCGCCATGATCGACGCCGGAGTGGCGACGCTCCTCAATTTCGACAAGCTCACCGAACTCAGCGTGGAGGAGAAGAAGGCCCTCGTGCTCTATCGGCAGTTCCTGGACAAATATCCGGAAAGCGACAAGGCGGAGCTATTGCGGCAGAAGGTCACCCGTCTCGACCGGAAGCGGCTCACAACCGCCCACGCGCGCGAACTCGGCCTCGCGCAGGAGGAGCTGGCAAAAAGGAATTACTGGCAGGCCCAGCAGCATTTCAAGAACGCGCTCGCCTATGCGCCCGGCGACGCCGCGGCGACGAAGGGGCTCGCCCGCGCGCGCGAGCTCGAGGCGGAACTTAACGCGCTGAAACAGAAGACGCTCGAGCCGGCCGATATGCCGGGCGCCCCCCCCTCCGGTGACGACGAGCGCGCCTACGAGCGGGTGCTCTACGCCGCCGCCCTCGGCAGCCCCGAGCTCATGATCTTCGATGCGGAGGAGCTTATCAGGGGCCATCCGCGGAGCACCTTCGTCCCTTCGGCCCGCTACACGATCGCCGTCGCCCATGACATGAAGGGGGCGCATGACACGGCGCAATCCCTCATGCAGGAGCTCGCATCGCGCGACCGCGGGACGCACATCGGGAGGCGCGCGTCTGCCTACCTTGCCGACGCGGAGTACAACCCGCGCCTTGCCTTCGAGCTTTCGAAGAGACAGCACGCGCAGGACACCGCGAAGTACGTCGCGCTCGGGGACGAGTTCGTGAAATCGAACGTCATCCTCGGCACCTCGCGGATCATCACGCAGGGGTTGCAGGCCATTCAGGGCCTCGCCACGTTCAACTTCATGGCCCTCGGCATCCGCGGGGCAAGCTCGATGATGAGCGCCCCCGTCTCCGAGCAGGAGATCATCGACAGCGGAGTCGCCTTTCTGCGCCGCTACCCCGATTCGCCCGCTGCTCCCGACGTCCACATGACCCTCGCGCGCGCCTATGGCAGGCGGCAGAATCTTGCGAAGGCCGTCTATCATTTCAACAAGAGCGGCAGGGTTTCCGAGAAGCAGCTCGCGAAGCTGCGGGAAAAGGCGGCAAAGCAGTATCTCGACTTCGCCGAAGCGACGGACAGCGCCGAGGAGAAGATCCGCTGCTGCGAGACCATCCTCGACGACTACCCGGGGACGGCCGCCGCGACAAAGGCGCTTGAGCGCCTCGCGCTCATCGAGAAAACGAAGGAGCCCCTCTTCAGCCTCGACAAGAAAACCCTGGGGGAGAACCCGATCGTATTCACGCTGACGGCGCTGCACCTTGGGCCGCACCTGCTCGACGGCGATCCCGAGAACGGGGAGCTCTCCCCGAAGGGGCTCATTTCCACCCAGAGGGGCAAGATCACCCTCGTCTACATCGATGGAAAGAAGGAGCGGGAAGAGACGATCGACATCGATTACCCGACCTACAAAAGGCTCATGGCTTTTGCGGAAGAGATGAAATACCGGAACGGGCTGGAAAAGAACAACGCCTATACCGGCGGGAAGGTCCCGATCGAGCTGCGCGGCACCGTGGGCGACAGCGGGGTGTACGTCTACCCACGGATGAAGATCAAGGAGTACCAGGATAAGGACCTGTACCTCTACAAATAAATCCCAAATCCCAAACCCCAAATCCCAAAAGCATAGGTCCTGAAGATACACTCACGCGCGCGCCAGGTCCGCAAGCCGATAACGGAACGGCGCCCGCACCAGCTCTTCGACGACGGGCAGATCAAGGCCGAGCGCCCGCGCCATCCGCACGATCTCCCAGGTGAGCTTCGTGTGCGAGATCCAGCGGTTGTCCGTGCAGATCGTCACCGGAACGGCGTCCGCGAGGAACACCCTTATCGGATGCTCCGCGAGAGACCCGATATTGCCCGTGTGGATGTTGCTTGAGGGGCACACCTCCACGAGGATGTTCTCCTTCCGGAGCCTTGTTCTCAACGCGCGCTGCCGCGCGGAGATCAGTTTCACCCGCTTCGCGGTATAACGCCGGCCGCGCAGATCCTCCGTTCCGACAAGGCGCCCCGCGTCCAGCCCCGCCGCCAGGCCGTGCCCTATCCTCTTCGCCCCCAGCATGTCGATGGCGTCCTCGATCATGGCGATACCGTCTTCGATCGAGGCAAACGCCTCCCCCGCATGGTAGACGACCGCGAGCCCCGCGTTCCGGGCGGACTCGAATGCCTCCGCGTGCTCCGCGATTGAGAAGCCGACCTCGTTCCCCGCGCTGTCGACCCCCTTGATCCTGCCCCGCAAGGACGGATCCTCGTTCGCCTCGAGGACATCCGCGACGATGCCCCGGACCACCTCCGCGTCGTAGTCCTTTACCAGCGAGAGCAACAGGACCGCATCGAGGTCGGGGTACCGATCCTTCGCGCGGTCGAGCCCTCGGGCAAGCGCCCGGATATAGGGCTTTATCTTTACGCTCCCGGTGAGCATTCGCGGGTTGAACCGGACCTCGAGATACCGGACCCCCTCGAGGCGGGCGTCCTCGCACACCTCGAAGACGACACGATCGAGCGCGTCCTCCGTGGCAAGCACGGTCTTCGGCAGCGAGTACGAGAGCATGTAGTCGGAAAGGCTTCCCCGGGCTTTCCGGTACTCGAGCAGGCGAGTGACCTCATCAAGACTCCCCCCGGAGATCCGCGGGGCGACCGGATACCCGAACCCCGAGTCGCAGAAGCTCCAGTCAAGGTCCGGCACGGTCCGGGCAAGGTCCCTCAGGGTGCCGGGACGCATCGATCCGGCGAGATGACAGTGAAGGTCCGCCTTGGGCATCGAAGCCACCGCGTCGAACACCCCCCTCCACCGCGCCTTCTCTTCGGGATTCATCCCCGCGCACAGCTTGCGGATAAACACCCGATCGCTCTCGTCGCCGTTTTTCACCGTGGCTGATCTCCCCCTCCGGCGCCGTACGCCGGGGCCAATCCTACCGGGCCGAGATGGGTATCGGAACGAAGCACAGCACGAGGACCCCCGCCGCCGCGCACGCGACCAGTCTTCTTCCGTTGTCAAGCGGCGTCACGTCGTCAAGCGGCGGCGCGTGGCCGGGCCCGAGGGCCAGGATGAGGAGCACCCATATCCACCATGGCCACCACGCGAACCCGAGCGCAAAAAGGACCGCGAGCGCACACCGCGCGACCAGCGCGTGCGCGCGCCCCGCGAACGCATACGCGATGTGGCCCCCGTCAAGCTGCCCGACGGGCATGAGGTTGAACGCGGTCACGAGCAGGCCCACCCACCCCGCGAATGCGACCGGGTGGAGGATGACGTCCTGCCCCTCCGCGATCCGTCCCTTGACGAGAAACGTCATCAGGCGGACGATGAGCGAATCGCCGAAATACTCCACCTGACCCGTCCTGAGGAGGGGGCCGATATCCGCGACCTCGGAACTCGCAAGCCCCACGCCGAGCGCCACGAGGGCTACCAGGAAACCGCAGAGCGGCCCCGCGGCCCCGATATCGAGCAGGCTCTTCCTGTCGGGGATAAAGGATTTGGTCCTGATCACGGCACCGAGGGTCCCGATCGCGGTCGGCGCCGGGATAAAATAGGGGAGCGTTGCCTTCACGCCGTGGAACGCCGCCATCAGGTAGTGACCGAACTCGTGGACGATAAGGATGGCCAGCAGACTTGCGGCGAACGGGATCCCCGCGGCGAAACGCTCCGGATGCGCGATAATGTCGACACCGGCATTGGCCGCGCCGACAACGAGCGTCGAACAGACGGTGAGCGCGAAGAGCGCGAGGTTGACCAGCGGATTCGACCGGGCCGCGGGGGCGTCCCGCACCACGCGCACCTCGTACTCTCCGCCGCGCCGTGAGACCAACGGGACGAACCCCATCATTCCCAGTCTTTCCCTGAGGACGGCGATGGACTGTCCCGGGGGAAGAAGGAACAGCCCGCGGAATACGATCCCGCGCCGGCTGAGAGCCGCATCACGGATGCTCATGGTCTCCTCGACCAGCACCCGCAACCGGAGCGCGAGAAGCGTCAGGTCGTCGGTGTCCATCAATGAAATCCCAAATCCCAAATCCCAAATCCCAATGACGGGGATTCAGAGATCCGGGGCAGGCGGCGGATGCGGGACATCAGTCGCGGTCTTCGGGGCATTCCGCCCCGGCCTTGTACAGATACTTCTCGATCATCATCAGCGCCTTCTCGATCGCCCGCGCCCTGTGGCTGATCCTGTTCTTGATGCTCGGGGAGAGTTCGGCGAAGGTCTTGTGGTACTCGATCGGCTGGAAGAGCGGATCATAGCCGAATCCCCCGCTCCCCCGGGGCTTCATCATGATGGTCCCCGCGCAATTCCCCTCGGCGATGTCGATTACCTTCTCGGGATTTGCGAGCGCGATGAAACACGCGAAGCGCGCCTGGCGCCTCCGCTCCGGGACATCGCGGAGCAGTGCAAGGAGCTTCTCGTTGTTTTCCTTGCCGGTCGCATGCTCGCCCGCGAAGCGGGCGGAATAGATCCCCGGGCGGCCGGCGAGGGCGTCGACCTCGATCCCGGAATCGTCCCCGAGCGCGAGCCTCCCCGTGGCCTTCGCCGCGAACAGGGCTTTTTTTTCGGCGTTCTCGCTGAAGGTTCTCCCGTTTTCGGGTACCGGCGGGAGACCGGGGAAGTCGGCAAGGCACAGCACGGAAAGATCGAGCCCGGAGTTCCGGAGCATCTCCCTGAACTCCCGCACCTTGTCCTTGTTGTTGGTCGCGAGCACAAGATCGTTCACGGCCTCCCCCCGAACACGCTCTTCTGCGTCTCGATGAGCGCGGCGATGCCGGCGCGCGCCATGGCCGTCATGGAGGTCATTTCCTCGGACGTGAACGGCTCCGATTCGGCCGTGCCCTGTATCTCGATGAACCGCCCGCCCTCCGTCACGACGAGATTCATGTCCACCTGGGCCCGGCAATCCTCCTCGTAATTGAGGTCGAGGAGGAGCTCGCCGTTGACCTTGCCGACGCTCACCGCCGCGAGCGCCTCGCGCACGGGATTCCGCTCGATGAGCCCCTCGGCCGCCAGCTTCCCCATGGCGAGCTGGAGGGCGACGAAACTGCCCGTTACGGACGCGGTCCTTGTTCCCCCGTCCGCCTGCAGCACCTCGCAATCGATCCAGAGGGTGCGGGACCCGAGCTTCTCAAGGTCGACCACCGCCCTGAGGGCCCTTCCGATCATGCGCTGGATCTCATGCGTCCTGCCCCCGATTTTCCCGCGGGTGGCCTCCCGCACCATCCTCACGGGCGAGGAAAACGGCATCATGGAGTACTCGCAGGTTATCCACCCGCCGGGCCTTTTCTGCTCCCTCATCCAGCGGGGCTGCACATTCTCCACAGAGGCCGCGCAGAGGATTTTCGTGTCGCCAAACTCGACCATGACGGAGCCGCTCGGGTACTTGACGAAATCCGGCGTGATCCTCACCGGCCTCAGCTCGTCGTTCCTCCGCCCGTCCCTCCTCTGCATACCCGTCTCTCGATGTGCGTGTTCGTTGGTTTTTGCCGGTACCCAGCGACCAGAAACCAGTAACCGTAGTAATGGCGCGCCCGGGGCGGCTCGAACGCCCAACCTTTGGCTCCGGAGGCCAACGCTCTATCCAATTGAGCTACGGGCGCACCCGACTCTTGTGCCATGCGGCGCGGCATGCGGCGGTCGCCGCCTGCATCTCAAAGGGGGGCACCGCTACGGCGAGGCGTGAAACGGCCGGAACCTCGCGATGAATAGTTGCTCGCACCCATCACCGGCCCACCCGCAGCGCGGGCATTGCGCGACTGCGGTGCCACACCCCCACGCTGCGGGTGGCCGCATCCGCGTCTTCCCGTCCGCCTGTTTACACCACGCCACGGCGCGGCATGCCGCGAAAAGATGGGGCGCTCCGTCGCGGATTCAAGAATTGCTGCGCGAGATGATCCTTCAGGCTCGCTATTCCTTCTTCAGGAAACTCGCGAGCGCGATGCTATCCAGGGAGATAAGGAAACAGAGCATCAGCAAGTCATTGGGCGCGTCGATCTTCCCGATAAGCCGCGCCAGAATAAAAAGGATCGTTCCCATGTCCTCTCCTCTCTCGGCCTTGTCGGCCTGGTGGTGTAAATCCGGGTAAAGCTATACCACAACAGGAAGAATCCGGTCAATCGTAAAAAAATATCCGCCCTGCCCTTCGGCTGCGCTCAGGGTAAATTCGAGCCGGGATTCAGCGCTACACGCTTCAACGCCGGGACGCAGATAAACGCAGATCGTCAGGATTGACAGGATATACAAGGCGGAAAAAAGCGGCTGGATACCAAAATTGGACGCAGATTTCGCAGATGAACGCAGATGGGGGAACAGCCCAGGTCAAAGGTTCAAAACCCAAGGTTCACAAGTGCTTTTAGCTTTGGACCTTGAACTTTCAACCGTAGTCCGATCTGCGTGCTCTGCGTTCATCTGCGTCCCGAATGCCGTTTCCCTTTAGCCCTTTATGCCATGGCCTTATCTGCGTTCATCCTGACAATCTGCGTTCATCTGCGTGCTACGTTAACGCTGGATTCCCATGTCACTGATCCATTCCCATCCGCGGGAAAACTGTTCTCACGCGAGCTCGTTGAGAATCTCCACCCCCCGGCGCAGCGTTTCATCGGGCGCGGCGAACGAGAGCCTGAAGTGGGTGTCCCGCTCCGAAAAGACCGAGCCGGGGACCAGGATGAGTTTCCTCCCGACCGCCGCATGGACGAACGCGGCCCCGCTTCCCCCCGGCGCCTCGGGGAAAAGGTAGAAGGCGCCCTCGGGCCGGATAAAGCGATACTTCCCCTGCAGCCCCCCGCACACCATGTCCCGCTTCTTCCGGTACGCGTCGATCGTAGCCCTCATGTCCACCCGGTAGGCCCCGATAACGCCGTGCTGGAGCACCGAGGGCGCGCAGATGAAAGAATACTGCTGGATCTTGATCATCTCGCGGAGTATCTCCCTCGGCCCCGCCGCATAGCCGACGCGCCACCCCGGCATTCCGAACGACTTCGAGTAGCCGCCGACGATCAGCGCATCGGGCGAAAACGCTCCCATGCTTTCGTGCGGGCGGTCGTAGGCGAAGAAATCATAGACCTCGTCCGAGAGGATGTGCGCCCCCGTCCGCGCCGCGATCGCGGCGATCTCACGGAGGCGGTCCCCGTGAAGGATCATCCCGGTCGGATTGGAGGGGCTGTTGAGGATGACGAGTGCCGCGCCCTTCCCGATGGCGCGCTCGAGCCGCTCGGGAGTGACCGTAAAATCAGGATAGGTGTCCAGAAAGACCGGCTCGGCGCCGACAAGACGGCAGAGGTGTTTATAGATGACGAAGTACGGGTCGGGGATGACCGCCCGGTCCCCGGGGTTGAGGAGCACGAGAAAGGCGAGCATTATGCCGCCCGCCGCGCCCGAGGTGACCATCACCTCTTCGGGGGAATATCCCTTTTCTTCCTCGAGATGGCGGCGGATCTCGGCGCGGAGCTCGTCGATCCCCTGGGTGAGCGTGTAGCGGTGGTGCCCCGCGCGGATGGCGCGGATCGCCGCCTCCTTGAGCGCGTCCGGGACATCGAAGTCCGGCTGGCCGATGCTCAGGTTGACGGGGTTTTCCATCTTCTGGGCGAGATCGAACGCATTCCGGATGCCGGAGGAGTCGATCTGCCGCATGCGGTCGGCGATGCGCACAGTATCTCCTATGGCTCTCTTCTTCTGCGCACTGGTTATGCTTTTTTCCCCTCCCCCTCCTGAAGGGGGAGGGTTAGGGTGGGGGTGAAACACTAACCGTGAAACGCCCTTGCGCGCACACGCCCTCACGCCCCCACGAGCTGTACTTTTTCCTGTGGGTCCGTCCCGCTCTCCCTGTCGCTGAAGCAGACGATGAAGGTGTCCTTCTCCCCGATGTTGACAAACGCGTGCGCGATGCCCGGGGAGACAATGACCCGGACGCATTCCCCATTGTTGAACACGAACTCCTCGCGCTTCCCCTCCCGATCCTGGGCCAGGAGCTTGATCTCGCCGGAGAAGACGATGGTCTCGGTGGCGCCCGGGTGCCGGTGGTTGCCGCGGATTGCGCCGGGAGCCATGGTGGCCGCGTGCGTGTTCCGGAGCGTTCCGGACCCGAGAATCTCGGGGCCGAGCGGCTCGAACACCTTGCCGCGGGCGTCCTGGTGCATTGTCAGGCGTTCTATCGTCAGTCCCTTCATTCTCTGATCCTTCCCCTCGTTCCCGGGTTGTCGATTGCGCAAAACGAAACGGCGAACGGGGCATCTTTTGCGTTCATTGATCGCCGGTTCGCCGACACGCCGGTTCGCCGCTTCATGGCGAGTCACCCACTACGTATGAATCGGCGAATGGGCGAAACGGCGAGGGGGCGACTTCTGCATTCAATGATCGCCGACACGCCGTCTCGCCGGCTCATTTTTACATCGCCTCCAGCGCCCTGATTCTCTCCTCGATCGGGGGATGGGTCGAGAAAAGCCGGTTCACCATCCCGCCGTACTCCTTGAGCGGATTGACGATATACATGTGCGCGGTGGCCTTGTTCGCGGCCTCGAGCGGGTCGGGGTCGGCGTCGAGCTTCCGGAGCGCGTCGGCGAGCCCCTTCGGGTAGCGCGTGAGCATCGCCCCGCTCGCGTCCGCCAGGAACTCCCGCTTCCGGGAGATCGCCAGTCGGACGAGCTGCGCGATGAGCGGGGCGAGGAGCGCCAGCAGTATGCCGACGATCATGAGAATCACCGCGGCCTGTCCGCCCCCGTCTTCGTCCCTGCGCCTCCGCCCGCCCCAGAAGTAACTCCGCATGATCCAGTCGCTCAGCAGCGTGACGACCCCCACCATCACCACGACGAGCGAACCGAGGAGGATATCGTAGTTTCCGATGTGCGAAAGCTCGTGTGCAATGACCCCCTCGAGCTCGAGGCGGTCCATCTTCTGAAGGAGGCCTGTGGTCACGCAGACGACCGCGTGCGCGGGGTTGCGCCCCGTGGCGAAGGCGTTCGGGGCGCTGTCCTCGATCACGTAGACCTTCGGGACGGGTATCCCGGCCGCGATCGCGAGCCCCCCGACGGCGTGGAAGAGGTGGGGAAACTCCTCCTTCTCGAGCGGCCGCGCGCCGCTCATGGCGAGGACAATCCGGTCGCTCCAGTAGTAGCTCCCGAAGGTCCACACGAGGGCGATGACCATCGCGAGCACGACGCCGCCGTTCCCAATCGACGAGACCTGCCCGAACACCCAGCCCATCGCTGCGACAAAAACGATGAAGAGGATGCAGAGGATGACGGAGTTCCGCTTGTTTTTCGCAATCTGCTCGTAAAGCATAAGTAAGCCGTAAGTTGTAAGCTGTAAGCCGTAAGCTGTAAAACGTGAAATCAGAGGATAACCTAACCTATTAAGCGCCGCTCAAGGTCTTCTGGAAACCGTATAGCATCCGTCCAACTTCATCCGCTAATACCGACAACCTCCCATAGTCACCCTTCCCTACATAAGTATGCCCCTCGACAATGTTCGTGGCCACCGATGCCGCCGACCTTCTTAGCTGTGCCGTTAACCCGTACTTCTCCTCAATTGGAAATCTTTTTGTGACCTTATATATCTCCAGCACCAATTCATGCGCTTTCTGCCACACCTTTATATCCCTAAACGTGTAAGCCATTTTCGCCCTCTTGTGCATCTCATTTGGCTTACAGCTTATAGCTTACGGCTGGTGTCAGAACTTCACCTTCACCGGCTCCCGCGCCGCCTCCTCCCCCGTCTGGAAATATTCCTTCTCCGGGAAGTTGAACATCCCCGCGATGATGCTGGAGGGGAATGTCTCGCGTGTGGTGTCATAGGTCATCACCGTGTCGTTGTAGAACTGGCGGGAGTAGGCGATCTTGCTCTCCGTTCCCGAGAGCTCCTCCTGGAGCATCAGGAAGTTCTGGTTCGCCTTGAGCTCGGGATAGTTCTCCGCCACGGCGAAGAGGGACTTGAGCGCCCCGGTGAGCACATTGTCCGCCTGCCCCTGGGCCATGGCGCCCGAGGCGTTGATCGCCTTCGCGCGCGCCTCGGTGACCTTCTGGAACACCTCCTTCTCGTGGGCCGCGTATCCCTTCACCGTTTCCACGAGGTTCGGGATCAGGTCGTACCGGCGCCTGAGCTGCACGTCGATCTGCGACCATGCGTTCTCGATCCTGTTCCGCAGGCGCACGAGCCGGTTGTACGCCACGATGACGTACAGCACGATGACCGCGAGAAGAACAAGGATGATCCATCCGATCGACATGGCGAGCCTCCTTTTGCCGAGGGTCTATTTACTGCCACATTCTACCATGCCCCGGCATGGTTGCAGATTCTATTTCCGTGAGGCCCCGGGAGGCCCTGATCACCGAGGGCCTCGTCAGTGCCCGATGGCTCTCATATATTCCCCCTCCCCCCTTGAGGGATATCTCCCTTCTCTCCCCCTCCCCTCTTGAGGGATATCTCCCTTCTCTCCCCCTCCCCCCTTGAGGGGGAGGGTCAGGGTGGGGGGGTGCAAGTATCCAAGAGGGATCACATCCCCTGCCTATTTCCTCTGGTACAAATCCTCTCCCCTGCAATCGGTCGCAACAATCGCCGGGAATTTCTCCACCGTGAGCTCCGTGATCGCCTCGGCGCCCAGGTCGGCATAGGCGACCGGCTTCGCCGCCTTGACGCATTTCGCAAGCAGCGCCCCCGCCCCGCCCACGGCGGCAAAGTACACCGCCCCGTGTTTCTTCATCGCCTCGATCACTTCCTTGCTCCTCGGCCCCTTCCCGATCATCCCCTTCAGACCGAGCTCCATCGTCTTCGGGGCGAACGCGTCCATCCGGTAGCTCGTGGTGGGGCCGACGGACCCGATCGGCTTCCCCGGGGGCGCGGGCGACGGCCCGGCGTAGTAAAAGATCTGCCCCTTCAACTCGACCGGCGGCTTTTCGCCCCTCGCCACCGTCTCCGTGAGCCGCTGGTGCGCCGCATCGCGAGCCGTGTAGATCGTGCCCGTGATGAGCACGCTGTCCCCGGCCTTGAGTTTAGCCACAACCTCATCCGTGAGCGGTGTCCGTATCTCGATTGCCGGCATGCCTGCCTCCTTTCATCCTGCATCGTGCGGTTTTAAGATTTCGTTTGCGAAGATCACGCGAAGAACGGCCTGCCGCTGGTGCAGCCACAAGGATTCATACTTCCCCTCCGGAGCTTCCACCTCCAGATGCAAGAGATAATCCCGCACCTGGTCGAGCACCGCCGGGGACCGAAACGATCCGGCCACCCAGTTCTGATATGCCTTGAGTGTTGCGCCATAGAACGAGTTGAACATCAGCCGCTATCTCCTTGCCGCAGGCCCTGTCGGGAACGTGTCGCAACGTCGTGGCATTATGTAATGCTGATCATGTTTCATACGACCCGTGTGGCTTTCTGGCTTTTCTCAATCTTGAACATCACTTATTGAACGAAATCGCTCTTGTTTATCACTTTTATGCATAAACTGATGCACAAATCGCCTTGTTGCTCACGAGTAATCATCTAAAAGCATCGCGTCCTTCCACAATGTTCAGGAGTTCGCGAAAAGCCAGGACCGCCGGTCGCCGGCCACTGGATTCACCGCGCCAAAGCAGCGCTGGTTGGCCCGATGAGGGGAATCAGGAGTTTCCAGTCGATCTCTTGCGGTGGAAACTTGCCGTAATGGTATTGAATGGGTTGTGCCATTGCAAACTACTCCTTCCCCGCCAGTCGCCGGTTCACCGCGTCCAGATCGAACCGCTCGGGATCGTAGCCGCCTACCAGCCATTCGAGCAGTTCCTTCTGCTCCTCGGTCTTCTTCGGCGCCTTCAGCGCCTCCAGTATGTCATAGTAGCCGGGGAAACTGCCGCAGTCTTCCGGCGGACACGCCCGCGCACCGGCCAGACACGCAGGATACTTTGCCTGTAGATCAATCGGGAGCATCTTCTCAACCATCACTTCATGCTCCCAACTGTCGCCGAAGTCGTACTCGTACACGAACTTCTGCTTCGCGCGCGTGACCACGCGACTCAGGAACACGGTTTCTTCGTTTTCCATGTCCATCTCGCCCATCTCTAATGCTTGCTGACTGGTGTAGTGAACCTCGCCGAACCGAAAGGCGTGCATATGGTAGTCCTGCCATCCCATCGTCACCTGTATGACATCGTGTAACTGCCCGAGAGTGAAGTTGTCCGGCAACACCACTCGCCGCCAGATCTGCGGCCGGATATTCCGCAACGCCACCTTGAACTGAATTGCCTTTTCCGCCGGCGGAACCCACATCGCTCTCAAACTTTTTCTCTTTGCCATTGCGGTCTCTCCTACCTGGCATCTTCGCGTCATTGCGCGAGTCTCTTTGTCCTATCCCACCCTCAACTTCATCACTTTCATTCCTTCGCCGCCGAGATCGTCCTGCACCCGGCAGGCAAACGTGATCTCGGTTCCAAGCTCAACGTGCTTGAATGTGTATTCGACGGTCATATCTCCCTCGAATCCGCTTTCTCCCCTGCCCTTCTTCTCCTTCCGGCATAGCTGGCAACCCTGCGTCGTCGAAAAAATACCCTCGCGGAAATCGAGGTCCCATTGCACGTTGACGATTTTGCCGCCGGTATTCGTCTGGTTGTCGCGTTGCCGTCATCCTGCTCTGCGAGACCTCCAGTCACAACGGGGGCTGCTGATTGCCCTCTCTGTCCTACGCCGGGTCTCCAGGTACAACTTTTTCACCTGGACAATCTCTTGGGTGCTTCGGGCATTGCCAGACTTCACCCCTTCCACGCCTCACATGCCGGTACTTGGTGCGACCGTCCACCTTGCACACAGGAGCACTTTTGAACGGCGGTCTTTCGTCGATGTTACGCAAGTAACCTTCGCAATCGGGATTGGTACAGCCAACTTTCATTGCTTGGAAATCCCATGTGCCATGCTGCTGGCGCTGATTTACAACCTGTACTGGCCAACCGCAATCTTGAAGAGGGCAGATACGGGGCGTGCCATCCTCGTGGATTGCAGCTTGGCGGATATGCTTTGCCTGCATCAATTGAAGGCAAAGCTTTGCATATTGAGGAGCGTGAATCCTATGGACTTCCTCGGAACGACCGCGATTGCTCGACCAATTCATGCTCCCGGTGTAAATCACTTGCTCATCTATTATGACATCCTTCCCATGGACTCCGCTTGCTGACACAACAACCGCCCCTAATTCCCGCAGGTTCTTGATAACTTTTTCGACATAGCTTCGGTTTTCTGCCTCAGAAAGTGGTGGCGTGACTAACGTCACTTTAACGCCACGGGCAAGCGCTGCTCTGATTATGGGCTGAATTCTCGGCCAGCGGTACTCTCCAAAGTAAGGAGCGAGACCAAAAATGGTGTCTGACGCCGCGTTAAGGTCTTTGGTGAATCGTTCGAAAAATGAAGTTTCGTCTAAGTGCTCAAACGTGTAACCAGTGTCCCCGCGCGGGACGTTCCATCCAGTCTCGGGAATGTATTGGTCAAACACTCGCCGGAAGCGTTCGAGTTTGACCAACTCAAGTGCTGAAATCAGATCAGCTTGGTTTGTAAGAAATTGCCACATCTGGCCGAGACCACTTACGGGTTTTGCATGTTTATTTAGCCACTCTGAGGAACCGATGAAAATGAATTTATTCTTCGCCCGCGTAACTGCCACGTTCAGGTCGCGTTTGACATCACACGCATCTCGTGGATTGCACAGGCGGGCTGCGTAGTAAGGTTCATCGAGCACTGAATCAAATATAATTAAATCAGCTTCGCCTCCTTGGAAGGTGTGGACTGTTCCTGCTGCTACCCAGTCATGCAAATCTAAATCGGCAATCAGCTTGGTAAGAAGTCGTCGTTGAGCCGCAAACGGCGTGACGATGCCGATTGGTTGCGGGCTACCGTCAGGAGGCTTTTGGAGTTTCGCAGCAGCCATCGCCGCAATTTCTACAGCCACCGTAGCCGAGCAAAAATTGAAGCGACTTAGACTGCCTGGCTGTTTCCCGCTCCAGCAATGCAGATCGGCGGTGTCCACTATTATGAGAGGATTTTCCGGAAGGAACTCTAACCAATCGGGCGATTTTCCTTTGGGTCTCTCTGGACTGTCATCCAAGCCACCCACTGCAGTATAAACGAGATGCCGAGCGACGTCTGCGATTTCTGTCCGCATCCGTCGTTGAGTTCTAAGCTGGGGGAGAACATGACGATAATCGGGATTAGGCTTCAGGTCTTTAGCTACTCCAGCAAGGTGGTAGGTGTCTGTGCCTAGCCTTGCATTACCGAGCGGCGTGTCACCTCGGACAATGGGTGGAAGTTGTAGGAAGTCACCAACGAGGATTACACGCCGTGTCGCGCGCCCTGCTGCCAAGAAAATCAGTGGAGGCAGCGCCATCGAAATCTCATCGACAATGACGGCATCAAAGCTTTGTCCTTCAAGCTGTTTTCCAACATAGCTCTTGGTCAACGTGCAGAAAATCGCACGGGCCTCAGTGATTACCTTCTGCTCCAATTGCGAGATTTCGTCCTGAAGCGCACGTATCTTTTGCTCAAGGGTCTCAAGTTCCAAAGCTAGTTGTGAAAGTTCTTGCTCTATCATTTGCCGAGCTGGGCACTTGGCACAAACGGTTTGTTGGTGTATCAGCGCGACTTCAATCTCACTGGTGAGTCGTTGCGCCTTCGCAATTTCCTGTGCAGACAATCCAAGGGCCATTTCTGCTCTTTGAAGTTGCGCTTCGCTGTCTTGGAGCGCCTGTAGCGCGCGCGCGGTTTTTGCCGCGCGTCGAAACCAAGCGCGCTGCGCCCGTTCAAGCTCCGCACGCCGCTGCTGTAAAAGGAACTTGCAACTCGTGATCGCTACCTCAGCTTCTTTTCGCTTTGCCTCCTGCAGCTCAATGAGGACACGCACCTCCTGAAGACGATTGGACAATTCGCTAAGACGATCCCACTCCGAAATGACAGCGAGGCATTGACTGCGCCGGTCGGCCAGCGGCTTCGCTTTCCTCTCGAGGTCCAAGATTGTGTCGACCAGTTTTCGTCCTTTCGTTTCCACGACCGCGTCAAGTCGAACGCTCGGAGGAATCTTCTTATCGGCAGTCATCCCGATCCTTAAAACCTTGCCGTCATGGACTGCCGAATGCCCGGCCAGCGGTCCTTCCTTGTCCTTCTCGCATTTTACGGCCTCGTAAAGGGCTTGATCAACTGCCGCACGAGTGTGACTAGAAACAAGAACGCGCTCGCCAGCTTCGACGAGTGCCGTGACAAGGTGGGCAATCGTATAAGTTTTTCCCGTGCCCGGCGGCCCCCAGATATACGTCAGTGTGGAACCGCAGGCTTGTTCGGCAACCCGGCGGGGTTGGCCGTTGAATTTTACTAGAGTGGACGTGGCTTGCAGGGTGGCGAATCCCACGTTGGCTTTAGCTGGGTGAAACGCCACTATTGCCAAGGGGCTCACAAGTGTAGGCTTTTGGGCTGTCTCATCTAGAACCAGCGCAAGCTTACGGAGTAAAGCAGTGTCATCGATTATAAGCATTGCTCGATGAATCCCTGGTGAGAGCGGTGCCGTGCCTTTGACGCAAAGGTCAATGCGGTCAGCCTGTTGACCGATCACTGTCACTGCATATTCATCGCTTGCGGTCTTGAGTCTTCCAGTAGCCTCTTCTGAAATTCGTATACCGTCCGCTATGATAAATTGGAAGATGGCCTGGGTCTGGCTCCTCTTCTCGATCAGTTTTCCCGCGAGAACTTCGTAATTCTGTGAGCCGCCGTCCTTTTCCAGGGCGACAAGCTCGGCACGAACACCCTCGGCGAACCATGCTGCGAGTGTATTCGCGTCCGTAGGTGGATGATCCGTACTCAGGTTAGCTGCCATCTTTGCTCCCATTACCCAATCGGGAATCAGAGCCCGAGTGTCTCAGAAGAACGCTTCTAGTCACATTCGTACCGCTTTTTGACGCCGGTTTCGACCGTGTCCACCAGTTGGAACGGCAATTCGATGCGCGGGTAGTGTTGTTCGAAGCGCCGTTCATGGTCGTAGCCCAGAGGTTCCTCCGCCACCGGCACATGCCCGAACCGCGCCGGGATTTTGAAGAATGCCTTCTGCTCGGGCAATTGAATTTGCCCCTGCGACAGATTGTTCCGTGATGCCGTGCTCATTCGGTTTCCCCTTTTGGGTTCACATCATTCTCTATGTCAGATGTGAGAATTGCAGGAAGATTATAGTGCACTATGCTGCGGGTTACTTCTCGTTTCGTAAGGGGGTACTTACAGTGGATGCTTTCACCCCCCACCCCAACCCTCCCCCTCAAGGGGGGAGGGGAAAAAGGGTATGAGCCACCTATAAGTAAGAGATGGGGTTTGGCCATCTCCTCGACGAGGATTCGTTGATCCAGCTTGCGCCTGTTTTCTTTGCCCATCCACGTCAGCTCTAGCCTTTGTTTATTACTCATCGTTCCATTTCGATGCGTGACAAAGGACGGTCA
>JBAXOY010000061.1:0-18036 GCA_037133055.1 Chlamydiota bacterium
AAACGAGCGGTGGAAAACGAGCGGCCTTTACTGTGGTACAGAAGAGCAGACAAAGTGGACGGAGTGGGCGGTGAGAAGGGTGAGAAGGGTGAGAAGGGTGAGAAGGGTGAGAAGGGTGAGAAGGGTGGGGGTTCCCACCGCTCACTCGGCCGGCTCAACCACCGCGGGATCCACGGTCTTTTTCGTCCTGCCCTTCGCCCGGTTCAGAAGGCCGAGGGAGCCCTGCTTCGCGAAGCGGTCATAGAGGGTGTAAAAGAGCTGCCGGCTCATCCTGTATTTCTTGCAGATGTTGCCGATGTGGGGGTTCACGGTCGTGGCGGCCTCCCGCATCATCTCGAGCCGCATCTGCACGGTGTCGGCGGGGTTGACGAACCGGCTGAACGGGTACCGCTCCTGCGCCGGGGCGGGTTGCTCGGTGCGCGGGATTTCCTTCTTGGAGGACAGCTTTTCGCCTCCCTCCAGTCCCTCCTCGATCTCCTTCTTGGACTTCTCGAAGAGGCCGCGGACGCCGTACCGCCGTATCTCCCGGTCGAGGACATAGAACATGTTCCGGTTGAATCCGAAGAGGGAGGATATCCTGGTGATATCGGGGTTCGGGGTGGAGTAGACCTTCCTGAGGAACTCGTAGCGGTAGATGACCTCGTCGTCGAGCGGGTAGACATACTCGGAGTTCGTCTTGAGTATCCCCTGGTAATATTCCTCGAGATACCCGCGAACGAGCTTGGTGAGCTTGATGAGATCCAACGGCTTCCGCACGTAGTCCCGCGCCCCGCGCTTCATTGCCTCGACGGCGACATCCTCGGAGCCCATTCCCGTGATCACGATCACAATGATCTCGGGCATCTCCCTCTTGAGTTCCCTCAGCACATCGAGCCCGTCGAGGACGGGCAGGCTGTAGTCGAGGAGCATGATGCTGGGGCGCTTCTCGATTGCGGTGATCATAGCCTCGTGACCATTGAATGCGGTAAAGATGTCGTATCCCTCGCGGGCGAAATTCCTCGAGAGCATGGTCACAATGTCGCGTTCGTCATCGACGATCAAAAGCCTTTTCGCACTCATGAACTGCCCTCCCGAACGGCCGCGTTGAATGCCGCAACCGAACAACAGTAGCATGCGCGTCCCCGCGTGTCAATCGTTCCCGCAGGCCGTGAGCGCGCGCAGGCCGTGGGGGAGGCGGAACTGATGGACGGGAAATGGGGCATCGGATATGATGATGCGCCGCGCGCGGAGGGTCTATGGATCTCGCCCGATACCTGGAAGAAAGGAAAAAGCTCGTGGACGGCGCTCTTGACCGGCTCCTTCCATCCGCGGCTGACCCCCCCGCCGCGCTTCACGAGGCGATGCGCTACAGCGTCTTTGCGGGCGGAAAGAGGCTGCGCCCGGTTCTTTGCATTTCCGCGGCCGAGGCGCTTGGGGCTGATCCGTCGCAGTTCCTCCGCGCGGCCTGCGCCCTGGAGCTCGTCCACACCTATTCGCTGATCCACGACGATCTCCCCGCGATGGACGACGACGACCTCCGGCGCGGAAAGCCGACCAGCCACCGGGTGTTCGGCGAGGCGCTGGCGATCCTCGCGGGTGACGCGCTGCTCACACTGGCCTTCGGGGCCATCGCGGGGATGGAGGCGGCCACCCCCTCCGTGCGGACGGCGCTCGTCGCGGAGCTCGCGGCGGGAAGCGGGCCGGCGGGAATGGTCGGGGGGCAGGTCCTCGACCTCGCCGCGGAGGGGAGGGAAATCTCCGCGGGCGTGCTCGAGGATATCCATGCGCGAAAAACCGCCGCCCTGATCGAATCGTCGGTGTCGTTCGGCGCCCTGCTCGCAGGCGCCGGCGCGGCGCAGGAAGAATCCCTCCGGACCTACGGGCGTTCCCTGGGAATGGCGTTCCAGGTGACCGATGATATCCTCGACGCGACGGGGAACGAGGAAAAGATGGGCAAGAGGACCCGGCAGGACGCCGCGGCGCGCAAGGCCACCTATTCGGCCCTCTACGGTGTCGAGGAGTCGCGGCGCATCGCCTCCGGCTATGTCGAATCCGCACTGGCGGCGCTCCGCGGGTTCGACGAACGCGCCCGGCCGCTGAGAGAAATAGCCCGGAACCTCCTCGGCCGGGAGAAGTAAGACTTCCGTTCAGCCTACCGCAGGGAGGCACCGCGGGGGTGCCCGGAAGGACAGCGCCGCAATGGGCGCAGGACAATGACCACGAAATCCCTACCCGCTACGAGATCGTTCCTCATAGGCGCCGCCCTCTTCGTTTTCGCCGGAGTCATGTGCAGCGGCGGGATCTCCCTGCCTCGTATCGCCCGGTACCTGAGCAGGGACGGGGTCGTGGAGGAGGGAACGGTCGGGAGGATGCGGGAGATCCACCTGCATCTCCTCGCCGCGGGGGGCGTCCTTGCGTCGTTCGGCCTGATAAATACGGGAATGAAGCGGTGTCTCGTATCCCTCATGTCCACTTCGATCGCGCGCCGAATCCTTCTCGCGGTGCTCTTTGTTTTTGCGGCCTGTATGCTTTTCCTTCCGCCACATTACGCCATGTCGATGCTCAGAGATGATCCCGTACGGTATGCCTTCTCCGCGTACAACATGTATGAGGGCAGAGGATACCTCATCAATGTCAACCGTCACTACTTCCCCGCAAAAGATTTCATCGGCTTTCCCCTTTTCATCCTTCCCTTTTATGCGGCCTTCGGCCCCTTCCCCGGCAATGCGATCTACGCCACCCTCGCCTGCGCGCTGCTCGTTCTCCTCATGACCTATATCATCTGCCGAAGGTTATTCGGGACCGCGGCGGCTTTCCTCTCCCTTCTTCTCCTCTGCTCCCATCGGCTTTTTCTGGATCTTGGAAGGGAGATCAGGAGCGAGATGCTCTCGTGCGCGCTCCTGCTCTGTGTGATTCTCCTTTTTATGGAGATCATGAAGAGGGAGCGGCTTTGGCGCGCCGGAGCGTTCCTGCTCGGGGCGGCCCTCGGCTGCTGCTTTACTGCACGGCCGCCTCTTCTCGTATCGGTTGCCGCCCTTCCCGCGATCCTCCTCTCACACAAGGGGATGAGGATGGCGATGAGGGGAATGGCGCTTGCCTGTGCGGGGTTGGCCCTCGTGACGGTACCCTACATGTATTTCTGCAACGCCTTGTATGGCGGGCCGTTGCGGACAGGGTACTATGTGTGGGAGGTCTTTGATGCACCCATCTCGTTGAAAAACATCGCCGTTAATATCCCGCCCCGCTGGATTCCCCCTGAGCCGCAGAATGCGATCCAGATGATCGAGCGATTCCTGGGGACCACGAACGGCGCCTATTACGCCTCGTCACTGATCGGCTTGGGGCAGATTTACAGCCCGGCGGTCTTTGTATTCATCATCGCGGGGGTTGCCGCATCCCTCGGGGTTATTGATGGCGCGGATCGCGCCAGGAGGACAATCGCCATCTCCATCCTGTCCGTCATCGCGCTCCACGTCTTCTTCTATGCGATGTATGCGGCGGGGCACGACGCGCGGTATTTCTCCGCCGTTCTCCCGTTGTTGCTCTCTCTCTCGGCGTTCGGCATGTCCGGAAAATTCGCCCTTTTATGCGAGAAGCGCATTACCGCGCCGGGCCTCGCCTATGCGGCCCTCCTTTCCCTTGTCATATCCGGCGTGCTCCTTTCCCTGTACCGTGGAGTGACCTCTCCCCGCACACCACCGTTCCAGTATGAGTTGTGCGAGGCCTATGGAAGGATCCTCCCCCCGGACGGATGTGTCATCTCGAACATACACCCCACCCTTGTGGACCATTATGTCCAGAGTGGAAATGAGTGCCGGTTTTACACCATCTCAAAAAAGGCGATGTATGTGAGGGAGAGAATACGGCTCACTCGCGACGGCTCCCTCGGCACGCTGCCGATCGAGCCGGTTCAGGCGCACCTGGAAGAAGTGCGCGCCATGCTCCGTTCGGGGAAGGTCGTCATGATGGATGATTGGTACGACCAGTATCACCCGGGCCAGTTCGATGCCGAGAGGCGCGTACTCTTCGCGGACTTCTCCGCCCGCGAGGTTTACCGCAACGGGCCGTTCAGGATCTACCGGCTGTTCCCGCGGTGAGAACCGAATTCCTAGCGGAAGGAATATTTCTTCCGCACCTTCTCGATGACCGTCCAGGTGCAGTCGAGCCCCTCGGAGAAGCGGACGAGGTCGCCCTTTCCGAACTCGACCGCGCCCTCCGGGGTCTTCACCCGCACCTTCCCCTCCAGGATGTAGCAGGTCTCCGGTGAATCGTAGGACCAGTCAAAGGTGCTCGGTGCGCATTCCCATGTGCCCCATCCCTCGACCCCGAGCGATTTCAGCGTCTCGGGCGTCGGTTTCTCGACGGTGACCTTCATGGTGCCTCCCTTCAATTAAATCCCAAATCCCAAACCCCAAATCCCATAACAGGCTCCTTGTGAGGATGAGAAGATATGTGGTGTGCGGATTCTTATCCTCTTATGTTGGGGTTTGGGTTTCGGGGCTTTCTGTTTCCCGCGGCCACGCGGGGCACAGCTCATCCACCCCCGGGTACCTCCACACCGCGGGGAAGTTGCGGCACTGCGCCGGCTTCACGGGGTGGATGACGCACGCGCTCCCGAGCAGGAAGACGCACTCGCCGTTCTCCTTTTCCCCCAGCTCAAGCCCCCGGCGGTTGTCGGAGATCCGCGTGTACTTCTGGACAAAGGATCGAGGATCCACGACGAGGTAGGCCGCGATCCGGTCGACCTCCCCGGCGCTGACGCGGACAAAGCCCCTGATCCGGCAGCATTCGCCGCAGCCGAGACATGTGAACCGCTCCCCCCCGGAAATCTGCATGCCCGCTCCCCGCCTCCGAGCTTCCCCAAGTATAGCAGATGGCTGCGCGGGATGTCACCGCCGGGAAGGGGGAAAGCCCTTGCGCCGACTTTTCGCATCTCCTACAATGCATCCCGCCGCACTGCGCGGAGAGGAGCACGGGACGTCGCGGGGCGAGGAGCAGCGCCATGTCGGGGATATCGCTTCACAAGACCGCGTCGCTTATCACCGTTGCAGCCTTCTTTCTTTTCGCGGGCTGTGTATTCACCGAGCGCGCCTCTTCGCGGCTTGTCGTGCGGTACCTGAGCTCCGACGGGGCCATCGAGGAGGTGACGGCCCTGTTCCTGCGGCAGATGCACCACGGGCTCCTTGCCGTGGGGGGCATCCTTGCGCTGATGGGGCTCGTGAACGCGCTCGCCGCCCGGCGCCCCGCGATCACGGCGGACCGCCCCGGCAGGCGCCGCGCGGCGTTCGCGGTCTTCATGCTCTTCGCGGCCTCCCTGCTGTACCTCTCCCCGTATAACGCCATGCGGATGCTCAACGAGGACCCGGTCCGGTACGCCTGCGCGGCGTACAACATCTACACGGGCAAAGGGGATACCATCACCCTCGCCGGCCGCGACTTTCCCGACAAGTTTTTCTTCGGGTATCCGCTCTCCATCGTCCTTTTTTACGCGGTCTTCGGGCCATTCCTCGGGAACGCCGTGTATGCCACCCTGACCTGGGCCCTTTTGGCGCTCGCCGCGACCTATCTCCTGGGGCGGCGTCTCTTCGGCACGAAGGCCGCCTTCATGGCCGTCATCCTTCTCTGCACCAACGGTCTCTTCCTCGACCTCGGCCGTGAGATCAGGAGCGACATGACGGCCTGCGCCCTCCTCGCCATCGCCTGCGTCCTCTTTGTCGGCCTCGGCGCAGGGGGGAAGGGAGGGCGGCGCGCGGCGTTTCTCCTCGGGCTGACATTCGGGGCCGCCTATACCGTCCGTCCGTATCTCCTCTGCGCGCTCGTCCCGATACCCTTTGCCCTGTGGCGGCGCAGGGGCGCGGTTTCGATGGCCGCCCGCATGGGCGTCCTGGGCATCGGGCTTCTGCTCCTGGTGATCCCCACCATGATCTATTGCGCCGTCACCTTCGGCGGCATGTTGAGGTCGGGATACCATGTGTGGTGGAACTTCGACCTGTCCGCCCCGTTCAAACTGCGGAACATTTACACCCTGATGCCGACACGCTGGGATCTCTTCCCGCCGCAGAACATCATCCAGGAGTGCCAGCGCCTCGTGGACGGCACGAGCGGGTTGTTTTACGGCGCAGCCCTGCTCGGCATGTACGGCCTTTACAGCCCGGCGGTCTTTATTTTTATCGCGCTCGGGGTTGCCGAGTCCCTCAACGCGCGTGGGGGTCTCTCCGGGTGCCCGAGAGCGGTCGCCGCCTCCCTCTGCGCCATCGTCGCCTTGTGCGCCCTCGTCATCATGATGTATTCATTCAGGGACATCCGGTTCCTCCTGCCCCTGCTGCCGGTCCTTTTCGTGTTCGCGGGGGCGGGAATGGCACGGCATGTGCGCGTTTCTTATCAGCGGTATAGGGGGGCTCCGGCGCTCATCGCCTCCGTCCTTTTTGCGTGTGCCATGTCCGCGGCGCCCCTCGCGATTTACTCGCGCGTCACGACCCCGCCCGACCCTCCGTATCAGTACGGGATCTGCATGCGGTATGACCGCGCGCTCCCCATCGACGGCTGCATCATCTCGGGCGTCGACCCCCTTCTCCTGGAACACTGTGTGCTCCGGGACAGTGCGCGCACGCTCCGGGCGATCTCCGATACGGGGTTTTATGTGGATGTTCCCGTGCGACTCAAGCCGGGGGATGAGGCGGTCAGGATACCCGTGGAGCCGGTATCGCGTTTCATTGATGAAATCCGCGCCCGGATCGACGCGGACATGGTCGTCCTTACGGATGACTGGGAGGATCCCCACCGCGCCGGACAATGCCGCCGCGAGCGGGAGATGCTGAGGGCGCAGTTCGCGCACACCGAAGTTGCCCGCGCGGGCCCGTTCAGGGTGTACCGGCTTTCGATCCTGCCGGAGGGCACCGCGCGGTGGAACTCGCATTCCTCGGAGGGGCGCGTGAAGTGACCGGTTCGATGCACCTGATCGAGGCGGGGGGGAAGAATATCCTGCTCGACCGAATCACGCGTCGATGCGCTTCCGGAGGAACCCCGGGAGCTCTGCGATCTTCACCCGCTCCTGCGTCATCGTGTCGCGGTCGCGGACCGTCACCGTCTCGTCCTGCTGCGTCTGCGAGTCCACCGTGATTCCGAACGGGGTCCCCGCCTCGTCCTGCCTGCGGTAGCGCCTGCCGATCGAGCCGGTGTCGTCGACGAAGACCGGCATGTGCCGTCGGAGTTCGTGCGCGATTGTGCCGGCGATCTCGGGCAGGCCGTCGCGCCTGACGAGCGGGAAGATGCCCGCCTTCATCGGGGCGATGCGCGGATGCAGCCGGAGGACGACCCGCTTCTCGCCGCGGACCTCCTCCTCCCGGTAGGCGTCCACCAGGCAGGTGAGGAGCGTCCGGTCCACTCCCGCCGAGGTCTCGATGATGTAGGGGACATAGCGCTCGTTCGCGGCGTCGTCGAAATAGGAAAGGTCTTTTCCCGAGTGCTGCTGGTGCCGTGAGAGATCGTAGTCGGTCCGGTTGTGGATCCCCTCGAGCTCCTTCCAGCCGAAGGGGAACTCGTACTCGATGTCGTAGGCGTCCTTTGCGTAGTGCGCCAGCTCCTTGTTGGAGTGCTGGTGCAGACGCAGCTTCTCCTTCCGCAGGCCCAGCGCCGCGTACCAGGCGAGCCGCTCCCCCTTCCAGTGCTCGAGCCACTCCGCATCGGCGCCCGGTTTGACGAAGAACTGCATCTCCATCTGCTCGAACTCGCGCGTTCGGAAGATGAAGTTCCCGGGCGAGATCTCGTTCCTGAACGCCTTCCCGATCTGGGCGATGCCGAAGGGGATTTTCTTCCGGGAGGGGGTCAGGACGTTCTGGAAGTTCACGTAGATTCCCTGCGCCGTCTCCGGGCGAAGGTACACGACGGCGCCCTCCTCCTCGACGGGGCCCATGTGGGTCTTGAACATCAGGTTGAACTGGCGGGCCTCCGTGATCTGCCGCGAGCCGCAGCGGGGGCACTTCCCGTCCTTTACCTCGTCGCCGCGGAACCGCTGCGTGCAGGACTTGCAGTCCACGAGCGGGTCGGTGAACGCCTCGACGTGGCCGGACGCCACCCAGACGGAGGGGTGCATCAGGATCGAGGCGTCGATCCCAACGATATCGTCGCGCAGTTGGGTCATCGAGAGCCACCAGAAGCGCTTGATGTTGTTTTTGAGCTCCACGCCGAGCGGCCCGTAGTCCCAGCAGCTGTTCAGCCCGCCGTAGATCTCGCTCGACTGGAAGATGAATCCCCTCCGCTTGCAGAGGGACACCAGCGTGTCCATCATCTCCATGTGCGTACGCTCCTCCGTGTCTCTTCTTGTGTGCGCATTTCATTCAGCATGCGTTAGCCCGGCAATCGGAACCGGCGATGTCATCGCTTCGAAGTCGCCCCGTCGCCGTTTCGCCCGTTCGCCGTTTCATATCTACCGCTGCCCTTCTCTCCCAGGTACCGCTCGTATTCGGCGACCCGCCTTTCCTGTGCCGCGTTCTCGATCGCGGGCGGGATCCTGCGCCGCACCTCGGCGATCGCCCGCTCCGCCCGATGGCCGAGGCTCACCAGGTAGCAGGCGATCATGGTCCCCGTCCGCCCGTAGCCGGCCCCGCAGTGGACGACGATCCTCTTGCGGTTGCTCAGCCCGTAGTTGACGTAGTTGACAAAGCGCTCTATCTCGGGGATCCCCGGGGCCGCACCGTCGGGGACCGGGATGTGGAACACCTCGAAGTCGAACCGCTCGAACCCCTTTCTCTCGAGGGGGGCGATCGTGAGCGAGATGATGACCTCTATCCCGCGGCTCTTGAGGAATGCGAGATCCTCCTCGAGAGGGTGATACGATCCCGGGCGCTCCATGCCCGCGATCTGGTGCTCCGTGAACCAGGCGAAGTTGCTGGGCATTGCGGGAACAGTGTAGCATCGGGGGAGGGGGAAGTCACTCTTTGGCGCTGTCTGCCGCTCTAGCATAGGTCCCATAGGACCTATTGGACCTAGTGCTCAGAACCCCGGGGGGGGGAGCACCCTGATCCACGCTCACCACCGCTCCGCCCCTGAAATAGACGATGGCCCTGCCATCCGGCCGCTTGTAGATCCAGCGGTCGGTGTAGTCGTAGACGCCGTGAACGGGATGCGTCAGGTCAGGCCATCCCCAGGCCGAGGTCACCTCCCGCTGCGTCATGCCGGGGACCACGTTCTTCTGGTATATCTGGGCGCGCATCTCCCGTTTCAAGGCGAGCCGCTGCTGGACCACGGGCATGGGGCCGGGCTCCGGTTCCGGCGCGGGAGACGGTTCTTCGGCGTACTCCTCCACGGGCTCCTCCGCGGGTTCGACCGCCGGTTCTTCCTCGGGCGCCGGCAGCGGGGTGTCGGAGGGCGGGGGCGGCTGAAGCGCGGCCTGCGCGCTTTCATCCTTGAACCGCGCGTTGAGCCGCTCCCAGCTTGACGCAATCGCGCGGTTCTCATCGGGCGTGGACTTTTGGACGGAGAGAATGGTGGAGCGCGCCAGGAATATCTCCGCCCCCCCCACGCTGAGCATGACGTGGGTGGCCGTTTCCCCGGATATTACCCCCGTGTACTTCATGCCATCCCTGCAGATCAGGGTATCCGCCGCTGCCGGTGCGCAGGCGAGCGCGGCGAGAAGCGAGGCCAGGGGTGCGTGAATCGGTTTAATCGGAATCACTCCTTTTGTTCACCTGCTGATGTTCGTGACCACGCCGTTCTTGAAGTAGATATCCACCAGTCCCTCGCCTTCCCGGCGGAAGGTCCATCGGTCGGAGGAGACGTCGACGCCGTGCACGGGGTGGGTGCGATCGGGCGATCCCCATGCGGAGCTCACCTCCTTTTCCGTCATTCCGACGAGCACGCGCTTCTCCCTGACGGCATTTCTGACTTCCCCCTTCCAGCGCAGATCGCGCTGCCTGTCCGGGGGGAGGGGTTGCCCCATGCCCTTCATGGCGGCACCCTTCGGGACGCCCCCCGCCACGGGCGCCGGGGGAGGCGTCTCGACGAGTGTCCGTGACGGGGCTGCGGCCTGAACGGCGCCGGATGCCCCGCCCGCGGGCGGCGCGGGGAGGGCCGGTTCCGTGCGCGCATCCCGCGAGGCTCTCCGCATCGAGGCCCATGATTCCCGCAGGGCCTGGTTCTCCCCGGGACTCGCTTTGGCCGTGGCGGCGATCATGGAGCGGGGAATCTCCACGCGCCGGCCGTGGAGGGTGACGGTCACGGCGGACTCCGTCTCCTCCTCGACGATGCAGCCGACGACCCGCCCGTCCCGGTAGGTGATCGTGTCGGGGAAGGCCGGCGCGGCGGTAGCCAGGACTGCATACGCAAGTGCCATTGCGCGCGGTTTCATGCGGTTCGATTGTGCCACATGGGATGCGGGCCCTCAAGGCCGAAATTTGCCGGTGGGGTGTCGGTGGGGTAAGGTCGGTGGACACAGCTTTGGGGGACACCGGGACACCGGGTGGAGGTGTGGGCGTATCGGCGTAGACGGAAGGGATAAAAGAGGGCGCCGGACGCGATGTTGCATCCAGCTCCTGCGGTCGTCTACGGCAGCTGCTTCACCAGGTCGCCGTAGGTGTCGGGCCGGCGGTCGCGGAAGAACTGCCACCCGTCCCTGACCTCCTTGATCACGTCGAGGTCCATGTCCGCCACGATGACCTCGTCGCGGTCCTCGCTCCCCTGCGCGATGATCTTGCCGCGCGGGTTGCAGAAGTAGCTCGCGCCGTAAAATTTTCCGATGTTCCAGGGTGCCTCGACGCCGACGCGGTTGACGGCGCCGACGTAGTAGCCGTTCGCGACCGCGTGGGCGGGCTGCTCGAGCTCCCACAGGTACTTGGAGACGCCGATCACCGTCGCGGAGGGGTTGAAGATGATCCATGCCCCGTGCAGGCCGAGGATGCGCGCCCCCTCCGGGAAGTGGCGGTCGTAGCAGATGTAGACGCCGATGCTCCCGACGGCGGTCTCGAAGACGGGGTAGCCGAGGTTGCCCGGTTTGAAATAGAACTTCTCGTAGAAGCCCGGGTGGACGTGGGGGATGTGGTTCTTGCGGTAGATCCCGACGAGCTTCCCGTCGGCGTCGATCACCGCGGCGGTGTTGTAGTAGACCCCGGTGATGGTGACCTCGTAGACCGGGACGACAAGCACCATGCCGTGCTTCTTCGCGGCGGCCTGCATGCGTTTGACCGTCGGGCCCGGGATCGGTTCGGCGGTGTTGTACCAGCGCGCGTCGTGCTCGGCGCAGAAGTAGGGGCCGTTGAAGATCTCCTGGAGGCAGCACACCTCCACACCCCGCTTCGCCGCCTCGCCGATGAGCGTGAGGTGCTTCCGCACCATCGCCTCCTTGATCGCGGCGAGCTCCCTGCGGACCTCGGC
This sequence comes from Chlamydiota bacterium, assembly GCA_037133055.1. GTDB lineage: Bacteria > Auribacterota > Tritonobacteria > UBA1439 > UBA1439 > UBA1439. Next base: position 11,347 of record JBAXOY010000061.1, read on the forward strand.
GGGCTTCATCTTCGAGGTGTTCGCGGCGGGGCTTTTGACATTCGACGCCTGGATGAGTCCACCCCTGACGATCATCGGCATGCCCCTCCCTTGTGCGGGTTGTGCGTCCGCGCCCGACATGTCACGGCGCGTTGCGGGGTTGCGCATCAGTCCTTGACGAACAGGCCCTTGAAGAATCTGCCCGTCTTCTTTCCCGCGTTCTCGAAAAATGATCCGGTCTTCTTGCCGAACTCCGCACAGCCGTGGCCGACCCTCGCCATGACCGACCGGTCGTCCGAAGCTGCGGCCGGGGGCGGCGGGGCCATCTGCTGCGCGGGCGCGGCGACCGGGAGCGGGGGTGCGAACTCCTGCACGGGTGCCTGCGCGGCCGCCGGGGGCCGGATCGCCGGCGCATTCGCGGGCGGCTGTTCCTGTGCGCGGCACGGTGCGGAGACAAGCGTGAGGGCGATGAGCGCAGCGACGACAACGGCAACCGCGGGTTTCATGGGACCTCCTTTGGGTGGGCGGGCACCGGATGCCCGCACCAGTACGATAGCAGGTTGGAATATCCTGTCAACAGGATAACGAAAGTGACGTACAGCGTGCCCTCCGTGGTGAAAAATCGCGCAGTGGTGTACCATTATCCCGTCATGCGACTACGCGCGGTGTCAATCGACCGGGAGCTCGGGGACGCCCTCCGCCGCGGGATTTTTCGCGGCGCGGTGCTTTCCGTCCACCGAAACGCCGCATACCTGGAGACGGATGACGGCTCCCTGATCGCTCTCGCGCGCGAGGAGGTCGGCAACGGGCCCGGCTTCGTCCTCCTGCCCCGCGTTGCCGCATTCCCGGAGGGGATTGTCCCCTCCGGGCCGTTCACCGCCGAAGGCGGCCTGATCAGCCTCGGGGGCGGGAGAATCGCGGTCGAAACCGGGGGGGCCGCGGCGTGGGACGCCGTTCTCCGTCCGCGGGCGGGCAGCCCCGTCCGGGATATCGGGGAATGTGCCCGTGCCGCCCTTGGCCTCGCCGCCGCGCGGTGCCGGGGGCTGGGTCTCTGTCCCCTCGTCGGGGCGATTGCGGAGATCGCGGAGGGGCGATCAGCGGCGGCCCGGGCGGGGGAATGCGCGTTCACGGAAGTGCGGGTTCGCCTTTTCGCGGATGCGGTCTTCCGAGGGGACGGCGCGGCGGACGCGGCGCGCGCGCTCATCGGGCTCGGCGACGGGCTCACCCCGTCCTGCGACGACATGCTCGTCGGGCTCGCGGGGATCTTCCACGGCATCTCCGCGGACCCGCGGAGTCGGGCATGGGCGCGGGGCATCCTGGGCGGGCTTCGTGAGGCGATCGGAGAGGCCGGCGGGCGCACCACCCCCGTGTCGGCGCATTTCCTACGCGCGGCGGCGCGGGGGCGTTTCACGGAGCGGGCGAAGGGTCTCATCGAGGCGGTCCTCGGCGCGGACGAGAAAAGGGTGGCATCCGCGGCGGAACGGGTGCTAGAATATGGCGCTGCGTCGGGCGCGGATTTGATCTTCGGCGTCACCCTCGCCGGCCTGATCGTCTCCCGGCGTCAAAAGGAGGAATCGTGAAATTCAAAATGTACGACCTCACCCAGAGGCTGAGCGATCTCACGCCGGCGTGGCCGACGTACGAGCCGCTTCAGGTGAAGTTTTTCAAGAGGCTCGCCCCGAACGGCGCGAACGGCCAGCTCGTGACGCACTCGAACCACGTGGGCACCCACCTTGACGGCTCGCTCCACTTTTGCACGCACGGGCGCGACGTTGCCTCGATACCGCTCGAGGAACTCGTGAGCGATGGGGTGATCGTGGATTTGAGCGACATCGCCGAGGACTACGGCATTTACACCTCGAAGGACATCACCGACCGCGTGGAGGTTAAGAAGGGCGACATCCTCGTCATCAACACCGGCTACCACACATACGGCTGGGACCAGCCCGAGGCCGACGAGGTCCGCTACATGACGAAGCACCCGGGGCCGCAGAGGGAGTTCTCCCAGTGGTGCAGGAAGATGCAGATCAAGTGGATCGGCCTCGACTGCGGGTCGGCGGACCACCCGATGAACACGAAGATCCGCGAGTGGATGCCGAAGCAGGCCGCGGAGTGCGAGGCGTATTTCCGCAAGAAGTTCAAGAAATCCATCGACGAGATGTTCCCCGCGGACCACTACCAGCTCATGCACATCGACCTCTTCCCCTACGACATCATCCACGCCGAGAACCTGGGCGGGGAGATCGACAAGGTGCTGAACCGCCGCATGGTCATCGGCTGCTTCCCCTGGCGCTGGGTCGGCGGGGAGTCGTCCATCTGCCGCATCGTGGCCTTCGACATGAAGTAGGGGGAGCACCGTTTCTCGTTGATCGTTTCTCGTGACGAGAAGGCGAGACAGAGGGGGGAATCGAGATGAGCAAAAAACAGCATCATATCGACTGCGGCCCGGGCGACGTCGGGCGCTACGTGCTCCTGCCCGGCGACCCCGGGCGCGTGCCGGTCATCGCGGCGCACCTTCAGAACGCGAAACAGGTGGCGCAGAACCGGGAGTATACCACCTACACCGGCGAGGTGGACGGGGCCAGGGTTTCCGTGACCTCGACGGGGATCGGGTGCCCCTCGGCGGCGATCGCGGTCGAGGAGCTCGCGCGCATCGGCGCCGACACCTTCATAAGGGTCGGGACCGCGGGATCTCTCCAGATAAACGTCGCGCTCGGCGACCTCGTGATTTCCACCGCGACCGTGCGGGACGATGGGACCTCGCGGCAGTACCTGCCCCTCTCCGTCCCCGCGGTGTCGGATTTCCACCTCACCATGGCCCTTTGGGAAGCGGCGAAGAAGCTTGGCCACCGGGCGCACCTCGGGGTGTCGCAGACGAAGGACGCCTTCTACACCGAGGAGGACGACCCGACCCTCCCGCGCTACGAGGAGATCCAGCGCGACTGGAAGGCGTACCAGAAGGCGAACGTCCTCGCGAGCTCGATGGAGTCCGCGGCGATCTTCAGCGTCGCCATGATCAGGAGGCTCAGGGCCGCCGAGATCCTCGCGGTCATCGGATCCACCTACTCGGGCGAGATGATCGTCAAGAAGGTCGGCATCGATGAGATGATCGGGACTGCGATCGAGGCGATCCGGATCATCGCCGCGCGGGACGCCAAGGCCTGACCGCCCGATCCCATCCTCCGGCTTTGTGGGGGTTGCCCCGCCATGCGGCGGGGCAATAAGCCTTTATGGCGGGTTGGGTTTTGGGATTTACGCCCGGCTAAATGTGGATATAAAAAACGCCCCTCCATTTCTGAAGGGGCGTTTTTTGCGACGGTAGCTGCGTGGCCGGGCGATTACACCTCGACCTCTTTCGGCAGCGTCATCTTCTCGTTCGTCTTGAGGAGCTTCGCCGACACCGGCCGCTTGAGGCTCCCGCCGATCAGGTCGAGCAGGTACTTCTTCACGACGGTGTCCCAGTACTTCCTCTTCATGTAGAAGACGCGGGAGCCGCCCAGCTCGTGCTGGTACTCCGGCCATGGAAGCGACGGCTGCGCCATGCCGATGCCCCAGCGCTTCCAGCCGTTGTAGCTCTCGTACGTCGCCCACCACTCCTTCTGATTGAGCACCTCAAACGCGTACTCGGCCTTCGCGTAGTACATGATGGCGCCGATCTTGAGTCCCCGCTTCATCGCGAGGGAGTGGAGACTGATGGATATATCGTCGTTCCATATGCGGCCGTTCGCGAATCCCACCCACTCCCCGTCGATGAGGCCCAGGAGCTGGTAGGGGTCCTTCAGCCTGTTCCGATACCAGCCGAGGATCTCCGCGTAGACCCGAACGCCCACGATGTCGTAGAAATCGTGATCGACATCGATCATCTTTTTGATGAACTCGAGCATCTTTGGCACCTCGTCGTGCCGCGCGGCGCGGATGAGCATCTCCGACCCGTCCTTGAGTTTGACGGAACACGGCTCGTACGGGGGCATCGTGGATGGGGGGGGGCTGAGGAGCGGTTCGAGCTCGCGCACATCGAAAGTGATTTTCTCCTGTGATACTTTTTCCGGTGGATTCCTGAGCATCGCGACCTCCTTCGGTGGGTGGTTCCTACCGTTCTTCCGTTAGTATAGCCGCTCGGAAAGAGGCGTGTCACCACATTTTTTATCTCCTTTTTGCCTTCTTTTCGCCCCCCGGGGAGTGCGTGGGAACGAGCGTATCCGCCTCCCCACTGTCTGAATCACAGGTCATGCTAAAAGCGAGGTCCTGCCTAAAATGATCCTGGTAAAATCCCCGGGAGTTCGGGATACCGGGAGTTCGGGATAATTCAAGGGGTGGCGTTCGAGGGGCCGGGTTTCCTTGACCCCGGGAGAGGAGGCCGGTAGAATTGTCTCATGAAGAAAACCACAACGGTGTCCCTGCTCTGGGCGATCCCTGCCCTGGCCGTCCTCTCGTTCGCCGGACAGCGGCACGGCCTGTGGGGGAGCGACGAGCCTCGGGAGGCCGAGATCGCCCGCGAGATGTACGCGTCGCGCGACTGGGTCATTCCCCGCCTGAACGGGAAGCCGTTCCTCGAGAAGCCGCCCCTCGCGCACCTTGGCGCAGCGCTCGTATTCCAGGCCGCGGCCGGCCCCACAGAGACGTGGTGTCGGCTTTCCTCCGCGGTGTGGGGGCTCGCGGGCCTTCTCACGACCGCGTGGCTGGGGACGATGCTCCTCGGGCCCGGGGCGGGGCTCCTCGCCGCGTTCATCCTCGCCACGAGCGTCGAGTGGCTGTACGTCACGCGCCTGCTCCTCGTCGACGTGCCCCTCGCCGCGTGCGTCATATCCTCGTTCGCCTTCTTCTGGGCTGGGTATACGCGCTCCGGCGCGCGGAAAATGCTCGGCTATCTGGGCTGCGCGCTCGCCGCGGGGGGGGCGTTCATGGCCAAGGGTACGGTGGGAATCGCGATCCCCCTGTCCGCCATCGCGGTCTTTCTCCTCCTCAGGCGCGAATACGGCGAGCTCGTGCGGATCGCGTATTCGTTCGCGGCGGGGCTCGCCGCAGCGGCGCTCCCGTGGGTGGTCATGATCGCCGTGCGGGGCGGGCGCGGCGCGCTCAGGGTTTTTCTCTGGGACAACCAGGTGCTCAGGTTTTTCTCTCCCGGCGCCGATCACGCGGGCCCGCCGTGGTTTTACCTCGCGGCGATCTTCGAGGTGCTGCTCCCGTGGGCGCTGCTCCTGCCCCCCGCCCTGATCGGTCTGGCGCGCGCCCGGAACGAGACGGAGAAGGAGAAGAGGGGAAGGCAGTTCCTCATCGCGATAGGCGCCGTGCCGTTTGCGCTCCTCTCCATTGCGAGCGGCAAGCGCCAGCTCTATCTCCTTCCGCTCATGCCCGGCCTCGCGATCGCGATCGCGCGATGGGCTGCGGGGGAATGGCCCGGCCCGCGCGCCCGGTGGGAATATATCTGGATCCGCGCCGGCGTTGTCCTCTTCGCGGTGACGGCGGGCGGGGCATGGTGCGCGGCGCTCGGCGTCGCGGCGGCCGGGCGGTCCGCCATCGGCCCCGGAATCGCGGGCGCGGCGGCGGCGCTGGGGTCTGCGGCGATCGCCCGGCGGGCTTTTTCCCGGGAGGGCGCGCCCGGATGGTCCATGGTCGCGCTCGCGGCCATCGCATGGTCGGCGGCCCTCTCTCCCTTCGTGTGGGATAGGATCGAGGCGTCGAAGGGATACGCGCCGCTCACCGCCATGCTCGATGCGAACCTCCGCCCGGGGGACACGCTCTACGGCTACATGCCCGGCGAGCGCGAGCAGGGTGTCGTGGGATTCCACCGGCAGGAGCTGCTCCCGGTCATCGATACGCCGGAGGCTCTCGACACGGCGCTCCGCGTGTCGGGGAGGACCGTAGTCCTCATGCGGGAAAAAGTGTACGAGGAACTGCGGGAGCAGGGCGCGCTGCCTTCTTCAGCCGCGGTGGCCGCGCGGTGCGCGCTGCCGCATCGGAATCAGATCCTTCTGCGGGGAACGCACGCCGGAGAGTAGGCGATCGAGCTGGCAGGCTATCGAGCTATCGAGCTATCAAGCTATCGAGCGATCGAGAGGGCAGGGGAGGATTTGTCCCGCCATCCGGCGGGGCATCAAGCCATTATGACGGGCTGGGATTTGGGATTTCCGAGAGGTGGCGCGAGAGCGGGGAGGGATTATTTCCCGTTTCCGTTTCTTTTCCTGGCCGCGCCGTTTTTATATTGGGAATGATCCCCGGAAGAGGTCTCCTGCATGCGCCGGAGAGTCCCGCGAACGGCAAGGTACTTGAAGAGGAGATAAAGCTGGGTGCAGGCAATGGCGGCGATGAGCACCAGTAGGCCTATCTGCGTCAAAAGCTGAAACATCCCACCCTCCATTTCCCCGCACACGAACACTCAACTGCTGCATACTACAGCCGTTCGGCAACATCCCGGAATCAGCACCTTTGCCGCTATTCTCCACGTGCTACAAACCCAACATACACCCGTGTCGCGATAAAGTCAAGTAAATATACGGAATTAGTAATTATTGTCAATTATATTTTCCTTAAAATTAAGCCACGAATACGTTGAAACTTCTTCTGGGACTGGTAGAAAGGTCATTTCGGCCGCTGTTCCATGCACCCGGTGTGATATGTTCATGTTGATCTATTTTTGTGCCATTTTGCAACTGTGAAGCAATGTGAAGCAATGCGGCTTCTTGCGCTCGCGGCCGATTCAGGATACACTAG
>JBAXOY010000062.1:0-17897 GCA_037133055.1 Chlamydiota bacterium
CGATGCTAACGCGTCAGGGAGGTAGTTGCCTATCATATTATCAGACCTCTACTATTGACTATGAGCACGCTTCGCGGGAAATGCGCGGCGCTCCTGAACGCCCACTCGTCCAATCACGAGATCGCCCTCGGCCTCGCCGTCGGCGTGTGCGTGAGCTTTTTCCCGGTGTATGGGCCGCAGATACCGGCCTGCCTGGCCCTCGTGCTGGTATTCAGAAACCTGAACAAGGTCGCCGTGCTGCTCGGCGTCCAGTTCTCGTGGCTGTATCCGGTGGTGGTCTACCTCGACTACCGGGCGGGGCGGCTCCTGATACCGGGAGACTATTCATCGGTGTCCCTTCCCCCGCTCGCGGAGATACGCGCGCGCGGCATCGGCTTCCTGTGCGCCCGCCTGGCGACCATGGTGAAGGAGCTCTTCCCGATGATGCTCGCGGGCAGCGTGCTCGCGGGGGCGGCGGCGGGGATGCTGACGTACCTGCTCGCGCGGTGGCTGCTCGGGGCGTTCAGAAAAAGACCCGTGAACGTAGACGCAGGGTGAAAGAGGAGGAGAGTGGGATGAAACAATGCACCCGTCTCGTACTGGGGATGGCGCTTGTCGCCCTCCCCTCATTTCTCGCGGCCGCGGCGGAGAAATCCCCCCCGGTGAAGTCGGACATCACGGCCGTCACGGTGTACACGGACCGGGCGCTGGTGACGCGCCGGGCGGAGCTGAAGCTCGAGGCCGGGCAGCAGCCGGCGGTCTTCGCCGGACTGCCGGCGGGGCTCGTCGAAAGCTCGCTGCGCGCGGGGGGAAGGGGATCGGCGAGGGTGGCGATACTGGGGACGGAGATGGAGCCCGAGTACCTCACCGAGGCGAAGGACGCGCGCGTGAAGGAGCTCGAGAAGGAGATCGAGGGCCTCGAAGACAAGGCGCGCGGCATCGAGGACAGCGGGAAGGCGGTGGAGCTCCAGATGAAGTTCGTCGAGTCGATCAAGTCCTCGATGGCGGAGGGGATCTCGAAGGAGATGCTCCTGAAGCCGCCGACCCCCGCCGAGTGGGGCAAGGTGGTCGCGTACCTCGGCTCCGAGAGCGACGCGCTCGCCCCGCGTCTCCGGGAGACGCAGCGGAAGAGCCGCGACGTGAAGAAGGAGATCGACGCGGCGAAGAAGAAGCTCGAACGGATCGTCTCTGAATCGCCGAAGGAGCAGAAGAACGTCCGGGTGACGCTCGACGCGGCGCAGGGGGGCGACTTTACGCTGGAGCTCACCTACATGGTGTACGGGGCGGGCTGGCAGCCGCTCTACGACGCGCGGGCGGAGCGCGAGTCGGGGAAGGCGGAGCTCACTTACTGCGGGCAGGTCCGGCAGAACACGGGCGAGGACTGGAGCGACGTGACGCTCGAACTCTCGACCGCCCGGCCCTCCGTGAGCGGCCGTCCGCCCGATCTCGATCCGTGGTACATCGAATTCGAGAGGCCCAGGGTGATGGCCAACAAGATGATGCGCATGGCCGCCGCGCCGATGGCCGAGAAGGCGGATCTTTTGCAGGCATCCGAACAAGGCAGGGGCGGGGCGGAGGCCGAGGTCGCCACCGCAGAGGTCGGGCGCCGCGGCGAAGCGGTCACCTTCACCGTGAAGCGGAAGGAGACGGTGCCGAGCGACAACAACCCGCACAAGACCGTGGTCGCGACGTTCCCGCTCAAGGCCGAGTACGAGTATTTCACCGTGCCGAAGCTCGCCGAGTTCGCCTACCTGATGGCGAACGTGAAGAACGAGACCGGCTTCCCGCTCCTCGCGGGCGAGGTGCAGGTCTTCCTCGGGCCCGAGTTCGTCGGGACCTCGTCGATGGAGCACGTGGCGAACGGCGAGACGTTCCACCTCTACCTCGGCATCGACGAGGGGATCCGCGTGAAGCGGAAGCTCCTCTCGGCGGAGGCGGAGAAGGGGCTGGTGCGCCGCCGGACGGGCTTCAGGAGCTACCGCTACCGGATCGAACTCGAGAACCTCAAGGAGAAGAAGGAGACGGTCACCGTCCTCGACCAGGAGCCGGTCTCGAAATCCCCCGACATCGCCGTGGCGCTCGGCTCCGCGACGCCCGAGCCGGTGAAGATCGAGGAGCGGGAGAAGCCGGGGACGCTCGCGTGGAAGCTCGACCTCGAGCCGAAGGAGAAGAAGACGATCGAGTTCGAGTTTACGGTCCAGTACCCGAAAGACCGCAAGATCGAGGGGCTGGAATAAAGGGAGGTGAAGATGAACAAGGCAGGGGTGGAGATGGTGCTGATCGAGCCGGGGGAGTTCATGATGGGGAGCCCGGAGACGGAGAAGGAGAGATCGAGCGACGAAGGCCCCTGGCACAAGGTGAAGATCACGAAGCCGTATTATCTCGGTAAATACGAAGTGACACAGGCGCAGTACGAGGCAGTGATGGGAAATAACCCGAGCTATTTCAAGGGAGAGAATAACCCCGTGGAGAGAGTTTCCTGGAACGATGCGAAGGCATTCTGCGGCAAAATCGGATGCCGTCTGCCGACGGAGGCGGAGTGGGAGTACGCCTGCCGGGCGGGGACGACGACGCCGTTCTCATTTGGGGAGACCATCTCGACGGATCAGGCGAACTACGACGGTAACTACACCGTGATCAAGGGGGTGTATGGGGTGTATCGGCAAAAGACTATGCCCGTGGGGAGTTTTCAGCCGAATGCCTGGGGTCTGTACGACATGCACGGGAACGTGTGGGAGTGGTGCGAGGATGTGTGTCACGACAGCTACGCGGGTGCGCCGACGGATGGGAGCGCATGGACTACGGGGGGGCTCTATCAGGAGTGGGGAATCCTTCGCGGGGGCTCCTGGGTCAGCCCTCCCCATCTCCTGCGTTCGGCGAACCGCGACGGGATCGTTCCCGGGCTCAGTTACGACAGGCCCGGGTTTCGTGCCGCCTGGACTCCATAAAAGTTACCCTTTGCTCTTTTACGCTTTTACCCTTTGCGGTTTTTTGAAAGGCACGAGCACATGAGCATTGAAAAACCGGGCGGCGTGATGGAGATCGAGGTCATCACGCGGATGTACGACTTCCTGCTCTGGCTCCTGCCCCACGTGGAGAAGTTCCCGCGTTCGCACAAGTTCACGATGGGCGACAGGATCGAGAACGCGGGTCTTGATGTGCTGGATCTTCTCCTCGATGCGAAATACAGGTCGCTGAAAGTCGATGTGCTCAGGAGAGCGAACCTGAAACTCGAGCAGTTGCGGTTTCTTCTCAGGTTGAGCAAGGACCTGCGCATGCTGAACGTGAAATCCTACCTTCACGGGTGCCGCCTTTTGAACGAGGTGGGAAAACAGGTCGGCGGGTGGATAAAGAGCGCGAAATGAAAAGATTCGGCGGTCTCTTCGACAAGGTCATCAGTTTCAGTTTTTTGATTTTTTTACGACATGCGTAAGGCGGAGTAAAGACCTCCATATCCTCTGTGGGCTCTGTGCCCTCTGTGGCGACAATGTACGTTTCATTTTAAGGGATAACACAATGATCGTGATGAAGTTCGGCGGCACCTCGGTGGGGGGCGCCGGGGCGATGCGGCGGGTGCGCCGGATCGTGGCGGACCGCCTTGCGCTCCGCCCCGTCGTGGTGGTGTCGGCGGTGGGCGGGATCACCAACCTTCTCCTCGAGAACGCCCAGCGCTCGCGCGAGCGCTCCCGCGAGGGGATACGGCTCCTCGAGAAGTTCTGCGCCGTCCACGACGGGATTATCCGCGAGCTCGACCTGCCGGCGGGGCTGGCGGAGGAGGGGTTCGTCCAGCTCAGGGAGCCGCTCCCCGGCGTCTACTATTTGGGCGACCTGACCTCGCGGGCGCTCGCCTATGTCGCAAGCTTCGGCGAGCGGGTTTCGGCGAAGATCGTGAGCGCCCTGTTCAACGCGGCGTGGATCCCCAGCCGCCCCTATACGGGCGCGGAGGCGGGGATCGTCACCATCGACGAGCACGGCAACGCGAGCCCGCTCCCGTCGACCTACGCCTTGATACGGAGGCGGCTCAGGGGCGTGAAGAAGCTCCCTGTGGTGACCGGCTTCATCGCCAGGAACGCGCGCGGCGAGATCACCACGCTCGGGCGCGGCGGGAGCGATTTCACCGCCGCGATCATCGGGCGCGGGGTGGGCGCGCGGGAGATACAGATCTGGACCGACGTGACCGGCATCATGACCGCCGACCCGCGCGTGGTAAAAGCGGCGCGGACGATCCCGAAGCTCGGCTTCACCGAGGCGGCCGAGCTCGCCTACTTCGGGGCGAAGGTGCTGCACCCCCGGACGATCGAGCCGGCGGTCGAAAAGGACATACCGGTCAGGATCCTCAACACCTTCGATCCGGACGCCGCGGGGTCGCTCGTGGTGCGCCAGGCGCCGCGGCCGCGGAACGCGATCCGCGCCATCGCCTGCAAGAAGCGCAACACCCTCTTCACCCTGCGCTCCACCCGGATGCTCGACGCGCACGGCTACCTCGCCCGGATTTTCGAGGTGTTCAAGCACTACGCCGTTCCCGTGGACCTGATCGCCACCTCGGAGGTCAGCGTCTCCGTGACGGTGGACGCGGTCGCCGCGCCGAAGCTCAAGGGGATCATCGCGGACCTCGGGCGGATCTGCACCGCCCGCATCTACGAGAACAGGGCCATCGTCTGCCTCGTCGGGGAGGGGATCGGCGACACCCCGAACATCGCGGGGAAGATATTCAGCGCCGTCGGGCGGGCGGGGGTGAACGTCGAGATGATCTCGCAGGCGAGCTCGGCCCTGAACATAAGCTTTCTCGTGAAGGACGAGGACGCCGACGGGACGGTGCGGCTCCTGCACCGCGAGTTTTTGGAGAAGGGGCGGGGGGGATGATCGTCCGCGTCGGGTCCATGAACCGGGTGAAGCGCTCCGCGGCGGAGGAGGTCTGCCGGGAGATATTCGGTGCGGTGACGGTCGTCTGCTGCAGTGCGGACCCCGGCGTTTCCGCGACCCCGCGCACGGACGAGGAGATGATCACGGGCGCCCTCGCGCGCGCGCGGCAGGCGTTCGCGCTCGGCGGAGCGGACCTCGGCGTCGGCCTCGAGGGGGGCGTGACGCCCTCTCCGCACGGCCCGCTCCTGAAGGGCTGGGCCGCGGTGTGCGACGGGACCCGCGAGTCCATCGGCGCGACCCCGTCGGTTCCGTTCCCCGCGCATCTCCTCGAGAGGGTGGGGGAGGGGGGCGAGCTTGCGCGCGTGATGGACGAGGTGAGCGGGCGAAAGGGCGTGCGCGAGAACGAGGGTGCGTTCGGCATCCTCACCCGCAACCGCATCACCCGGACGGAGAGCTTCAAGCTCGCGCTGGTGTGCGCCCTCGCGCCGATCGTCAATCGGGAGATGTACTCGGGCCCCGGCCGCGGGGGGACTGAAGTCCCCCCTACTGATAAGGGAATCACCGATCGTGAACCGGGAGATCTATTCCGGCGGATGATGGAGGGGGCCTGATCGTATGAGTAATCGATTGTGGTGGATGAGCACGTTTGTCCTGTGGTTGATATGGCCGCTCTCCCTTCCCGCTGCAACAGGTGTGCCCGGTGCAACTTCTCACGCATGGAAACCTGCATGGCTCTCCGCCATTGAAGTCCCCGCCGATACCGGGGAGTTGCGTGTGAATGAGGAGAACGGGAAAATAACTTCGGTGGAGGTCGAGGGTTCGCCGCTCAAAGGAGAGTTCACACGCCTTAACGGTTTCCATGCGATCACGCTAAAACGTCAATCCGGCGAGAAATTTACCTGCAGTGGCTGGATATATATAGGTATTTCAGATCCTCTCGGAACGCTGGATTGGGCTTTTGCAATAGATGACGTGACGAGTATGCCGAAGTGGGTTAAGGATGCGGCTCGCGAATGTAACAAGGCTGATGGCGGAAACATGTTCCTCCAGAAAGGAAGGGACTTTCACTCCGGCGGTGACGCGAAGCCATTCACCGGCGAGGAGTTCAGCTCGGGATGGCGATTGTTTCTTGTAGGGAAGATGGTTAAGGTCAAAGGGCGCTGGGAGTTCCAACTCACACCGCGATAGGATGATGAACGGGGATGGGAATCGCATCCTGTAATGGTATACTAGTAATCGGAGGTGAGGATCATGAGGGAAGTCATGATTTATCGCGGCGAAGACGGGTTTTGGGTGGCCGAATGCCCCAGCCTTCCCGGCTGTATCAGCCAGGGATCGACAAAAGAAGAGACGATTGCAAACATTAAAGAGGCGATCGAAGGGTATGTCGGGGCATTGAAAGAGGATAACCTGCCCATTCCTCCTGAAAATTTCGAGGCATTCGTGGTAGCGGTATGACCCAGCTCCCCAGGATCTCCGGCGCCGAGTGCGTCAAGGCTCTGTGTAAAGCGGGGTTTTATTTCAAGCGTCAGCACGGAAGCCACATTATCCTTCGCAGAGATAATCCTTTCGCTCAACTCGTTGTGCCGAATCATAAAGAACTGGACCGGGGAACACTCAGGGCAATAATCCGTCAGGCCGATCTGTCTCTCGATCAATTTATCCGGCTGCTGTAACCGTTTCTCAAGATGAAACATCTCTTACACCCACACACGCCGATACGCCCATGCGCCCACACGCCGACACATGCGGCATGCACCCGTGATGCGGAATCCAGAATCACATTCGTAAAGGACCAGGAACCATGCAGGGAATATACTGGGGCGGACTGTGGTGGGTGATATTTTTCTACGCGGTCGTATTCTGGGTGGGAGTCTATTACTCGAAAAGGCGGGACACAGGCACCACCGCCGACCTTCTCCTCGCCGGAAGGAACATGCCGCTCTGGCTCGCGTTGGTCACCATGACCGCGACATGGGTCTGCGGCGGGTACCTCAACGGCACCGCGGAAAATATTTACAAGAACGGAATCACGTGGGGGGCGCAGGGGGGGCTCTGCTATTCCATGAGCCTTATCATCGGAGGGCTGTTTTTCGCACGCATCATGAGGCGCCTCGAGTTCACCACCCTCCTTGACCCTTTTGAGAAACGCTTTGGCAAGGGAGCGGCGGCGGTCCTGTTTTTCCCCGCGCTTGCCGGCGAGATATTCTGGAGCGCGGCCATCCTCCTTGCCCTCGGGACGACGTTCGGGACGATCCTGAACGTGGGCCTGACCACGTCGATCATCATATCCTCGGGGGTGGTCATCGCGTACACGGTCGTCGGCGGGCTCTGGTCGGTGGCGTACACGGACGTCGTGCAGCTCGCCTTCATCTTCGTCGGCCTGATCGCCGCGATCCCGTTCGCGGTCGGCCACGTGGGGGGCTGGGCGGGAATGGTCGAACGCTACCACGCCATGGGCGGATCGTTCACCTCGTTCTTCCCCCCCGTCCGCAACCTTTCCCACAACCCGTCCTGGACGCTGCCCCAGGTGCTCAACTGGTGGGATTGGTCGTTCCTGCTCATGCTCGGCGGGATACCGTGGAACGTCTATTTCCAGAAAGTGCTCGCCGTTCCGAATGAGAAGATCGCGTCGAGGTTCTCGATCTACGCCGGGTTCCTGTGCGCGCTCGCGGCGGTGCCGCCGCTCATCATCGGCATCATCGGGAGCATCTTCCCGTGGAAGACGCTCAACCTCGGCATGGAGTACCCCGCGATGGTCCTCCCGTACGTGCTCCGCTACCTGACGCCCTACTGGGTCGGCGTGCTCGGCCTCGGCGCGGTCGCGGCGGCCGTGATGTCGTCGGTGGACTCCTCGTTCCTCTCGGCCTCGACGATGTTCACGTGGAACTGGTACTGGAGGATCATCAACCCGGGGTGCAGCGAGCGCTCGCTGCGGGTCGTGCTCAGGATCTCCACCGTCGCCGTCGGCGTCGCCGCGACGGTGATCGCCCTGAAGATCAGGAGCGTGCAGGCGCTCTGGTACCTGTGCAGCGACTTCGTCTACGTCATCCTCTTTCCGCAGCTCGTGATGGCGCTCTTCTCGAAGAGCGCGAACCGGGCGGGCTCGATCGCGGGGCTCGCCGTCTCGTTCGTCCTCAGGTTCGGCGGGGGGGACCCTCTCCTCCACATCCCGCAGTTCATCCCCTATACGTGGTGGGACAAGAACGCGGGCACGCTTTTTCCATTCAAGACGATCGCGATGCTGGGCGGGCTCTTGACCATTTTCCTCGTCTCGAGGGCGACCGCCCGCCTCTGCCCCCCGCGGCCTCTCGAAGGCTAAGTGGGGTCAGGCCTTAACTATTAACTACGCTATCCATCGCCGGAAATGGTCATGCCCGGTATGACAATCCGGCCTCTCGCAGGGCTCGTCGTAGTTGATAGTGCGTGTCTCGTGTCTGACCGCGACGATGTGGCCGGCGAGGGTGTAGTTAATAGTTAAGGTCTGACCCCAGAACGGGCGGAGATCCCGCCTCCGCGGAGATTGATCCAGAACGAGGCGAGGAAGTAGTAGCAGGGATAGGCGAGGGAGAGGCGGACGAGAAGGGGGTCGGCCCGTTTCGCGGTGAAGACCAGCCAGAGGATCAGCGCCGCCCAGGCCATGGTCAGGGGCGCGGTGAATGCCCGCAGAGGTTTCGTCTTCAACGGGTCGATATACTTGATGGGGACGAAGACCATCAGGGAGAATCCGAGGACGACCGCGAGGTTGAACGCCCTCCCGCAGTGGAGCAGGAACAGGTAGAAGACCACGAAGTTCCAGTAGCTGGGGAACCCCGTGAAAAAACCGTCGTCCGTCTTCGCGCGCTCCTGGCAGAACCCGTAGGCGCTCGCAACGATGGGGATGAGCGCCCAGGCCCACTGCCGTTCGGGGAGCATCTCCGCGAAGGCGAGGATGAACGCGGGGACGAGGACGAAGTTGAGGAAGTCGACGAGGTCGTCGAGCCTCCTCCCGTTGAACTCCGGGAGGACCCGGGCGGTGCGGAAGCGGCGGGCGAGCGGGCCGTCGGTGGCGTCGATGATCGTGGAGAGCGCGAGGAGGAGGAACGCCTGGCGCGGGCTCTCGTCGAGCCATGCCCGCACGGCGAAGAAGCCGGTCGCGAGGCCGAGCGCAGTGTAGGCCTGGACGCCCCAGGCGATCAGTTTCGGGTTCATCGCGGGCACTATACCAAACGAAATCCCAAATCCCAAATCCCAAATCCCAACAAAAGATATGCGCTATCGGGTTCTCACCACGAAATAAATGCACCGGCGTCACGTTTTTAGCCTGCGCGGGTGTCAACATTTTCCCCTTGTTTTGGGATTTGGGATTTTGTCCGGGCGGTGGCTCATTGAAGTGCCCTCCGGGCTGTCGTATAATGGAAGGCGTCCATGACCGACCATCTGCACGACTTGATCATCATCGGCGGGGGCCCCGCGGGGCTTGCCGCGGGAATCTACGCGGCGAGGGACGGGCTCGACTGCATCCTCCTCGAAAGCCGTACCCCCGGCGGACAGCTCGCGAATACTGCGGGAATCGCCAACTACCCGGGGTTCCCGGGAGAGGTCTCCGGTTTCGAACTCGCCGAAAAGATGCGGGAGCAGGCGGTCGCCTTCGGACTGAAGATCGAGGAGGGAGAGGCGCGCGGCCTCGCCCGCGACGGCGCGCGGATCAGGGTCGAGTGCGCCGCCGGCGCGCACGAGGCGCGGGCGGTCGTCGTCGCCACCGGCGCGACCCGGAGAAGGCTGGGCGTGCCGGGCGAGGACCGGCTCGGCGGGCGCGGGGTCTCCTACTGCGGGACCTGCGACGGCCCCCTGTTTCGGGACATGCGCGTCGTGGTGGCGGGCGGGGGGGACACGGCGGTCGAGGAGGCGGTCTTCATCGCGCGCTTCGCGTCGAGGGTGACGATCGTCCACCGGAGAGACCGGCTCCGGGCGAGCCCGGGGCTGCAGCGCCGGGTATTCGCCGAGAAGAAGATCGATTTCTGCTGGGGCTCGGTTATCCGCGAGATACGGGGGGAGGGACGGGTGTCCGGCGTCCTGGTCGGGGATGCGCGCGGCGGCGGCGTCCGAGAGATCCCCTGCGAGGGGGTGTTCATATTCGTCGGGAGCACGCCCAACACCGCGTTCCTGAAGGGGGCGCTCGCGCTCGACGAGGCAGGCTGCGTGGTCGCCGATATCACGATGGCGACCTCGCTGCCCGGGGTGTTTGCCGCGGGCGACGCGCGCCGGGACTCGGTGCGGCAGATCGCCGCCGCGGTCGGCGACGGGGTCACGGCCGTCATACAGGCGGAGCGCTATCTCGGCGCCCGCGGCTGAGGAGCGGTGGTTTCACCCCCCACCCCGACCCTAAGGGGGAAGGGGGATACTGTGCGGGCCCCCCCAAGAGTGACCCAGTACGTAAGGTGATGGATTATGCTGGCGCACGCGCCTCCGGGATGTGCTATAGTGTTTTGTCGTTGTATGAGCGTGGCGTGCTGATCCGGTTGCGAGGTCGAGAGGAGGACGGGCATGAAGAGTGGAGTGGTATGCGCGTGCGCGTTGTGCATCCTCGCCGTGTGCGGGGTGCTGCTGCCGGCGGGCCCCGTGAATGCGTCGCCGGCGCGGGCGGATGTCGCGCTGCTCGGGGACAATGGGTTTTCGGCCCCGATCATCGGCAGCGGATCCGCGATGGATACCGCGCCCATGATGCTCGCAAAAAAGAAAAGCAAGAAGAAGAAGAAGAAGGGCGACGATGACGTTGCGGGCGACAAAAGCGGCGCGGTGCGCGTCGATCCCAACACCGCGAAGCTGAGCGAACTGAAGGTGCTCCCCCTCGTCGACGAGCAGACCGCGCAGGCAATCATCGCCCATCGCCCCTACAAATCCGCCGAGGACCTCATCAACGTCCCCGAGGTGGGGCCGAGCAAGTACCGGATATTCAAGCACCTCATCGAGATCAAACAGCCCGAGGTGACGTTGGCCGAGGTATCGACGGCGACGGGAGCGGAAGTGATCGAGAATGCGCCCTGAGGTTCTCCCTCAGGGGTGGGCGCCCGCGGGGTCTCGTACACACGCGCGCATTCAACGGGCGGGCCGGGGGATTTTGAGCTTCCGGCCCGCCTGAATCATATCCGGGTCCGTGATCCCGTTCGCCTGCATGATCTCCCGCGCACGCACGCCGTGGTTCCGCGCAATGTCGGCGAGCGTGTCCCCCGGGCGGACCGTGTACTCTCCGCCCGCAGGCGACGCGCCTTCCCGGATGCCCGACAGCGCCCCCCGGAGTTGCGCGTTCTCCGTCTTCACCACTTCGATGACCGCCTGCATCTTCCTGTCCGCCGTCGTCCGCTCCGCCACCGCCTCCTTCTCGATCGCCGCGAGCCGCCCCTCCAGCGCGTCAAGCCGCTCGCCGAGGCGGGCGGCGCGCTCCTGGAGCGGGCGGGCGAAGGCGTCGTCCGAGTAGCGGTGCTCAAGCTCCTCCTGGGATGCCCGGAGCGCGCGGAGGTCCTGCTGCAGGTTCTTCAGTTCCTCGGAGAGCGAGGCCTGCCGGGCAATGAGCGCGGTCTGCGGCGACGCCGCGCCGCCGCCCCCGAGTTCCGCGCAGCCGCAGAGCGCCGCGCAGAACGCGATGACCGCCGCGCTCGAAACGCGCCGAGATCCATTGCTCGGACAGGCTCCCCGATGCGGTGCGCGCATGACAGCCCTTCGGGAAAACGCACAGCAAAAGGCCCGGGCGGTGAAGCCCGGGCCTTCGCGCGATCCGACTGTGGCGCCGCTCAGGCCTTCGGCGCCTGCTGCGTGAGGCCGAGGAGGAAATGCCCGCGGCGATTTTTCGCCCAGCACGTCTCCTTCTGCTCCGTGCAAAGGGGGCGCTCCTCGCCGTAGCTGATCGTGTAGATGCGCTCGGGCGCGATGCCGAGGTTGGCGAGGTAGCTGCGGATGCTCAACGCGCGGCGCTCGCCGAGCGCCAGGTTATACTCGTTCGAGCCGCGGTCGTCGCAGTGTCCCTCGACCTTGATCGTCAGCGTGGGATGCTCCTTCATGTAGCCCGCGATCCCCTCGATGATCGGGCGCTCGCTCCCCCGGATGTCGGATTTGTTGTAGTCGAAATGCACGTCGACGAAGATCTCCCTGGCCGCGGGATCGGGATAATTCTCCGGCTCCGCGAACGGCCCCTCGGGGTTCTCGGTCAGCGGAATGCCGCCCGGCCCCACCCCCTCGTCGCCGAACATGCCCTTGCCGGGCGCGGGTATGGTGACCTTCGCCTTCGGGGTACAGCCCGCGACGGCGACGACCATCGCGGCCGCTATGGCGGAAAACAGCAACCACTTCTTCATCCTCAACCCTCCCTCACTGTAGGTGGTGTGATCATCCCTCACGTTACGCGGCACATACTACACCAAATCGCAAAGCCCCTCAAGCATTTTCGTCTGCACTCCTTTAGTACTTGTAGGTGCTGCCCCCGATGAACTCCCTGAGCAGCGACGTCCCCGGCACGCACGAGTCGTCCTCCCTGACCTCGATCTCGTCGAGCATCTTCTGGACGCGCATCGCCCGGAGGAACGCGTCCTGGCGCTTCGGATTGCCCCTGTACTCCTCGATCGCCTTCGCGAAGTACGGGAACATGAACTTCTTGTGGATCGGGAGTTCGAACGGAAGCGAGCCGTTCAGCACGAAGTCCACGCTCGTGATGAAGGGGACGATGTGGCGCATCTCGCTCCTCCGGACGTAGTGCCAGTGGCCGATCGTCCTCACGGGGTCGTAGCTCCGGTGCCAGGAGTCGCGCACCATCCGCCGCAGCAGGCGGGTGTCGGTCCAGCGGATCCAGTTTCCCTCGTTGTCCTTGATCTGGGTCAGGGTCTCGATGTACAGCCTGAACTTCAATTCCCGCGGCACGCTGCGGGTCATCTTCTCGTAGAGCCCGTGCAGGCTGTCGATGAGGAGGACCTGGTTTTTCTCCAGCCGGAGCGGGTCGGTCTCGGCCTCGCGCTTTCCCGTCTTGAAGTTGTAGCGGGGGATCTGGACGGTCTTGTAGTCGATGAGGGCGGCGAGGTGATCGTTGATGAGCTGCAGGTCCAGCGCCTCGGGGACCTCGAAGTCGTAGTCCCCGAACTCGTCCTTCGGGTGCATCTCGAGGTTGAAGAAGTAGTTGTCCAGGTTGATGGGGACGATGCTCATCCCCGCCTGCTTGAGGCGCTCGTTCAGTTTGATCGTCGTGGTGGTCTTGCCCGAGGACGACGGGCCCGCGATGATGGCGATCCGCACCCTGTCCCGGTGCGCGATGATCTCATCGGCGGCCCGCGTGACGTTTCCGTGGTATTGCTCGTCCCCCTCCCGCACGAGGTCCGGGAAGGACCCGTCGAGGACCCTCCTGTTCAAGCCCGCGACGGTGTCGACCCCGTGGGCGATGTTCCAGTCCAGGACGTTCTGGATGACCACCCTTGGGATACTCTGCCTTTCGCAGCGTTCGAGGCCGTTATTGTCAGGGGCGATACCCTTCATTGCAGCATTCTCCTCGGCCGGGGTTTTCCCGGGTGGCCGGGCGGGGCCCGGCATCAGCCCGGACAGCCATGTGGGGAATAGTGTAGCCGTGCCCTCTTGTTTGTCAATAGGTTTTTCGGGGCGGAGCGGGGCGGGGAGTCCGGACAGACCCCTCCGGCCTCAGGGTTTTTCAGTCGCCCATATTCCAAGGCCGAGATTCTTCGCGTACCGCTGGAGGGAATCGAAAGCCTCCCGGTACCGGTGGACGGCGGGGAGGGGGGCGGCGCGCGCCCATCCCCGCTCGATCATCTCGCCGTTTAAAAGTTTGCCATCGGAGACGACGTAGGCCTGCGGCTGCCCCCGGTTCTCGGGGCTCTGGGGGCCCGGGAAGAGGAATACATCCCGGCCCTTCACCTGTTCGGAGAGATAGCGCGCCGCCTTGCGCGTGAGCGCTTTGTCCGCCGATTCGGGAGGGGGCGCAAGGCCGAGGAGGCGCACCGCGCCTCCGCCCTTCAGATCGAGGGTGACGGCGTCGCGCGCCCCCGTGCAGGTGACGCGTATGGGATTTTTCTTCGGCACTTCGAGACAGGGTATCGGGGCGGCCTTCCTCCCCCTGGGAAGCAGCATCCTGGCGAGGGGGAAGAAGCCGGACTGGCCCTTGGCCCGGGGCGCCGTCCCGCGGGGCATCAGGTAGTAGAGCATCCCGTCCCCGGTGGTGATCCGCGACACCTCGTCGTAGGGGTAATAGCGGCCGGGGGACGTTTCCTTCTCGCGGAGGAGCACGCCCTTGTCGTAGGTGATGACGATCTGTCCTTCGATCTTCTTCCCGTTCTTGAGGAGCACGATTTCTGCGCGGAGGGAAGGGGCGGCGAGGATCGCCAGTGGGACCAGGAGGCACAACGCCGGTGTGCGGGCTTTCATGCGCGGCACAAGTATACCCCAGCCGGTTGGCGGCGTCCAGCCCCCCCCGGCCCCCCGATTCCGATTGCCCTTTCGTTCCCGGACGATTAGACTATGGCCCTGCATGCGGTGCGGATCCCCGGGGGGAAGGCGCGATGAAGAGGATGCGGGCGGCCCATAACCCGAAAAGGCTCCTGGTGCTCTGTCTGCTGGTCGGATCGGCGCGCGCGGCGTGCGCCGGCGACGTCGCGTTCAGAAAGCTGTGCGGCGGCGATGACGCCGTCTACGGCGTGAAGAAGACCTCTGCGGCCCCAGAACTCGCGCTCGCCCGCGACGGTGACGAGATGCGCCGCATCTGGGCGGAGGACGTCACGGGGGCCTACCGGGACTCGAACGGCATGCCCGCGGTCGACTGGAAGAGCGAATTCGTCGTGGCCGTCTTCATCGGGGCGCGCCCCTCCGCGGGGTACGCGGCGCGGATCGAAGGGGTGGCGCTGAAGGGGAAGGTGCTCGAGGTCACGGTGCGGGAGAGCGCCCCGTCCCCTGCGCCCGCCGGGGCAGCGCGCGCCGCCTCTCCGTACGCGATGGCGGTCTGTTCGCGCGCGGGAGTCCCCCTTGCGGATATCCTCATGCTCAGGCTCGCCGGCGGAGACGGCAGGGTCCTCGTCGAACGTCCCGCCTGGTCGTACCGGATGATGGATTCTTCCCCCGGGGCCGCCGGGGCGAAGGGCGCGCGGTGAGAGCCATGCCGGTTTCTCGCCTCCGGACCGCCGCAGCCTTGGCGGCCCTCGCCTCCTGCGCCGGCTGCGCGACGGTGTCCGTGGGCAGGATCCCGAGCCAGGAAGGGGTGTATCCCGCCTCGACCCGCCCCGACGCGCCGCTCGTGCTCGCCATCCCGGGGCTGAGAATCCCGACCATCCCCGTGACGCAGGAGCAGCACTTCGGGCACCTGGTGGAGATGCTCGCCGCGGAGGGTATCCCGTGCCGCATTCTCCCCTACGATACGAATGAGAACCCCCTCTCTCCCGACGCGGCGCTCATTTCCCCGAATCTTGCCATCGCGTGGACCCGCGTCGGCCCGGCGGCCGTCCACGAGCTCCAGCTCGAAAACGAGCGGCGGGCCGCCCTCGGATTGCCCCCCGCGCAAAGGGTCGTGTTTTTCGGGTACAGCCAGGGGGCGGTGATCATGGAGCAGCTCGCGAGCCGCATCTTCTACTCGTTCAAGAATAATTACGACGACATGGCAAAACATTTCGGCGTGGAGTGGACCGCCCTGCGCAACGATCCCGAGTTCCTCTATTTCATGAACGCGCTCGAGGACTTCCTCGTGCTGAAGAATATCAAGGTCCAGAGGGAAAAGGGGCTCAGGCGCGACCCCGACTTCAAGTACGTGTACCGCAGGGCGGAGTTGAAAGCGACCCGGCAGTTCGACGAGTTGATCCAATACCTCAACGATCCGACGGTTAAATACCCCGGCGTGGCGCGATTCGAAGAGCCCGAGACGCCGAAATACCCGAAGCGGTACCGCGCGGTGAAATTGTGCGCGGAGTACGAGAAGCACTGCTCGCTCGAACAGCGCGAGCGCATCAAGAGCTTCTTCATCGATTACGCCGAGTACCGCCATTTCCTCGACGTGCAGCCCGCGTTTATCGCGGCGGCGGGCTCATTCTTCGGTTCGCCCCGCGCGAGCGCGAGTTACGCCCTCTTCAGACGGTTCCCATTTCTGAAACTTTTCGTGCGGCGGGAGCTTAACCAGATCAGGCAGACCGAGCTCGGCGCGCCCCAGCACTGGGAGAATATCGAGACCCTCGTCCGCCTGAACAGGGACGAACGGTACCCGATCGACCCCGACAACACGCTCTTCATCGTGGGGGCGAACGGGGGAAGGGGCGACGGTCTTGTCGACCAGTCGAGCGCCCACCTCGCCGACCATTCCTTCCAGCGGGTACGGGTCATGAGGGCGGCACGGGGGAGGGAGAAGGTGGAGACGGAGGTGATCGAGCGGGACCGGCTCCCGGACCTGATCGTGGTGCCCCTCCGCCTGATGCACTTTCCGGAAACGATGATGTGGGGCATGGGCGGGCGGCGCTACGGCGCGGCGTACATGGAGGAGGGCAACCCCGCCTGGCCCTATCTGCTCAGCTTCGTCCGATGCAACGCGACGGGGATAGGAAGCAGCCTCGCCCGGGGAGAGAGGAACCTCGGCCAGTGCCTGCTGTCGCTCGCCCCCCCCGCGGTCCGCGACAGGGCGAGCGAACCGGTGAGCCTCAGGCAGTTCATGCTCGAGCTCTCCCTGCCCCCCGACGCTTGGAAGGGATCGAGCGTCAGCCGCACCGGGCGCTCGTGGAACGTGCGGATCGACAGGCTGTATCACAACGCCGAGACGCGCTCCTGGGTCTGGACGGGGCATTTCGAGGGGAGGGGGCAGGAGATGAATCCGTTTGGCCCGGAGTCGGTCGAGGGGGCCGTCGACCTTGAGCTGCGCCTGTCCCGAGGGGAGAAGCTGCCCCTCTCCTGCACCGTCTACCCCGGGTGCAGCAGCTTCATCAAACTCGAAACCGCGGGAACCGTGTCAGCCCCGTCTTCTTCCCGTTTTTCGCCGAATAGCTCCTCTCGGACGTATGGGACCTATACCGCCAAAACACCGTCAGACTGACATGAGCCCTCTCCGCTTCACCATCCGCCGCCGCTGTGCTAGACTATCCCCGTCACCGGAGGGACTACCGATGAGACTGCCGCCCGTCCTTGTTCTTGCGCTTGTCTGCGCGGGGTGTGTCGTGCCGCAGCGGAAGTTTGACGAGCTCAACAGCGAGAAGCTTCTGATCGAGGCCAAGTGCGCCGAGGTCACGCGCGAGAAGGAGAAACTCGCCGCGGAGAAGGCCTTGCTTGACGCCGTGATCGCCCGGGGCGCGCGCGATGTCGCGAAGTTTGAGCAGCGGGTGAAGGACCTCCGCGAATCGAACGTCGAGCTGATGCGGGAGCTCGGGGAGTCGCGGAAGAAGATTACCGAATACGAGAAAAAGGCCGGGGAGCTCGACGCCGCCCGGTCCAGGGCGGCGGAGGAGAGGAAGTCCATCGAGCGGAAGTGCGAGCGCGTCGAGAATGAGCGCGTCACCGTCCAGCGCCAGTACCGCGAGCTCCTCGATCAGCACAACCGGCTGCAGCGCCGCCTCGCCGAGGCGGAGCCGGTGCGGGCCGCCTCGCCCTCGCCGCCTCCCGGGACCGCCGCGCCGGCGGGCGGGGGCGCGGGCGGGGACCGCGGCGCCTCGCATGGCGGCCAGGGGCTGGACGTCTCCGGCACCGACGGCTGAGGCGCGGGAAGGGGAAGGCATGGCGTACCGGGCGTGGTTCCAGTGCATCGGGGAGTGCGGCGAGCGGTATCCGCTCGACGAGGTCGTCTATCAGTGCCGGAAGTGCGGGGAGCTCCTCGAGGTGCGGCACGACATGGACGCGCTGCGCGCGACCCCCGGCGCGGAGTGGAGGAAGCTCTGGGACCGGAGGTACCGCCGCACCGAGTGGCCCTACGGGAGCTCGGTCTGGGGCAAGAAGGAGCTCGTCTGTCCAGGGGTCAGGGACGAGAACATCGTTTCGCTCTACGAGGGGGGGAGCAATCTCTTCCGCGCGTTCAGGCTCGGCGCCGAGATAGGCGTCGGCGAGCTGTGGGTGAAGCTCTGCGGCAA
>JBAXOY010000063.1:0-17796 GCA_037133055.1 Chlamydiota bacterium
CCGTGTCCTCCGTGATCCTCTGTGCCCTCCGTGGTGAAACGGTAAATTGATCCCATCCCGTTTCCATCCCGGTTTCCTTTTGCATTTGGCGCACTCCTGTGCTACCATTTTTTGAAATAATGAACACGATGACCGAGATCAGGTGGCACGGGCGCGGGGGGCAGGGCGTGAAGACCGCCTGCGAGTTCGTTGCCGTCGTCGCCATCCACAGCGGAAAGTACAGCCAGGGGTTCCCCGAGTACGGCCCCGAGCGCTCCGGCGCTCCGATGAAGGGGTTCACGCGCATAAGCGCGGAGAAGATCCGCGAGCACTGCTCCATCTACCACCCCGGCGTCGTCCTCGTGCTCGACGAGAGCCTGGTGGGCCCCGAGGACGTCTGCGAAGGGCTCGCCGAGGGCGGGTCGGTGATCATCAACACCAAGAAGGACGCGGCCTCGTTCGCCGGGCTGTGCCGGGGCGCGGTCTGGACGCTCGACGCCACCACGATCGCGATCGAGGAGATAGGGCGGCCCATCCCGAACATGCCGATGGTCGGGGCGCTCCTCAAGGTGACCGGGATCCTCGATCTCCAGGAGCTTCTGGACGCCGTCGCGAGCGAGTTCTCGCGGAAATTCGACCAGAAGACGATCGACGGGAACCTGAGGGCGATACGGCGGGCCTATGCCGAGGTGAAGCGCGATGGCTGACGAGAAGGGATACCGGGATATCCCCCTGGGCGGCCTCATTCTGGAGGCGGGGAACGCGGTCGGGTACAAGACCGGGGGGTGGAGGACGTACCGTCCCCAGGTCGACAAGGGTACGTGCACCGACTGTCTTCAGTGCTGGCTCCTCTGCCCCGACTCATGCATCGACGTTGAGGACGGAAGGATGACCGGGTATGACTACGATCACTGCAAGGGGTGCGGCATCTGCGCCCATATCTGCCCGGCGAAGGCGATCTCCATGGTGCTCGAGACCGACGCCCCCGGGGCGGCGGACGCGCGCGGGTGTTTCGGCTCGAAGAAGAAGGCGTAAGGAGCGGCGGGACGCGCATGAACAGGATCGTTGCACTGACTGGGAACGAGGCGGCCGCGGAGGCGATGCGCCAGATCGATCCCGACGTGGTCCCCGCCTACCCGATCACGCCGCAGACCGAGCTGATGCACAAGTTCGCCGAGTTCGTGGCCGACGGGCTCGTGAAGACGGAGATGATCCTCGTCGAGTCCGAGCACAGCGCGATGAGCGCCGCCGTCGGCGCGTGCGCGGCGGGGGCGCGGGTGATGACGGCCACGAGCGCGAACGGCCTCGCCCTCATGTGGGAGATCGTCTATATCGCCGCCTCCCTCCGCCTGCCCGTCGTCATGACCGTGGTGAACCGCGCCCTGAGCGGGCCGATCAACATCCACTGCGACCACAGCGACACCATGGGCTGCCGTGACAGCGGATGGATCCAGCTCTACGGCGAGAACCCGCAGGAGGCGTACGACAATATCCTCCAGGCGGTGCGCATCGCGGAGCACCCGGATGTCCTG
This sequence comes from Chlamydiota bacterium, assembly GCA_037133055.1. GTDB lineage: Bacteria > Auribacterota > Tritonobacteria > UBA1439 > UBA1439 > UBA1439. Next base: position 1,512 of record JBAXOY010000063.1, read on the forward strand.
CTCCCCGTGATGCCGACCTTCGACGGATTCATCATCAGCCACACCATCGAGCGCCTCGAGGTCCTCGAAGACGGCGAGGTGAAGCACTACGTCGGCGAGCGGAAGCCGCTCCACCCGCTCCTCGATGTCGCCCACCCCGTCACCTACGGGCCCCTGGACCTCCAGGACTACTACTTCGAGCACAAGAAGCAGCAGGCCGAGGCGATGGTGCGGGCGAGGGAGGTCGTGCGGGCGGTCGGCAGGGAGTACGGCGCCCTCACGGGGCGGGAGTACGGGTTCTTCGACGCCTACCGGACCGGGGACGCGGAGGAGATCGTCGTCTGCCTCGGCTCCGCCGCGGGAACCATGAAGGCGGTCGCCGACGCGCTCAGGGGCGAGGGCAGGAAGGTCGGCGTCCTGAAACTCCGGATGTTCCGGCCGTTCCCCGCCGACGAGATCGCCGAGGCGATCGGGCGGGCGAAGAGGATCGTGGTGCTCGACCGCGCGGAGGGATTCAACGCCGTGGGCGGGCCGCTCGGCGCGGAGGTGAAAGCGGCGCTCTACGGCAGGAGCAGCGCGGAGGTCGTGAACTGCATCTACGGGCTCGGCGGAAGGGACTTGAGCCCTGAGCTCGCGCGCGCGGCGTTCGATCTTTCCGGGCCCCGGACGGTCCATCTCGGCGTGAGAGAATAACAAGGTTCAAGCGGTTCAAACAGTTCAAACAGTTCAAACGGGGACAGGCGGTCCGAAGAACATGGCGATCAATCTTAAGGAGCTCTCGAAGAAGACGATCCCCTTAAGCCCCGGTCACCGGGCGTGCGCGGGGTGCGGCAGCATTATCACAATCAAGCTCGTGCTGATGGCCGCCGAGGACCCGATCGTCTGCGTTTCCGCCACGGGCTGCATGGAGGTGGTGACGAGCATCTACCCGTACACGGCGTGGCGTGTCCCGTTCATGCACAATGCATTTGAGAACGCGGCGGCCACCCTGAGCGGGATCGAGACGGCCTACCGCGCCCTCTCGAAGCAGGGGAAGATCACGGGGAAGATCAAGTTCATCGCATTCGGCGGAGACGGCGGGACCTACGATATCGGACTCCAGTCGCTCTCGGGGGCGATGGAGCGCGGGCACGACATGCTGTATGTCTGCTACGACAACGAGGCGTACATGAACACCGGGATACAGCGCTCCGGATCGACCCCGTTCTGCGCGGCGACCTCGACCTCTCCCGTGGGGAAGGCGTCGCTCGGCAAGAAGCAGTATCCGAAAGACCTCACGAAGATCATGGTCGCCCACCGGATCCCCTACGTCGCCCAGGCCTCCCCGCACCGCTGGATGGACCTGATGACAAAGGTGCGGAAGGCGCTGGCCATCGAAGGGCCCAAGTTCATGAACATCATCTCCTCCTGCCACCGCGGGTGGCGGGTGCCGATGGAGACCTCGCTCGACGTCTGCAGGATGGCGGTGGAGACCTGCTACTGGCCGCTCTTCGAGGTCGAGAACGGTGTCTGGAAGCTGAGCTACCGGCCGAAGCAGAAGCTCCCGATCACCGAGTGGATCAAAAACCAGAAGCGCTTCCAGCACCTCATGAAGCCGGGGCATGAGCCCCTCGTCGCCGAGATGCAAACGGAAGTCGACCGCCGCTGGAACGAGCTGCTGCAGCTCTGCGGCGAGAAGGCCGGGTGAGGGGAGGGAGTCCACAATGGTCCAGCGCCTGCATCTCACGATGGAGATTGCCGAGCAGCCCGACGGCAGCTTCGAGGCCCATTGCCCGGAGCTCTCCCTGTCGGCCTGCGGCAGGTTTTCCGAGGAGGCGATCGACAGGCTCAAGGAGATGGTCTTCTCCTCGATGGCGGGCGGCTTCGACAGCAGCTTCACGGAGACCCGGCCCTTCGACCTCGTCCACACCATCCTTTCGCACAACCGCACCTGTTTTCTTTTCCTTCCACCGGAACGGCAGATACACTGAGCCCGACACAACCGGCGGGGCTCCCCCCGTCTCCCGCCCGCCAAAATAATGCATCCCCGCGGCCCTTTGTGCTAGAATTGGCTCATCGAGGAAGAAATTCCCGGGTGCGGCGAACATGACTCTCCCCCGGGGCGTATATAGTGGTGGGTATATCGAAAGGAGATCTCCGATGAAGCGGGCATTCATGATCGGCCTGGTGCTTCTGGCTTCCCTCGCGGCGGGCTGCACCTCGAAGTACCTGAAGGGGGTCAGCAAGACCACGTGCACGGTATGGGTACACTCGATGCCGGAGGGGGCGCTCCTCTATCTCAACGGGAACTACGTCGGCCGCACGCCGTACAAGTACACCGCGTTCAACGAGAGCGATTCCTCGGCCCATTTCATCGCCCCCGACCTCTCGGAGATCATGGTCCGGAAGCGCGGCTACGACGACGAGGTCGAGGCGATCACCGTCGCAAACTGTTACAGGATGCTCAACATCGAAAACGCGGGGGTGAACGAACAGATCAAGGCGTACAAGGGGAACATCACCCTCTACATGGACGAGCGGGAGAATCTCGCGGACAAGGAATACGGCAACGTCGTGATTGCGGCGGTCCCCGAGGAGCGCGACGCGGAGATCTATCTCAACGACAACCTGATCGGGAACGGTAAGACGTCCCTCCTCAAGCTCCCCGCGGGGAGCTACGTGCTGAAGGTCAGGAAGCCCGGCTACAAGACCTACGCGCGGGTGATCAGCGTGCTCGCGGACAACGACCTCACCATCATCGCGGGCCTCGAGAAGGTGTCGGGCGCGGGGACCGAGCTCTCCTCGGCGATGCAGGCCGAGAAGGTCCAGCTCAGCCGCCCCGGCGCGGAGGCGGAGCTCGAGGAAGACTCCGTGCCCGGAACCATCGGCGGCAAGGGCGATGACGCGGACGAGGCACCGGTCCCCGGGGCGGATGAGGGGAAACCGTAAACCGGGAACGAAAATCCCAAACCCCGGCCCGCCATTAAGGCGGGCTGTCCCGCCGGATAGCGGGACAAATCCCAATAGGGCCCGCGCGCATAGGATCTGCAGCCGTCCCACCCATGACAGAGACCAAGCAGGTCGCGACGAACCGGAAGGCCCGCCACGACTACGAGGTCCTCGAAAAGATCGAGGCGGGCCTCGTCCTGAGGGGCACCGAGCTCAAGTCCCTCCGCCAGGGCAGGGCGAACCTCAACGAAAGCTTTGGCGTGATCGAGCGGGGGGAGGCGTTCCTCTGCAACGCCCACGTGAGCCCCTACGAGTTCGGCAACAGGGAGAACCCCGACCCGGTCAGGAAACGCAAACTCCTCCTCCACCGCCGGGAGATCGCCTACCTCGAGGGACAGGTCGCCAGGAAGGGGCTCACGATTATCCCCCTGCGCCTCTACTTCATCAACGGGCGCGCGAAGGTTGAACTCGCCCTCGCCCGCGGCAAGAAGGCCCCCGACAAGCGAGAAACCCTTAAGCGCCGCGTCGCCGAGAGAGAGATCCGCCGCGCCATCAAGGGCCGCATGGGCTGAACTAGAGCCAGCCGTAAGCACCCCATGTGCCGAAAAGAGAGCCGTCGTCCGGCCAGTACCAGGGGAGGGGTGTTACCGATGGAGGCTGGAAGTTGACAATTCCCCATGGGGGTGTCGGGGTCGGGCTGGGGGTCGGCGTGGGGGTGGGGGTTTCGGAAACGAGGCCCCCGAGCTGCGCGAGCGTACCCACGGCGGCCCTGGTGAACTCGGCCGCGTAGGGAAGGACGCAGTGCGCCCGGGTGTCGTTCACGGTGTGGTAGTACGGGTTGAAATCGTTCGGGGATCCGCTGTAGTCCTCGATCCCGAGGATCGCCGGGTAGCCCGCGTTCCAGAATCTCGAGTGGTCGCTCGCGGTTGCGGCTCCCGTCGTGATCTTCTGGGGGACGAGGGAAAGGGAGTAGTCGCCGATCGTCGAGATGAACAGGTCGCCCATCGTTCCCGATGCGGCGATGGTCCCGCAGTGGAGATCGATCCGGTTGTCCGCATTCCCGTCGTAGGCGATCATGTCGAGGTTGACGGCGCCCAGGATCTCGTCTCCCGCCGCGACGCAGTCCTGCACGTAGTAGTAGCTGCCGATGAGCCCCTGCTCCTCCCCCGTGAACAGCACGTAGCGTATCGTGTTCTCGAACGCATAGCCGTTGAGGATCGAGGCGGCGAGCAGAACCGCCGCCGAGCCGCTCGCGTTGTCGTCCGCGCCGGGAGCGGTCGCCCCGGAGGGCATGTCGTCGAGGTGTGTGCAGACGAGGTAGATCCCGTCGGGAGAGACGGTTCCCGGCTGCTCCGCGACCACATTTCTCCACGCGTAGCTGCCCCACGTGTAGCCGTCGTAAGCGGCGGAGAGACCGAGGCCCTGGAAATACTCGTAGCAGTACTGCGTCGCGTTTCCGATCGGGGTCGTCTGGTACGAGTTTCGCGTCTCGATCGTGTAGGGGGCCCCGCCGATCGTGACGCTGTTCAGCCCGGTCAGGTTCCCGATGAAAATCTCCATCTCCTCGATCGTCACGGCATCGACGATCTCCTGGATCCGGGAGTCCCAGGCGAGGAAGGAGTTTTTCGCAGCGCGCGCCGGCCCCTTCCGTGCGGAACCCCCCCGCAGGGGCGGGGGGAGAACGGCCCGGAGCTCCAGGCCCCGTGCGGCAATCTCCTCCGCCTCTCCGGCTGTCGCGCGCACGAGGGCGGCGTGCGAGTCGCCGACCACGATTGTGCCGCGGATGCCGATCTCGAAAAGATCGGCGGGGCCGGGAGAGGTGACGATGTAGAGCATCTCCCCGGGTCCGCACGGCTCGATTGCGCCGCGCACGGCGTCGGCGGAGGGCGCAGCACCGGGGCACGAGGCGATGACGAGCTCGGTCCCCGCGACGGTGATCCGGTCCCAGATGGAGGACTCGGGCGGGAGCGGTGCGGCGGCATCGAGGAGGAAGAGCATCTCGCCTTCACCGGCGTAGCCGGCCGGCGAGAGGATGGCGAGCAGAAGGGCCACGAAAAACGCGGTCCGGTTTGATGTCACGCTGGTGCGCATATATTCTCCGGGGAGCGATAGTGTACCCTGTCTCAGCCCCGCGGGACAGTTCCACCTCGCAGATTCTACCTCGCAGGGAGGGGAAGGTCAGTTGATCGAGAACGACGCGGTGCCGAGGGTGCTGACCCGGCTTGAGGAGTCGAGCGGGTTTGCCCCCGGGTAGGTAAGGACCCCGTACCATGTGTAGGCGCCCGATTGGAGCCCCTCGAGCGTGAAGGGGCCGAGGTCGCCGGAGAGATCGGAGACTGGGAGCGAGGGGGCGACAGACCTGACGGACGGGCTGAAGGAGCCCGCCCGATAGAAGTAGATCGTCCCCCACGGCGTCATCACGGCGACCCAGGCGTCGGCGACGGACGGGCCGGCGGGGGCGCGGGTGATTCCCCAGTGGAGCGTGAGCGATTCGGAGGGCAGGAAGGCAGCATTGTCGAGCGAGAGTGTCACGGTATGCAGGGTCGACGGGATGTCGCCGAGGAGCACCGCCGCCCCGTGCGCCGGAACTTCGACCGAGGTCACCGGAGCATAGGAGAGACTCCCGGTGTGGCCGCCGCCCTCGTTCACCGACCCGCCTCCCTGCGCCGAGACGAGCTGGTACGTGCCGCCGAGGTCGGGGACGGTCACCGGGGTTTCTCCGGGATTCACGAGGACGAACCCGTTCGCATAATTCCGGCGGAAGCATCCGGCCGCGGGATCGTAGAGTGCTCCGACGGAGGAGGGAATCGAGCCGCTGTACGCCCCGGTCGGAATGCCGTACTCGGGGTAGTAGAGGAGCTCCTCGCCGTGCTCCGCGCCGATCATGTTGAAATAGGTGCGGTCGCCCTTGATGAGAAGGTAGCAGCCGGTGAGAAACATCCGCTCGTCGAGGCCGGAGTCGCTCGTGTAGGACTGGCAGATGACGATCCGGTCCTGCCGGACGAGGTCGAGGACGCGGTTCATCTGAAGGATCCAGTCCTCGGTCGGGAAGTAGTTGCCGTTGCCCCACCCGCCGAATCCCTCCACCATCCCCCCGTCGCCGAGCCCCGCGTAGTTCGTCGTGTCCCAGCCCGTGACGAGGCCGCCGAGATTCGGGATGAAGTAGAAGTGTCCGGCGAACCGCGCCGTGATGTAATCCGCCCATGCATCGAGGCGGGGGATCCATTGTGCCTTGCAGAGGTTCGGGTCGCTCAGCCACGGGTGCGGGGGCGTGAGCTGGTCGAAATATGCGTCCACGGTGAAGCTGTCGGCGAAGACCCCGTCGCATGAGGTGGCCTGCATGCGATCGATACATGCGTTCACCCAGTATGATTGCCAGTCGGAGTTCGCGATGTCCATCAGGTACCAGTTCCACGCGCCCATGTACAGCCGGGAGAGGCCGGAGTGCATGAACCAGCTCTCCTGTGCGTTCACGATGGACCAGTCGGAGACCCACTCGTTCCCGTCGATGAAGGGGGCGGGTCCGTTCCCGCAGCCGAGCTGGTAGTGGAGGGCGATGAAGCCGGGGTTGTAGGCCCGTAGATTCCCGACGTCATTGAGGAGCATCTTCTGGCAGCCGGCATAATGAGTCGCGGCAAACTGGCACTGCGCCGCGGTCATGTCGCTCTGCATCTGGTCGGAGAAGAGGTGGATGCCGCTCCGGGTGTCGGGGAATTGGCGTGGCTGCGACTCAGCGGGGGCAAGGATGAATGCGAGGACAGCGGCGAGAGCGGCGGGCACGGTCGGTTTCATGTCGGATCCCTCCCTGATTCAACTATAGCACGCAGAACGGGGGAGCGGAATAGCTCACGCCGTTTTTTCGAGGACCATCCCCTTGAGATACGCCGTCTCGGGGACATTGAGGAGCACCGGGTGATCCGCAGGCTGGCCGAGGTGCTTGAGGACGCGGAAGCCGCACCGCGCGTCGGCCGCGGCGGCGCGAAGGATTTCCGAGAAAAGGTCGGGGGAGACGGCGTGCGAGCAGCAGAAGGTGACGAGGATGCCGCCGGGGACGAGGAGGTGCATCGCCCGGAGGTTGATCTCCTTGTATCCCCGGAGGGCGTCTTCGGCTTCCGCCTTTTTCCGGGCGAGCGGGGGGGGATCGAGGATCACCGTGTCGAACTGTCTTTTCTCCCTGTGCCAGGCCCGTAATGTATCGAAGGCGTTGCCCTCGACCGGGGTGACGTTGGCCAGGCCGTTCAGGGCGACGTTCTTCTCCATCACGGCAAGCGCCTCGCGGGACGACTCCAGGGCGGTCACCGATTCCGCCCTTTCCGCGCAGTGCAGGGCGAAATGACCCTGGTATGAAAAGCAGTCGAGCGCGGCCCCGCGGGCGAGGCGCGTGGTGATTTCCCTGTTCTCGCGCTGGTCGAGATACGCGCCGGTCTTGTGCCCGTTGAGGAGGTCGGCGAGGTACCGGATATCCCCCTCCCTCACCTCGACGGGGCCGGTGAGTTCTCCCTGAAGGACTTTCTTTTCGAGGGGGAGGCCCTCCATCGCGCGCGCACTCGCGTCGTTGCGGCAGACGATCCCCTTCGGCTTCAGGAGCGCGTAAAATATCCCCGCGATGAGGCCGAGGCGTGAGTCTATTCCCGGGACGAGCGCCTGGAGGACGATCCAGTCCCCGTACCGGTCCGCGACAAGGCCCGGGAGCCCGTCGCCCTCCGAATAGAAGAGCCGCAGGCCCCCCCCCTCCGTCATCAGCCCGCGGCGGCGCTCAACCGCCTCGCGTATCCGGCGCTCGAAAAAGGCGTCGTCGACCGGCTCGTCGCCCCTCGTGAGAAAGCGCAGCGCGATCTTCGACCGGTCGCCGTAGAACGCCCTCCCCAGGACTTTCCCGCGCCCGTCGCGCACCTCCACGATATCGCCCGCCGCGGCGGATTCGACGCGCGCGAGGTCGTCCCGGTAGACCCACGCGTGCCCGGTTTCGTACCAGGAAATCCCCTTCCTCGTCAGCGTTGCGGTCCTTGTACTCATGTTCCGGTAGTGTAGCGCAACGCGTGAGGCGGGGGCAATGCCCGAAACGTGTCGTGTTGTTTTTCGGTGCGCCCGGGAGCCTCCGGGGCTGTGCTATACTACCCGGGCACACTTGAATGGGGGAAACGCCATGGCGGTCAACTACATGACGAAGAAATCGCACGAGCGCCTGAGCGCGGAGGCGAAGCGACTGCGCGAGGTGGAGATACCGAAGGTCAGCAAGGAAAAACTGGAGGCGGCGCAGCAGGGAGATCTCCGGGAGAACGCCGGATACGATGCCGCCCGCGACAGGCTCATCCTCCTCAGCGCGCGCCTCGACGGGATCACCTCCCAGATCTCGAGCGCGCGTTTCATCGAGGAGCTCAAGGTCCCGGGGGATATCGTGTCGATAGGCACGAAGGTCAGGCTCCTCGACCTGGACGTGGGCGAGGAGGTGGAGTACTGCATTCTCGGCCCCGCGGACGCGGACCTCGCGCAGGGGATCATCTCGTTCGAGAGCCCCCTCGCGAAGGGGATGATCGCGCAGAGGGCGCTGCAGGAGTTCTCGGTGGAGACGCCGGGCGGGCAGCGGCGGTTCAGGATACTGTCGATCGTGCCGTACCGGTGAGGCGCCTAAATCATTTTATTTTTCTTGAAGTAGATCAGTGTCCCGACGGAGCAGAGGAGCATCAACCCGCACGCGGTCAGGTAGCCCCATATCCCCCATTTGAACTCGGGGATCTCCACGTTCATCCCGTAGAAGCTCGCGATGGTGCCGATCGGGAGGAGAAAGGTGGCGATGATGGTCAGGGTCTTCATCGTCTCGTTGAGGCGCCAGTTGATGGAGGAGATGTAGGACTCCATGTCCTGGGCGATGAGCTCGCGCGACATCTCCGTGATGTCGTAGATTCTGAAGATGTGGTCGTAGATGTCCTTGAAGTAGGGCCTCGCCTCGTCGCCGACGAACGGGAATCCGGGGCGCATGAAGCGCGCGATGATCTCCCGCTGCGGGCCCACCGCCTTCCTGAGCGTCACGATGTTGCGCCGCTGCGTGAACATCTTCGCCTGCAATGCGGGGCGCGGGTCGGTCAGGATATCCTCCTCGAGCTTTACGAGCCGCTCGCTGAGGGTGTCCATGATGGGGAAGTAGTTGTCCACGAGCGTGTCGAGGATGCTGTAGAGGAGGAAATCCGCGCCCTTCGTCATGCTCTGGGGGCCATGCTCGCATCGCTTGCGGTTCGTGCTGACGGCCCTGACGTGCCCGTTGTGGTAGGTGATGACGAAGTTCCTCCCGACGAAGATGTCGAGCTCGCGAATGTCCAGCGCATCCTCGGTCTCCTTGTCGCTGTAGAAGAAGCAGGAGTGGATGACGAGGAAGAAGTAGTCGTCAAACTCGTCGACCTTCGGCTGGCTGTGGGAGGCGATGCAGTCGTCAATGAGGAGCGGGTGGAAGCCGAAGTCCTTCCTGAGGATCTCAATCTCGTCCTCGGTCGGGTCCTCGAAATCGACCCAGAGCAGGTTCTTCGGGTTCGCCAGGATCGCGCATAACCTGTCGCGGGGCACCTGCTGCAGGAACGTGCGGTCCTCGAGAAATGCCCATGACGCACGCATGCCGCCTCCTTCCCACTACCCAGTGTAGACGAATCCGCCTGCGGCTTCAACAAGAAGATATCCACATACGTGACCACGTGCAATTCTCCACCATTTTCCGTCACAACGGCGCCCTATTCAGGTATAATGCGCCGCTATGACCACGGGATTTGAAAATAATTTTGTCTTCCTGTCGGAGCTCATCCACCTCGCGGTGCTCGACGCCGCCACGAATACAAGGATCGGGCGACTCGTCGACATCGTCGCGGGGCTCAGGGAAATGTATCCCCGGATGAATGCATTGGTCATCCGGGGCACAAAGCGCAGGGGGAAATTATATATCCCCTGGGAGAATGTAAAGGCGATTACGCCGGGCGGGGCCATCGTAGTGGACAGCTCCGCCGGTCTCCCATTTGAAGGGGTGAAACTGCACGAGACGGACATACTCCTCAGGGAAACGTTCTGGGACAAGCAGGTCGTGGATATCTCCGGGGCAAAGGTCATCCGCGTAAACGACCTGCATCTTCTGCGGGAAGACCGCAATATGTGGTTGATCCACATGGATGTCGGCGTCACCGGATTGATCCGCCGGCTCGGATGGAGCCGCTGGGTCAACTTTATCCTCAAGTGGCTGTTCTCCTTCGAGCTCAAGGACCGGTTCATTTCGTGGAAGTTAGTCCAGCCCGTCACCGGGGCTATAGAGACGCAATCCCTGGCATTGAAGGTGCACCATTCCCGATTGAGCGAACTTCTTCCCGCCGACCTCGCCGATATCATCGTCAACATAGGCACGGATGAGCGGATCACCATCCTGACCTCGCTCGACCACGCGACCGCCGCCGACACCTTCCAGAAACTCCCTCCCAGGATTCAGATGCAGATATCGGAATCGATCAACCATGAGCAATTGGGAGAAATCGTGAACGAAATGGCTATCGATAAAGTAGTCGACCTGTTCGCGCAGCTGCCGTCCAGAAAAGTCCATTCCTTCTATCCTCATATGCCGGTAGAGCGGGTCGCCGAGATACATCATCTCCTCGGGCACTCGGAGCATGCCGCCGGCAGCATCATGACGACCGCGTTCATCTGCGCGCGGCACGATGAGACGAGCGGCATGCTCCTGGACAGAATCAAACAGGGGGCCAGGAAAAAGCTGTTTATATACTATATCTATGTTCTCGGTGATGATGATTCCCTCGCGGGAATTGTCACGCTGTTTCAGATCCTCGCGGCTCCTGCCGGGACGCGAATGTCCGAACTCATGCGCAAGAGGGTTACGCGGGTCACGGTGGACACCAATATCAAAGAGGTCGCAGAGGTCTTTTACAAGTATGATTTTGTCGCCGTCCCCGTCGTCGACGATCGAAACAGGATACAGGGGATAATTCCCATGAAGGCCGCATTCGGGGCGGTATTCCGCAAGATACGGGATGAATCGCTTGAGGCGCAGAGGTAATATCCCCCGGGGCGGCATCCCGGCGAGGGTACCGTAAGGCCATGAAATTTCTACAGAAAATCAAAGAACATCCCGCGCTGAGGAATCTGCTGCTGTTCCTTGCCGTCCTGGGCCCGGGAATTATAACGGGCAGCGTTGACAACGATGCGGGCGGCATCACCACCTACTCGGTCGCGGGAGCGGTGTACGGCTACAAACTGCTCTGGACGCTCGTGCCGTCGTTCATCGTCCTGGTCGTCGTGCAGGAAATGAATGCGCGAATGGGCATCGTGACGGGCAAGGGGCTCGCGGATCTCATCAGGGAGAATTTCGGCGTCAAGATCACCTTCGTCATTTTTCTTGGCCTCGTCGTTGCCGACATCGGCAACACGGCAACGGAATTCGCCGGTGTTGCAGGCAGCGTGGCCATCTTCGGCGTGAGCAAGTATATCTCCGTCCCGCTCGTGGCTTTTGCGGTATGGATGCTCGTGACCAAGGGAAATTATAGGATCACCGAAAGGATATTTCTCTTCTTCAGTTTCTGCCTCCTGTCCTACATTGTTTCCGCCATCCTCGCGAAGCCGGACTGGCGGCAGGTGGGGGACTCTTTTGTGAGGCCGAGGATGCATTTCGACTCGAAATACCTCAGCATGGTGCTGGGCATTGTCGGGACCACGATCGCACCCTGGATGCAATTTTACATGCAATCGGCGGTGATAGAAAAGCGGATCAAGATCACGGAATACCGGTTCGCCTTCTGGGACGTCGTGGTCGGGTGCGTCGCCACCGTCGTGGTGGCGTTTTTTATAATCGTCGCCTGCGCCGCCACGCTCCACAAGAACGGCGTGGTGATCAACGAAGCGAAAGACGCCGCGGTCGCACTCAAGCCGTTCGCCGGTGCGCTGGCGTCCCAGGTGTTTGCGTTCGGGCTCTTCGTCGCCTCCGTGTTCTCCGCCACGATACTCCCCCTCGCCACCGCATTTTACGTATGCGAGGCGTTCGGGTTCGAGGCGGGCATCAATAAAAAAATGCGCGAAGCCCCGCAATTCTATGTTCTCTTCGCCTTCATCATGGCGGTCGCCGCCATCATCATATTGCTGCCCAACGCCCCCCTCATCACCATCACCATCTGGTCTCAGGTGATCAACGCGATGCTGCTCCCCGTGGTGCTGGTGTCCATGATACTTATGGTCAACAACAGGAAAATCATGGGGGAGCACGTGAACAACGGATTTCAGAATGCGGTGGGCTGGGCTACCACAGTCATCCTTGTCGCCCTCACCGCGATACTCGTGGTTACTCCGATAGTGACGGCGCTGTTCGGGTAGAATCGTACCCCGTACCTGAAACTGTACTATCATACCCGGCCCTGAGCTGGCCGCAGGCGGCGTCGATCCCCGCCCCCTTGCTCCGGCGCACCGTGACCGCGATGCACGAGGGGCCGAGCCATTTCCGGAACTCCGAGGCCCGGGACTCGTCCGAGGGCTCGAAGCGCGCCGCCTGCGCTCCGCCTGAGCCGGAGGGCGGCCTAAAGGCCGCCCTGCGTGGGGTGGGGGTGAGAGAGTCGGGGGGCGGGCTTAAAGCCTCCCTGCGCGGAGGGGGGGTGGGGGATTCGTCCGATGCCTCGAAACGCCGCCCCCGGGCGGGGTTGTAGAGGATGAGGTTGACCTTGCAGGAAACACCCCGGATGAGTCTCCCCAGGCGTTGCGCGTCCGCCCGTGAATCGTTTACCCCCCTGAGGAGGAGATACTCGAAGGTGACGGGCCTCCCGATCCCTGCCGCGTAGTCTCCCGCCGCCCGGACGACGTCTTCCAGCGGGTATTCGCCGGCGAGGGGAAAGAGGGATTTCCTGACGGATTCGTCCGCGGCGATGAGCGACACGGCGAGCTCGGTGCGGAGCCCCGCGGCCGCGAGTCGGCGGATGCCGGGGACGATGCCGCAGGTGGAGACGGTGATGCGCCGGGGGCCGAGCGCCGGGCCCTCGGGGGAGGCGAGGATCAGGATCGCCTTCTCGACCCCGTCGAGGTTGAGGAGCGGTTCTCCCATCCCCATGAAGACGACGTGCGTGGGCCGCTCGCCCTCCGGGAGGGCCGCGCGGACTTTCAGGAACTGGTCCACGATCTCTCCTGCATCGAGGTTCCGGCGGAAGCCGAGCGCGCCGGTCGCGCAGAACGCGCATCCCACCGGGCAGCCGACCTGCGTGGAGAGGCACACCGACCGGCCGCGCGCGAGCCGCACGAGGACCGTCTCGATCGCCTCGCCGTCCTCAAGGCGGAACAGGTACTTAAGGGCATCGCCGCCCGCGGAGGCGGTCTCCGATACGGAAGCGAGATTCCCGATCCGCGCCTCCGCATCGAGCCGCGCGCGCAGACCCTTCGAGAGCGTGGTCATCTCGGCGAACGTCGAGGCGCCGTGGCGGTAGAGCCACTCGGCGATCTGCCGCCCCCGGTAGGCATCTTCCCCCATCGAGGCGAGGTGTCGTTCGAGCTCCGGGCGGGTCATTCCCTTCAGATTGATTTTCATGGCGACTGGCATAGTGTAGCATTTCCCGGGGCGCCGGCCATGCATCTTCCGTTATTCCTGCACCTGGGCCGAAAAATTTGCTATCCTAAAGGAAGTTCCGGAAAGGATGTCCCGTGAGCGCTCTCGCAACCCTGCTGCTGTTCCTGTGTCTCTCTGCCCCCCCGGCGCCCTCCGCCGTCGAGAGGGTCACCCGGGGGCAGAGTCTCATCGCGCTCAAGAGGTATGACGAGGCGATCCTTGAGTTCAAGGAGGTCCTGAAACATGACCCGATGAACGGCGCCGCCCTGTTCAACCTCGGCTACCTCTACGGGACCTTCCTCGGCGACACGGCGACCGGGGACCGGTACTGGAACTGCTACAAGGCCGCCTCCTGCATTTCCCTGGGGGACGTTGCCCTGTCTGCGGGGGATCTCGCCGAGGCGGCCGTTCATTACCAGGAGGCGATGAAGCATCTCCCCGAGAACGCGGCGCTGCACGAGCGCCTGGGGATGATATGCCTGCAGCTCGGTCGCGAAGCGGACGCGCTCAGGGAATTAAAGGCCGCGGTGGAGCTCGATCCGGCCGACACGGCCCTCCAGACGAGGATAGCGCCGTATTTCTGGGCGAGCGGGAACAGGAGGGAGGCCGCGGCGTGCGTGGATCGCATCGCGGCGGCGAACCCGCAAGACCCCGCCAAGAGGAGGCGGGCGGTCGAGCTGTTCACGGCGGCGGGGGAGCGCGGGAAGGCGCTCGAGCAGCTCGCGGCGCTTTCGGCGTCGGGGGCGGCGACCCCCGAGGAGCACTGCACGCTCGCCGGGCTGCTGCTCGGGGAGGGCAGGCTCAAGGAGGCCGCGGCGGAGATCCGTGCCGGCTTCAGCCCGGCGACGCGGAAGCGGTGCGCCGGGATCGCGCGGGCCCTCGCGGAGGCGTGCGAGAAGCAGGGAGCCCTGCCGGAGGCGACGGAGGTCTACCGGGAGACGATCGCCGCGGGCGCGGGCAGCCCCGAGCTGTTCAACGCCCTCGCCCTCGCCTGCCATCGGCAGGGAAAGCTCGACGCCGCGATCGAGGCGGCGTCGGGGGGCGTGGATGCGTTCCCCGACAACTCCGCCCTCCACAACAATCTCGCCACGCTCCTCGCGTTGCGCATGGACTATCCGGGCGCTATCGAGGAGTACCGGAAGGCGGCCGAACTCGACCCCGGACTCGCCGAGGCGTGGCTCGACATGGGCCTCATCTATCGCGATTACCTCAAGGATGAAACCGCGGCGGCTGAGGCGTTCAAGCGCTACCTCGCGCTCAAACCGGAAGCGAAATCGATCCCGGAGGTTGCGCGGGCGCTCGGCCTGCCCCCCCCCGTTTCCGAAAGAACCCCGACCCCAGCAAGGGAGCGTCCCCGGCGACGACTGTCGCGGAACTACTAGCGGATAGCGGCTTTCGCGACGCGGCCCATTACCCTGACAGGCTTCGAGGGAGAATGCCATGAAAGGCGGCGTGACCTGCCCGGGCTGCGGCAGGGATTTCCCGGTCCGCATCGCCCCGTTCCCGACGACGGACATACTCATCAGACGCGTGAAAGACGGGGAGGAGGCGGTCGTCCTCGTCCGGAGGAGGAATCCGCCCCACGGATGGGCGATCCCCGGCGGCTTCATCGAGTATGGCGAGTCCGCCGAGGCATGCGCAGTGCGGGAGGCGGAGGAGGAGACGGGTCTCCGGGTGAAGCTCGCGGGACTCCTCGGGGTGTACTCCGACCCGAAGCGGGACCCGCGGTTCCACACGATCTCCGCGGTTTATACCGCCGAGGGAGAGGGCGAGCCGAGGGCCGACTCCGACGCCGCTGAGATAGGCGTGTTTACCCGTGATGAGCTGCCCCCCGACATCGCCTTCGACCACCGGGCGATCCTCGAGGAATACTTCCGGCGCCTCATGCGAGGGTCAACCCCACCCGCGCCCCTTCGCCCCGCCGGATGAGGAACTGGTAGTTCCCGGCGACGAGGTCGCCGAACACGGCCTCGCCCGCAGGGCCGGTGGGTTCGGCGTGGAGGGTCGCGGTCCCCTTCCGCATCTCCACGGGCACGGAGGAGAGCGGCTTCCCCCCACGGTCCATGAGCCTCACCCTGCACTCGATCATCATCCCCCCGGTTGCGGCGAGTGATAACTGGACTGCGAGGTCCCCGTGGGAGAACGAGCGCGTGAGCGTCGGCTCGCCGTATGTTTCGGGGACCGGCTCCATGCCGGTACGCGCGACGGGTGCTTTTTCGGGAGACGCGCACAGGGAGCGGCTTTTCACGTGTTCCCGGCGCAACGTCTTGCGCTTTGGGGCGCGTGCGGGCCCGGGCTTTTTACCCGGCATGGGGCGGATGAGCATGGCGCGCTCCGCGGCATAGTCCATGCCCGGCTCCGCGATCGAGGCGAGCGCGGGGCTCGCTGACGCGGCTTCCGCCCATCTGGTGAACCGCGTGAGCAGGTCCCTGACCGAGGCGGAAAACTCACCGAGCGACACGGGCCCCTTCCCGCACAGCCTGTCCCGAGCCGCCTCGACGAGGCCGAGGGGCGGCCGATCCAGCCCGCGCGCCTGGATGCGGTCGACGAGCTGTGCCGTTTCCGCCGCGTCCGCCGCCCTGACGGCACAGGCCGCACACCCAACGACATGGGCGGCAACGCGCGCGCTCTCCTCTCCCTCCGGAAGGCTCCCGTCCATGAGGGCGGCGATAATTTCTTCGTCGGGGCAGTGTGCCGCGGTCCCGGGGGCGGAAGCGATGCCGGGGGCGCCTGCGGCGCGGAGCACCCCCTCGAACCCTTCCATCTTCTCGTACAGGGACCGGCATTCGGGGCACACCTTGAGATGGGCCTCAACCG
>JBAXOY010000064.1:0-17235 GCA_037133055.1 Chlamydiota bacterium
CGCGCGGGGTTGCGCGCGTAGTGAAGCGCGCTCAGAAACTGGGCATGCGCGGCGGGCGCGGCCCCGACCTCTCCGGCGAACGCCCGCATGGCTTCCTCCGCCCGCTCCTCGAGAATCGTGTCGCCGGTCAGCCGCCCGAGCCTCATCAGGTTCCAGACCGCGATGGAGTTCCCGGAGGGATACGGGCCGTCCATCGCCTCCTTCGAGCGGAGGATCAGATCTCCATCCCCCGCGGCGCGGAAGAAGAAGCCGCCCCCGGGCTCATCCCGAAAGAGGCGGAGCATCGTGCCGGTGAGCGAGAGCACATCCGCGAGGCAGCGCGTTTCGAAGGAGGCCTCGTAGAGTTCGAGAAGCCCCCACGAGAGGAACGCGTAGTCGTCGAGGAATCCGGGGACGGCGGCCGCGCCGTCCCTGTAGCGGTGGAAAAGCGACCCGTCCGGCCGGAGGAGTTTCGCCAGGATGAAATCGGCGGCCCTCGACGCCGACGCCGCGTACCGGGGTTCGTCGAACGCCGCGGCGCCCTTGGCAAGCGCGGCGATCATCAACCCGTTCCAGTCGGCGAGGATCTTGTCATCCCGGTGGGGGCGGACGCGCGCCCCCCTCGCCGCGAGGAGCCTCTCACGGCAGCGATCGAGGAGGCCGTGCAATTTCCCGGGGTCCGTCTTCTCCCGCTTCGCGAACTCCTCGAGCGGCACGCTGATATGCAAAACGCTCGCCCCGCCCTCGAAGTTCCCTTCCCGGGTGACGCCGTAATACCGGCAGGCGATCTCCCCGTCCTCCTCCCCCAGGACCCCTTTCACCTCCGCCGGGGTCCAGACGTAGAACCTCCCCTCCTCCCCCTCGCTGTCGGCGTCCTCCGCCGAGTAGAAGGCGCCGTCGGGGGAGGTCATGTCTCGCAGGACGTAGTCGAATATCCCGCGCGCGGTTTTTTCGTACGCCGCGCTGCCGGTCATCAGGCACGCCTCGGTGCAGGCGATGGCGAGCATCGCCTGGTCGTAGAGCATCTTCTCGAAATGCGGCACCCGCCACTCCGCGTCTACGGAATAGCGGTGGAACCCGAACCCGATCTGATCGCAGATGCCCCCACGCGCCATGGCGTCGAGCGTCTTCTCCACCATCGCGAGAGCGTCCCCCCCGCTGTCAGTCGAGGCGTAGCGCAGGAGAAATGCGAGGGTGTGGGGGGACGGGAACTTCGGCGCGCCGCCGAACCCCCCGCGCACCGGATCGAAGGCCCGGCGGAGCTGTTCAAAGCCTGCCCTGATCGTCTCGCCCCCGAGGGGCGGGCCCTCGCAGGGCCCCGCCCCGCGGCGGAGCGCCGCGGTGATCTCTTCCCCCGCCCGCGCGATCGCCGCGGGGTCCCTCCGCCACGCCTCGCCTGCCCGTTCGAGGAGCTCGACGAGGCCGGGCATCCCCCCGCGCGCGGTTTTCGGGAGGTAGGTGCCCGCGAAGAACGGCTTCCCGTCCGGCGTCATGAGGATGGTGAGGGGCCATCCGCCGCTCCCCGTCATCGCGGCGCACGCCTCCATGTACACCCTGTCGATATCGGGCCGCTCCTCCCGGTCCACCTTGATCGCGATGAAATCGCCGTTCAGGAGGGCGGCGACCCGTTCGTCCTCGAACGACTCTTTCTCCATCACGTGGCACCAGTGGCAGGTCGAGTAACCGATCGAGAGAAACACGGGCTTGCGCTCCCGGCGGGCGGCCCGGAACGCCTCCTCGCCCCACGGGTACCAGTCGACGGGGTTGTGCGAGTGCTGGAGAAGATAGGGGCTCTTCTCCCGGCTGAGGCGGTTCGCGCGTGGCGGCGCGGCTCTGGTTGTCACGGTATCGGGCCTCGTCACGGGCGTCTCCACGGCGGTTCCCGCGGGGGGGCGAAAAACGGCGCGGGGTCCCCCGATGAGTAGGGCCGCGATGACCGCCGCCCCGGCGAGCGCGCAGGGGATGAGCGCCCTCGCCTGACCCCGGCTCACTTCCCCGCGCCGCCCAAAAGCTTCGCGAGCTCCGGCTCGACGTCCCGGCAGTCGCGGCAGACGATCACCCCGTCCTTGCCGACGAGGGTCTTGCTCGGAATGCCCCGAACGCCATAGGCCTTCGCGACCGCGCCGTCTTCGTCGAGAAGGATCCTGTAGGCGATGTCATACTTGGCGGCGAACGAGGAAACCTTTTTCCCGCTCTCCTCGATAAAGATGCTGAGGAGGACGAAATCCCTGTCCTTGTACCGGGCCTCGATCTCTTTCAGTTTCGGGACCGCCGTCCGGCAGTGGGGGCACCACGTGGCGCTGAAGGAGAGGAGCACCACCTTCCCCTTGAGGTCGCTCAACTTCACCTCCGCGCCTTTTAGGTCCTTCAGGGAAAAGTCGGGCGCTTTGCCGCCGGTCTCCGGCGCGGAGAATCCGTTCGGACACGTCGTCGCGCCCGTCACGGCTGAGAGTGCGCACACCGCGAGGATGAGTCGAATCTGCATGGTGCTCCCCCTTTCAGATCATGAGGCTGCCGGCGGTGACCAGGAAATATTCCCCCATCGCGATCAGTATCCACCCGAAGAGATACTTGACCCTTACCATCCAGACGCCCGCGGCGGGAAGGCTCGCGAGGACGCCGGAGAAGGTCCCGACCAGTATCTGGAGCGTCCCCATCCCCAGGGCAAAGACGAAGAGGAGGCTCGTGCCGAAGACCACGTTCCCCTCGCCGGCCACGTAGCCGAGGAGGACCGCCAGCACGGGCGCGGTGCAGGGCCCGAGGACAAGCCCCGAGGCGGCGCCCACGAGGAATGCGCCGGCGAGCCCCGCCCGCGGCTTCCCGGGCCGCATGCCGCTCAAGAACCGCGGCAGGGGAAGCGCGAACACGTCGAACATGGAGAGGCCGAGCAGGATGCAGACGTTCGCGACCGCGAGGTAGGTCCAGGGACTCGACTGGACCCTCCCGAAAAGGGTCCCCGTGAGCGCGGCGACGCTGCCCAGCACGGTGTAGGTGCACGACATCCCGAGCACGTACACCACGGAAAGGGAAAAGCCCTTCCACCTTGATCCCCCGCTCTGTCCCCCGATGAACGCCACGGTGATCGGAATGACCGGGTAGACGCAGGGGGTCAGGCTGACGAGGAGGCCGCCGATGTAGACGGCGAAATACGCCAGGGCCGTCGACCCGTGCAGATAGCTCTCGAGGCCGTTGATGAATTCCTGGATCACAGTATCCGCTCCAGGGCCCGCAGGAGTTCGTCCTCGGAGACGTTGCCCGCGAGCCGTGCCTTCTCCTCCCCGTCCCTGAAGAAAAGCACCGCGGGGAGGGCAAGGACGCGGAGCGTCGAGGCGGTCCGCGCGCAGGCGCTGATATCCACCTTGCCGAACCGCGCCTGCGGGTGCGCCTCCGCGAGCGCCTGCACGCGCGGCGCCACCTTCAGGCAGACGCCGCACCAGGGGGAGGAAAAGAGGACCACGAAGGGAAGCCTCGGCTCGATCACCTCGCGCGCAAAGTCGGCATCCGTGAGTTCGCGCAGCATGGCATCCTTCCCCCGGGAGCCGCGCTACGCCGCGGCGCCGGGCGCGGCAGGCGGCGGCGTGAAGACGCGCGCGGCGAGCTCGCGGTCGATCATGAAGAGCCCGCCGGGCGCGTCGCCCATGAGCTTCAGCTTCTTCACAACGTCGTCCGCCGACGCCTCCTCCTCCACCTGCTCGCCCACGAACCACTGGAGAAAGTTGTGCGTGGCGTGGTCCTCCTCCCGGCCGGCGAGGCTGACAAGATCGTTGATCCAGCCGGTGACCTTCTGCTCGTGGGCGTAGGCCTCCTCAAACACGTTGAGGGGTGAAGACCACTCCGCGGGGGGGCCGTCGATCGCCGTGAGGGTGACGCGTCCGCCCCGGTCCACGACATAGCCGAAGAACTTCGTCACGTGCACAAGCTCCTCCTGGACCTGCACCCGCATCCAGTTGGCGAACCCCTTGAGGTTGAGGGATTCGAAATAGGCCGCCATCGCCATGTACAGGTAGGCGGAGTAGAGCTCGCGGTTGATCTGCGCGTTCAGCGCATTCTGCATCTTCGCCTTGATCATCGTTCCCTCCTTGTTGCGCGCGATTCAGGCCTTCGGCAGCGCGTCCTGCATCTCCTTCAGTCTCCGCGCGTGCAGGCGTTCCTCCGCGATGATGCGGTCAAGCTGCCGCTTCGTTTCGTCCGACGCGACCCTGCCGCGGCAGGCCTCGTAGAACTGCACGCTCCTCTCCTCGACGATCTGCCCGAGCCTCAATGCCTTCCGGGGGCTCTCCAGGGCGACCGCGAGATCCCGGTACGGCGCGAAGATGCCATACTCGAGGGAGCTCGCGAGGTCGTCTTCCTCGAACGCGTCCTCTTTCGTCGCCCTGAGCCTCGCGAGTTCGCCCTCAAAGAATTCGAGATGATCGCGCTCCTGGCTCGCGAGGGAGAGGATTGATCCGCGGGCCGCGGCGGCGGTCATCCTGCCGGCCAGCGCCTCGTAGAATGCCATCCCGTCCCTCTCGATCCTCACGGCGATCTTGCACGCCTCGAGATCGTCGAAGTCGACGACGACCAGCGCCCCGGACCGCTCCTCTATGCGCATGCGTCCTCTCCCACGGGTCCGCTCACGCCGACCAGAGCCCGTGCAGGTTGCAAAGCTCGCGCGCGGAGATTTGGGCGGCGGACACGGCGAACTCCGCCTCCGGGCGGTCCCCCGGCTTCAAAAACTGCCGGTAGGCCTTTCCGTCCGCGATCAGCTCTATCCATTCGATGTAGTGCTTCTCCTCCATCGGGTGGGGGGCGCTCCCCACGCGCACCTTCACGCCGCCGGCGGTCTTCTCGATCACCGGCACGTGCTTCTCCCGGGAAGCGTCCACCGTGTTCTCGACGAGAAGCTTCATCTCCTGCCCGCAGCAGACCAGTGTCCCCGCCCCATCGCGGAGCACCTCGACGAGGTTGCCGCACAACTCGCACGTGTGGATCTGGAGCCGCTTTGTCATGACGCACCCTCCCTCTCGTCCCCGCGCGTGCTGCGGGGCACGCACCAATGATAGTGGAATATCGCCGGAACGCAACCTGATTATTTCATTTTCAATTGACTTTTCGCCGCGGGGAATGGGGATGCGCGACACGGCGAAGCCCCGGGCCATCACTCTCGGAATAAACGGGGCACGGGGCGAACGGAGCGGGGGCCGCGTCAGACCGCATCGCCGCGGGCGGCACACGCGAAAGGAAGCTCCTCAGTGCGCCGTTTTCGCGCACCTCGGGCACATGCCCTCGAACTCGAGCTTGTGTCCCGTAATGGTGAACTGGGTGGCGCCCCTCGCTTCGCCCTCGATGTTATCGAAGGCCTTCATCGAAAGGTCCTCGACGCACCCACACTTGTTGCAGCGGATGTGGTAATGGTTCGCCGTCGTGGCGTCGTAGCGGCGCTGGGTCCCGGCGAGCTCGAGCTTGAGAATCACCCCCCTGCCGGAGAGCGTCTCGAGATTCCGGTACACCGTCCCCAGGCTGACGCGGGGTATGCGCTCACGCACCATCCGGTAGAGCTCGTCCGCGGTGGGGTGAGTCACCACCTTCCTGAGCTCCTCGAGGATGAGCTGCCGCTGCCTGGTGATTCTGAGCTTCTGATCCTGTTTCATGCGACTTCTCCTTTATAATAACAATTATCAAAACTAAATATACCCTATGTAAGAATACCTGTCAATAAGAATTATCGAAAAAGAATCGCGAGGCCTGAATCTTCATGCGCCCATGTAAGGGCACGCTATGCTACCATACTTCACGCCATGAGCACGAGCACGCTCCTGATGAGGGAGTACACTCGCCGCCTCAATCTCGCCCTGGACCACATCCGGGAACACCTCGACGGCAACCTCACGGTCGGATCGGTGTCCCGCGCCGCCCTCTTCGGCCCCTTTCATTTCCACCGGCTCTTCAGCGCCATGACCGGCGAGACGCTCTACAACCACATCCGCCGCATCCGTCTGGAAAAGGCCGCGAATCTCCTCCTTTACTCGCCGGAGCGCTCCGTCACCGACATCGCGCTCGAGGCCGGCTTCGGCTCGTCCGCCTCGTTCGCGCGGGCGTTCCGCGATCATTTCGGCATGAGCGCCTCCGAATGGCGGGCGTCGGGGGGGGCGCAGAAAAGCAAGAATCGCAAAGCGAAGAGCAAGGAGGGGAAAGCGGGCGGGAACCGTTCCCGGTATAGTGGTGCCCGTCGACGATCAACACCACAACCAGGGAGGTGCGGCATGAAGGTGGAGGTGAAGGAGCTTCCCGCGTACCGCGTCGCGTACGTGAGCAGCAAAAGGGGTTACGAGGGGGATGCGATCCACGAGGCGTACGGGACGCTGATGCGCTGGGCGGGGCCGCGCGGGCTCTGCGGGCCTCACACGGAGGTGATCGGCGCGTCGTACGACAACCCGGAGATCACGGCCATGGCGAAGTGCCGCTACGACGCGTGCATCTCGATCGGGGACGACGTGAAGCCCGAGGGGCCGGTCTCCGTGAAGAAGTTCCCCGGCGGAAAGTATGCCGTGTACCGGTACCGCGGCAGGCCACAGGACCTCGGAAAAGTCTTCCAGCAGTTCATGGGAGAATGGTTCCCCTCGAGCGGGTACCAGCCGGGCGACGCGCCGTGTCTCGAGTTCTACCACAACGACCCGGACCGGGACCCGAAGGGCGAGGCGACCGCGGACATCTGCATCCCGGTGAAGCCGCTCTGACGGCGGCCGCGCACGGGCGCCCTCTCCCCTCCCCGGGAGGGGGGAGGGCACTTCTTTTCTCAGGACGATGGGAAACCCGAAGGCGTCAGCACGGAGAGAATACCGCCCGCGCAGCCATTAGGGTGGGGTCAAATCTTTAATCTTGAATCCTCTATAATGCGATTGCTCACTTCTTCAAATTGCTTTGCGAGCTGCCGGTCCTCCCGCATCTTGGACCGTAACTTTTTTCTGGCATAGCTCACCGCACTATAATCGATGCCCCCCATCAGCTTCCCGATTTCGTGCTGCGTGAGAAAACAATACCGATAGAGAAGCTCCATCAGCATCGCCCTTGCAGTGGACTGTATCCCCTTCCGGCAGAGCGATTCCCTCGTTTCCCCGATAATGGCGCAATACTGTTCGATCAGTTCCTTTGGCGAGTATCTTTTTCCGAGTTCTCGCGTAGCGGGCTGTTCTCTCCGGGATTTTTCCTCTGGAACCATTTTCTCTTTCACCCAGGCAATGAATTCCTTCTCCCCCACAATCCCATGCCCGCGCCCCATTTCCAGAGGACTCCTTATCTTCTTCTCTAGTCCTTCCACGATGAACCGCGCGTACGCATCCCTGCCCCGCCGTGTGTCCCCGCCGAAGTGAGCGAGAACCTCCTGATAGTCGACGAACTGCTGCTTTTTGCCGATGCCGAGATAGCCCTGAAGACTGCTCTCGCGATACCCCCAGAGATATTTCCACTTCTCTTCAATCGTCGCATCCTTGAACCTGTCCCCATGCACGGGATTGCTGTGCACATACCTGGAAAGTTCAATGAGATAGCTGTCCGAATCGACGAGAAACGCCTTGTACCGCCCCTGATACAGGTGCCCTACCCGCCCATGTCTCCGGTTGAACGCCATGGTGTAGGAGATGTTGAAATGCCTCATAAACTCAGACAAGTTCCCCTCCGCCGTGCGCACCATAAGGTGGAAGTGGTTTGGCATGAGCACATAGACATAGAGAGTAACGCGATAGGTTTCCAGGGAAAGGGAAAGTGTCTCGAGGAACTTTTGCCGGTCCGCGTTATCGCGGAAGATGGCCCTACGCTCGTTGCCGCGGCAGGTAACGTGGTAGTACGCGCCTGGATACTGGATGCGAAGAGGTCTGGCCATATAATCCCCCCCGACCCACCCCAATATTCAATATTAAAGATTTGACCCCAAAAGCTCCGAGAAGACCGCGCGCCGCTTCGCCTCTGCGGGGCCCTCGAGCTGCGGGCGCTGCGTGTAGCCCGCTCCGGCGAGCGACCTTCTCACCCGCGCAATCAGCTCTTCGTAACTGATCCCCGGGCCGGACGCCTCCAATTCCCGGACCGCGAAATAGCTGAAGGCCCCCCGGGTCGCTCCCGTGAAATCCCCCTCCGAGGCGGGTTCGTCGTCCGAGGCCGCGCTCAGGAAGACCTCCCTCATCCCCTCCTCGCCGCGACCCAGAAGCCTTCTCTTGAGCGGACTCCGGGAGGTCACGCCGCCGGCAAAGGCGGCAGGGGGCTTGATGAATCTCGCTTTGCCGCCGGGCAGAATCCGCGTCACCGTGCCCGAGTAGCACGAGTCAGCGATGAAGGTGAAGGCGACGCCGTCGGGGATCCGGTCGAGGATGGGGCGGAGCTCGTCGTCCGTGATGAGTTTTCCGACATCCGCCTCCCATGGAACGAGCGCCTCGTCCCTCCCGTCCGCCTCGTCCCTCGCCCCCCTGTCGGGGACCCATGTGCCGTGACCCGAGTAGATGAAGGCGCAGACGTCGCCGCGTCGCGCGCCCGCGACGAGTCCATCGAGCGCGGCGAGGATGCCGCGCCGCGTCGCCTCCCCGTTGCGCAGCGTCCGCAATTCTCCCCGCGCAAAGCCGAACCGCCCGGCGAGAAGATCGGCCCAGGCGCGCGCGTCGTTCACGCAGCCGTGAAGATCGTTGTCCCCGCCGCAATAATCGTCAATGCCGATGCAGACCGCTTTCCTGCCCATGGCTCACCCGTGCCCCCCTTTTCCGGGGAGGGCGGATTCCCCGACACCCGGCTTTTCCGTGACCGCCCCCGCGATTTCTCCCCTGCCCCGGGTCCCCGCTTCCGGCCGCCGGCGCCGACGCGCCTTCGTCCCGATACTACACCCCGCGCGGCACCGGCGCAACATTATTGATGCGGGACGATCCATCACCCCCCCTTCTTCATCCCCCTTCTTCAGTTGCTTTTTACCCGCCGTTCCCCTATACTGCCGGGGTCGTTGTCGGGCGCTTCGCCGCGCCCGGTTCCGCGAGGAGATTCGTGCATGCCCGAGAGAAGCGCGTTCCTGGAAGAGGTGTTTGCCAGGGCGAGGAAGGAGCCGAAGCGGCTCGTCCTCCCCGAGGGGCACGACGAGCGCATCGTCAGGGCGGCCGGCATCATCGCGCGGATGGGGCTCGCCCACCCCATCCTCCTCGGCAACCGCGACATGATCCTCGCCCTGATACGGTCGTCGGGGGAGAGCGCCGAGGGGATCGAGATCGTCGACCTCCATGACAACCCCAGGAGGGAGGAGTACGCGAAGACCTTCTTCGAGCTCCGCCGGCACAAGGGCGTCACACTCGAACAGGCCCGCGAGACGATGGCCTCCTGGATATACTTCGGCACCATGATGGTCTACAAGGGCGAGGCGGACTGCCTCGTCTCCGGCGCGACGCACTCGACGCGCGACACGGTCATGCCCGCGCTCCGGATCATCAAGTGCAAGAAGGGCTGCTCCCTCGTCTCGAGCCTCTTCTTCATGGTCCTCGGCAGGGACGTCTTCGCCTTCGCCGACTGCGGCGTGGTCGAGAACCCCACGAGCGATCAGCTCGCGGAGATCGCCGTCGAGACCACCGAGACGGCAATGCACTTCGGCATCCCCCCGATCATCGCGCTCCTCTCCTACTCCACGAAAGGGTCCGCCGCGGGGCCGCTCACGAAAAAGGTGACCGACGCGGTCGAGATCGCGAAGGTAAAGATCGCCCGGCGCTTCCCGGACAACAGGGAGATCGTGATCGACGGCGAACTCCAGGTGGACGCGGCGATCGTCCCGGCGGTCGCGGCGCGGAAGGCCGCGGGGAGCCCTGTGCAGGGGAGGGCGCGGGTGCTGATCTTCCCCGACCTCAACAGCGGCAACATCGCCTACAAGCTCGTCCAGCGCCTCGCGAAGGCCGAGGCCTACGGCCCCATCCTCCAGGGCCTCGCGAAACCCGTGAACGACCTCTCCCGCGGCTGCGTCGCCGACGACGTGGTCGGGGTCGCCGCCGTCACCGTCGTCCAGGCGCAGGGCGCCTGACGCTTTCGGAGCGAAGATGAATTTCATTCCTTCCTGCAGGGCCACCGCGGTCGGCAGCATGCCGTACAGGGACGCGGGCGAGGCGGTCGATCGCGTCCTCGCGGCGTTCCCGGAGATCCCCGCCTGGCCCCAGCTCCCCAACCGGTCGTTTCTCGAGAACATGTACGTGCAGTACAGCGAGGGGCTCCCCTGCCTCGTCGTGGACCGGGAGAAGGAAAGGGTGTACTTCGACACCTCGGGCGACACGATGGCGGAGATCGAGGCGTTCTACGGGAAGGTGATCGAGGCGAACCTGGACGCATTCGCGATCAGCCGCGAATACGCCCCGGGCTTCCACCGTCTCGTCGAGGCGCTGGCCGCCGCGCCCCCCGCGGGCCTCGCCTGCGTGAAGGGCCAGATCGTCGGCCCCGTCAGCATGGGGCTCACGGTGACCGACCAGGACAAGCGCGCGATCCTCTACCACGACGAGCTGATGGACGCGGTGCTGAAGTCCATCTCGATGAAGGCGGCATGGCAGGTCCGGGAGCTGAAGAGTGTGTGCCCGAACGTGATGATCTGGCTCGACGAGCCGTACCTCGCGAGCTTCGGCTCGGCCTACGTGAGCCTCTCGGAGAAGCAGGTCCTCTCGCTCATCGGCGAGGTGACGCAGGCCATCCACGACGCCGGCGCGCTCGCGGGGATCCACTGCTGCGGGAACACTGACTGGTCGCTCCTCATGAAGGCGGGTCTCGACATCATCAACTTCGACGCCTACGGCTACTTCACGGGGATGACCTGCTATCCGGAGGCGCTGAAATCCTTCATAGGTGAAGGCCGCATCCTCGCCCTCGGCCTCGTCCCCACCTCGGACAAGATCCGGGAGGAGACGGTCGAGAGCCTTGCCGCAAAGCTCGAGGAACGCCTGGGCGCATTGGCCCAAAAGACCGGACTCGGGACAAAGGAGATCATGGCGCAGTGTCTCCTCACGCCGAGTTGCGGCACGGGGAGCCTCTCGCCGGAGCTCACCGGCAGGATACTCGAAACGGTCAGCGGGCTCTCCCGTCGAATGCGGCGGGCGTGATCGCCGCTCCCCCATACCGCTTCATGCGCTTCGCGCGCTTCACGCGCATTGCACGATTCATGCGCTCCCCGTGCAGGGCACACTTAAGTGTGCCCTATAGCTGTGGATAACTTTTGCTTTTCCCCGCCCTGTTTGTCCTTTACTATTGTCGCACGGATCTGCTATATTATGTAGTAGTGATTATCACTAACATGAAAATAGCCATCACGGGAAAGGGCGGCGTGGGGAAGTCAACACTGAGCGCCCTCCTCTGCAGGGAGTTCGCCCGGGAAGGGCATGCGGTGCTCGCGGTCGACGCCGACCCCGACGCCAATCTCGCGTCGGCGCTCGGGTTTCCCGACGCGGAGACCATCAAGCCCGTCTCCGAGCTCAAGGACCTCATCAGGGAGCGCGCCGGAGACGGGGGCGGCCTCGTGCGGCTGAACCCGCGCGTGGACGACATCCCCTCGACGCACAGCGCCGTGCACGACGGAGTGAAGCTGATCGTCATGGGCGGCATCACCCGCGCCGGGAGCGGCTGCGCGTGCCCGGCGAACGTATTCCTGAAAGAGCTTATGCGCCACATCCTCCTCGGATCGGGGGAGATCGTCGTGATGGACATGGAGGCGGGGATCGAGCACCTTGGCCGGGCGACGGCCGACAGCGTCGACGTGCTCGTCGCGGTCGCGGAGCCGTCGGCGATGAGCATCGGCTCGGCGAAAAAGATCGCCCGCATGGCGGGGGAGATGGGGATCAGGAGGATCGCCGCCGTCGCGAACAAGACCGCCTCCGAAGACGAATCCGCCGCGGTGGCGCGGGAGCTCGCCCCGTTGGAGTTTCTCGGCGCCCTTCCGTTCAGCCGGGCGCTCCGCGACGCCGCCCTGCGGCGCGGCGCGGCGCACGGGGACCCCGCGCTCGCGGCAGCGGTGTCCCGCATCGCCCGCCTGATCGCCGGGTGAGCGCGCGCGCCCCATATATCATTGGCACGGGTTTCGGCGAGGGGGTATAATCGGCCGCGCCGGCTTTTCCACTCCGCGCGCGGCGTGACAGGGGAATGAAACCATGAAACAGACGGTCGATCGGGCGGCGCAAAAGGTGCTGGATTCCACGATTGGGCGGCAGGCGAAAACGGTGTGGGACCGGAGCGAGGCAATGGAGCCGCGGTGCGGCTTCGGAGACCTGGGAATCTGCTGCACCATCTGCCTCCAGGGCCCGTGCCGCATCGACCCGTTCGGGCCCCCGGACCAGAAGGGGTGCTGCGGGGCGGACGCCGACACGATCGCCGCGCGGAACTTCATCCGCGCCATCGCCGCGGGCTGCGCGGCGCACTCCGACCACGGCAGGGACATCGCCTCCACGCTCCTCCACGCCGCCAAGGGCGGCACGGGGGGATTCCGGATCACCGACGCTGCGAAGCTCAACGCGATTGCCGCCGAGCTGGGGATTCCCGCGGAGGGCCGCTCCCCGGAACAGGTCGCCGAGAAGGTCGCCCTCGCATGCCTTGAGCAGTTCGCCCGCTCCCCGCTCCCGTTCATGCAGCGGGCCCCCGAGCCGCTCAAGAAGAAATGGAGCCAGGCGACCCTCTGGCCGAAGGGGATCGACCGCGAGGTCGTCGAGGTCCTCCACCGGACGCACGAGGGAGTCGACGCCGACTACCGCAACCTGATCCTCTCCGGCATCCGCGCGGCGCTCGCGGACGGCTGGGGCGGGTCCATGCTCGCCACCGAATTGAGCGACATCCTCTTCGGCTCGCCCTCCCCCATCAGGTCGAAGGCGAACCTCGGCGTCCTCAAGGCCGACGAGGTGAACATCGTCGTCCACGGGCACGAGCCCGCGCTCTCGGACATGGTCGCCCGCGCCTCTCGGGAGGGCGAGCTCCTCGACTACGCCCGGCACAAGGGGGCGAAGGGGATCAACGTCTGCGGCCTCTGCTGCACCTCGATCGAGCTGCTGATGCGGCAGGGCTACCCGGCGCTGGGGAACTTCCTCAGCCAGGAGCTCGCGATCCTCACGGGCGCGGTGGACCTGATGGTCGTGGACGTGCAGTGCGTCATGCCGGGGATCCAGGACATGGCGAAATGCTTCCACACCGAGCTCCTCACCACCTCGCCCAAGGCGAAGATGCCCGGCGTGAACCATCTCGAGTTCGAGGAGTCGAAGGCGCATGCGCTCGCGCACGAGATCGTCCGCCGGGCGGTGGACGCCTACACCCGCAGGCGTCCGGAACGCGTCAACATCCCCGACGAGGTGATGGACCTCGTCGCGGGATTCACCGTCGAGAACATCTTCACCAACCTCGGCGGCACCTTCCGCTCCACCTTCCGCCCGCTGAACGACGCCATCATCTCGGGACGCCTGCGCGGCGTCGCGGCCGTCATCGGCTGCAACAACGCCAAGGTGACGCAGGACGAGGGGCACCTCGCCATGACGAGGAGGCTCCTCGCCGCCGACGTGCTCGTGGTGCAGACCGGCTGCTCGGCCACGGCGTGCGCCAAGGAGGGGTTCCTCCGCCCCGAGGCCGCGCTCGAGCTCGCGGGCGAGGGGCTCCGCGAGATCTGCGAGACCGTCGGGATCCCGCCCGTCATCCACATGGGCTCGTGCGTGGACAATTCCCGGGTCTTGAGGGCGCTCTGCGAGATGGTGAAGGAGGGCGGCCTCGGCGGGGACATCAGCGACCTGCCCGTCGCCGCGGCGGCCCCCGAGGCGATGAGCGAGAAGGCCGTCTCCATCGGCTGCTACGCGGTCGGCTCCGGCGTCTTCACGGTCTTCTCCCCGCCCCCGCGCGTCGAGGGGAGCCGCAACGTCGTCGAGTTCCTCACCCGCGGGATCGAGGATGTCACCGGGGGCAAATTCTGTTTCGAGCGCGACCCGGTGAAAGGGGCCGAGGCGATGATCGCCCACATGGATGCGAAGAGAAAGGCCCTCGGCCTGAGCCCCATGATGTACAAAGAGAAGATATACAAAGAGAAAAAGTAGCCGCCGGCCGGAACGGGCGGGGGCGGAGAGCATCCGATGAAGGGTGTCATCGTCATAGACGTCGAAAAATGCCTCGGCTGCAGGAGCTGCCAGGTGCAGTGCGCGCTGGAGCATTCCCACTCGAAGAACCTCGTCGAGGCGATCCGGGAGCGGCCCGCGCCGAGGGCGCGGGTGAGGGTCGAGGCGGTGGACGGCCTCGCGGTCCCGCTCCAGTGCCGCCACTGCGAGGATGCGCCCTGCGTCAGGGTCTGCCCGTCTCACGCGCTGGAAAAGCCGGGGATCGACGACCCGGTGTCGGTCACGAACGAGCGCTGCATCGGGTGCAGTCTCTGCATCCTCGCGTGCCCGTTCGGGGTGATCGACATGGACGTCACGGGCAAAGCGATCGTGAACTGCGACCTGTGCGTGGAGAGGCTGAAAAATGACCGGCTCCCCGCCTGCGTGGAAGGGTGCCCCACGAAGGCGCTCCAGTTCAAGAGTTTGAAGGATGTATCCTCGGGAAAACGCAGGAAATACCTCACCGCCATCGCGCGGGGCGACAGGTAGCGCGCCCCCGCCCACCGAAAGGCTCCGGATGCACGCCGCCGACATCATCAGGGAGACGGACGAGATCGTCGATCGTTACGGCGCCCGGATCGCGGGCTCGATCGGCATGCTGCAGGATATCCAGGCCCGCCTGGGCTATCTGCCGAGGGAGGCGCTCACCCGCATGGCGGAGAGGATCGAGGTCCCCCTGAGCCGGATCTTCGGCCTCGCGACTTTTTACCGGGCCTTCAGCCTCAAGCCCCGCGGGAAGCATCACCTCTGCGTCTGCATGGGCACCGCCTGCCACGTCCGCGGCGCGCCGGGGCTCGTGGACGAGGTGGAGAGAAAACTCGGCGTCAAGCCCGGGGAGACCACGGACGACAACGCCTTCACCCTCGATGCGGTGAACTGCCTTGGCGCGTGCGCGCTGGGCCCCCTGATGACCATCGACGGGGAGTACTACGGGAAGATGACGCCCGGGAAGGTGGAGCCGGTCCTGAAGAAATACCGGAAAACCGTTTCACCACGAAGGCATGAAGGAAAAAAATGACGGGGGGACGCAGATGAACGCAGATCGTCAGGATAGACAGGATACGTCGTCGTATCTGCGTGAATCCTTACGCTCCTGACAATCTGCGTCCCGACGTTGAAGCGTTGACGTGGAATGCCGAATGAAGACCGCCGTGGACAGGATCGCCACCGTTGCCGATCTCGAGGCGCTGCAGAAATCCCTCGCGGCCGGGCGCGACCCCTCGAAGCCCTGCGTCGCCGTCTGCGCGGGGACGGGATGCTCGGCGTCGGGCGGTGCGCGGGTGGCCGATGCCTTCAGGGCGGAGATCGCGGCGCGGGGCCTCCAGGCCGCGGTCGACATCCGGACGACGGGATGCCACGGGTTCTGCGAGCGGGGCCCTCTCGTGGTGATCCACCCGCGGGGAATTTTTTACCAGAAGGTCTCTCCGGACGATGTCGCGGAGATCGTCTCCCGGACGGTCGGCGAGGGCCGCGTGATCGACCGCCTGCTCTACGTCGACCCGGCGACCGGGGAGAAAATAGTCCACGAGAACGAGGTCCCGTTCTACCGCGCGCAGACGAGGCTCATCCTCGGCGCCAACGGCAGGATCGACCCCACCCGCATCGAGGATTATATCGAGGGGGGCGGGTACCGCGCGCTCGCGAAGGCGCTTTTTTCGATGACGCCGCAGGGCGTCGTCGACGAGATCGCGGCGTCGGGACTTCGGGGGCGCGGGGGGGGCGGCTACCCGACGGGGAGGAAGTGGGACTCCTGCCGGAAGGCGGAGGGGGATGTCAAATACGTGATCTGCAACGCCGACGAGGGCGACCCCGGCGCATTCCAGGACCGGAGCCTCATCGAGGGAAATCCGCACCGCGTGATCGAGGGGATGCTCATCGGCGGGTACGCGGTCGGCGCCCGGGAGGGGTACATCTACGTCCGCAACGAGTATCCCCTGGCCGTGAAGCACATCGGGATCGCGCTCGAGCAGGCACGCGCCCGGGGGCTCCTCGGCGAAAACATCCTCGGCTCCGGTTTTTCCTTCGACATCACGGTAAACCGCGGCGGCGGGGCGTTCGTCTGCGGAGAGTCGAGCGCGCTCATGGCCTCGCTGGAGGGCAGGCTCGGGGAGCCCCGGTTCAAGCACGTGCACGCGACCGAGAAGGGCCTCTGGGACAGGCCCACCGTCCTGAACAACGTCAAGACGTGGGCCACGGTCGGCGTGATACTGCGCGAGGGCGCGGCGTGGTTCGCGAAGATAGGGACCGAAAAGAGCACGGGCACCATGCTCTTCTCGCTCGTCGGGAAGATCAACAACACCGGCCTGGTCGAGGTGCCCATGGGGATCACGCTGCGCGAGCTTGTCTTCGGAATCGGGGGAGGGATCCCCGGCGAGAAACAGTTCAAGGCGGTCCAGACCGGGGGGCCCTCGGGGGGATGCATCCCCGCCTCCCTGCTCCATCTCCCCGTGGATTACGACAGCCTCACCGCGGCGGGGTCCATGATGGGCTCGGGCAGCCTCATCGTCATGGACGAGGACGCCTGCATGGTCAACATCGCCCGGTATTTCCTCTCCTTCACCATGGAGGAGTCGTGCGGGAAGTGCACCCCGTGCCGGGAGGGGATCGAGCAGATGCTCGGGATACTCGACGCGATCACCCGGGGCGAGGCGGGCGAGGGCGACCTCGGGCTCCTCGAGGAGCTCGGGACGATGGTGGGGCAGACGTCCCTGTGCGCCCTCGGCGGCTCCGCGCCCAACCCGATCCTGAGCACCCTGCGGTATTTCAGGGACGAGTACCTCGCGCACATCAGGGAGAAGAGGTGCCCCGCCGGCGTCTGCCGCGCCCTGATCCGCTATTCGATCGACGCGGCGAAATGCACCGGGTGCGGGGCCTGCGTGAAGGCGTGTCCCGAGGCCGCGATCTCGGGCGAGAAGAAAAAGCCGCACCTGCTGGACGCGGCGAAGTGCGTCACATGCGGGCTCTGCCGCGACGCGTGCAGATTCGACGCGGTCACCGTGGGATAAGGCGATGGTCAAGGCCATACTGGATAACCGGGAAATCGAGGTCGAGGAAGGGACGACCGTGCTCGAGGCCGCGCGGAGGATGGGGATCGAGATCCCGACCCTGTGCGACCACCCGGCGATCGAGCCGTACGGCGGGGCGGCGACGGGCATCGGGGGCGTCATTCGCG
>JBAXOY010000065.1:0-17022 GCA_037133055.1 Chlamydiota bacterium
CCAGCGGGAGTAAGGAGCTCGGGGCCCCAACGGAGAGCGGGGCAGCTGACAGCGAGGCGGCCGCCGACGAGCTCGTGTTTCTCGATCTCACCGTCACCGTGGAGAAGAGGAGGTCGATCATCAAGGCGGTGCGGCAGACCGTGCCCCGGATCAACGTGCCGCTCACCGTCGGCGGCGGCGTCGGGAGCATCCGGGGCATCGGGGAGTTCATGTCCGCCGGGGCTTCGCGGTGCTCCGTCAACACTGCCGCGGTGCGGAAGCCCGACTTCGTGCGCGAAGCGGCGCGGGAATTCGGCGGGGAGGCCATCGTCGTCGCCATCGACACGCGGAGGTCGGCCAAGGCGCCGTCGGGGTTCGAGGTGGTCGTGAGCGGCGGCCGCCAGCCGACGGGGCTGGACGCGGTCGAATGGGCGAAGCGGGTTGAAGGCCTGGGCGCGGGGACGATCCTCGCCGCCGGCACGGACGCGGACGCCGCGAATGCCGGCTTCGACATCCCGATGACAAGGGCGATCGCGGACGCGGTGAAGATCCCGGTCATTGCCGCGGGAGACGCGGGGACTCTCGAGCAGCTCCACGAGGCGATCGCGGAGGGGCACGCGGACGCGGTCCTCGTCGCCTCGATCGCGCACCGGGGGACCTGCACGATCCGGCAGATCAAGGAGTATCTGGCCTCGCGGGGAGTGCCGGTCCGGCTGTAGCGGACTCCGGCCCGCGGTATTACCGCCGACCCGGGGCTGGAATCCGCCGCGCGGGATGTGCTACAGTGCACGCGGAGGGAGTGCTCGGTGAACTGTTCGTTCTGTTGTGCGGCAGTGTTCGCCTTCACGGCGTTTCCGCGCCTTGCCGCGGCCGCAGAAGCGGACCCTGCCCGAATCGCGCTGGACCCCGATGCGTACGTCGGGAAGGCCGTAACGGTCGCGGTGAAGTTCTCGAAGATCGACAACGGGCACGAGCCGTGGGAGGAACAGGCCAACCTGAAGGCGTCGAGGATGCTCAAGTTCACGGCAGTCCCCCTCGCCGAGATCAGGTGCTACGCGGACCGCACGCGGCTGAACATGGAGGCGCTCGCGGGGCTCAAGAAGGGGACGAGGCTCATCCTCTCCGGCGTCGTCAGGAGATACCGGGCGAAGGTGAAGGTCACGTCCCACCGGAAAGATAAGGCCACCGGCAAGAGACGCACGGTGGAGCGCGTCGAGAAGGGGCGCGTGCGGTACGCGTTCATCGTCGAAACCATCGCGCGGGCGGGGTAAGGTTTCCCCCGCCTGTCGGGGGATTCACGTGTGACGGTGTGCGCGAGGAAGGCCTCTCACCCCCGCGGGGGGGGGATCGAAAATTCTCGAAGCGAATTTTTGAGGAGGCGCGCTATGAGATGGATGGCGGTGATTGCGGGGAGCGTTATCGCGGGCCTGGCGGCGTGCGGTGGTCCCGCGCGCGCGGAGGAAGAGATCGACCCGGGCAGGGTTGTGGCGAACCCGAGGGACTACGTGGGGAGGACGGTGACGGTCACGGTCAGGTTCGGGAAGATCAACAACGTCTTCCGCGGCTGGGAGGGCGAGGCCAACCTGAAGGCGAGCGCGAAGATCAAGTTCGTCGCGATGCCGCTCGCCGAGATCGCCTGCTACGCCGACAAGAACGACGAGAACGAGAAACTGCTCGGCGGCCTCCGCCCGGGGCAGGAGCTCACCATGACCGGCTACATCAGGAAATACAAGATGGAGGCGAAGGTCAAGGGGGAGCGGCGCACCGTGAAGCGGACCGTGAAGGGCTCGGAGATTTACGCGTTCATCGTGAAGAAGATCGACGGGGTCGGGGAATCGGCTCCGGGCGGGCCGGGCGGCATGATGCCGCGGGGCCGCCGGATGATGCCTCGTTAGACGAGCCGTCCTGCCGCATGCGAGGCCGGAAGCGTCCTGATCCGACAACAGTGGAGGGAACCGTGAAGAGGTGGATCGCGTGTGCGGCGGCGTCCGCGTGCCTTCTCGGATGCGCCGCTTCGCCCCGCGCGGAGATCCGGAAACAGGAGATCGTGCCGGTGGTCAACAGGGACTACTTCCCGGCGCTGATGGGCATGCTCGGGAAGTCGAGGAAGAGCGTGGATTTCATCCAGCTCGAGTGGCACTACACCCCCGAGACCGTCGGGAAGATACAGGACGCGCTCCAGGCGGCCGTGAAGCGCGGCGTGCGCGTGCGGGGCCTCGTCGACAACGGCATCTCCTTCAACCCGCGGAGCGTGGAGTTCCTCACGAAGAAGTTCGGGGTGGACGCGAAGCTCGACACGCCGGAGAAGATGACGCACAACAAGATCTTCATCGTGGACGGGGCCGAGGTCCTGCTCGGCTCGACCAACCTCACGCACAACTCGATGGAGCGCAACAACGAGACGAACATCCTCCTCCGCGACCCGGTGATCGCGGCCTATTTCGAGGGCTATTTCGAGAAGCTCTGGAGGGATTCCGCAACGGAGCCCGGCGTCGCCCCGAAGACCTCCGGGGCGGTCACCGCGTTCACGAACCGCTCGTACCTTGACGAGGTCCTCCCCCTCTTCGCCGGGGCGAAGGACTCGATCAGGGTCCTCATGTACGGGATAAGCTACACGCCCGGGAAGCCCGCGTCGAGCGTGAACCGGCTCGTGGACGCGCTCGTCGACGCCCGGGCGCGCGGGGTCAAGGTCATGGTGATCCTCGACCGGAGCAACTACAACAAGGCCATCAACGGGGTCAACGAAAAGGCGAAGGCGTATCTGGAGTCGAAGGGGGTGGAGACCCGGTGGGACGACATGCAGGTGACGAGCCACGCGAAGCTCATCATCGCCGACGGGGCGGTGGTCGTCGGGTCGTACAACTGGGGCCGCGACGCGATGGACCGTAGAAACGAGTGCGCCCTGCTCGTCCGCGACCCCGCCGCCCGCGACTATTTCGTCGGGTACTTCGACACCCTCTGGAACGGGAAGGCATGGCCGCCGGGAACGCCGGCCCCGGCCGCCGGGAGCGGTCAGGAGCGCGCCGACGCGGCGCATTGATCGCCGTGCGCGATCCTGCGGGGGAACGGAAACGATGAAATATCACGTGCGCGCCGCGCAGTTGCGGGCCGTTCTCGCGGCCCTCTGCGCGGCGCTTCTTGCCCGGGCGGCTGCCCCGGCCGCTCCGGAGACCCCGGGGGCGGACGACCGGAACGCCTTCCGCTTCGCCGTGCTGGGGGACAACCAGCCGCACTCCGCCTTCGCCCTGCCCAACAAGGTCTATGAGGAAATCCTTGACCGCATCGAAAAACTAAAGCCTGACTTTGTCGTTAACGTCGGGGATATCATCAACGGAAGCACCAATCCCCGCATATCCAGAAGACAGGTCGTGGATTTCAAGGAGTCCTCGAAGAGGCTTAGCATGCCCTATTACGTCGCCTTCGGGAATCATGACATGGCTTGGAACCCGAAAATAATAGAGGAGATGGTTGGGCCGCTGTACTTCTCATTCAACCACAAGGGCGCGCACTTTGTCCTCCTGAACACGGACTTTACCGGGCAGCACCTGTCAATTGTCGGAAAACAACTCGAATGGCTGAAGGAAGACCTCCGACGAAACGCCGGCGCGAAGCCGATCTTCGTCTTCCTGCACCGCCCCGTTTTCGCCGTTGGGTCGGGGCCCGACAGTATGAAGAGGGAGGAGCGGGAAAAGCTTCACGCGCTCTTCCTGGCGCACGGCGTCTCGGCTGTTTTCAGTGGGCACCAGCACCTGTATCACGTCGAGGAGCACGACGGCATCCGGTACTACATCACCGGCGGCGCAGGGGGGCCGCTGTTACTTACCGCGCAAAACGCTTTTTACCATTTCCTCCTGATTACGGTGCACGACGGAAAATTTGACGTGGGACTGAACAGGATGGAGGAGGACAGAGCGTCCCATTTCATGGGATTGGTTGAAATGGACAACCCGTTTTTTACCCAGCCGCTCGGCTGCCGCTCTTCCTCGATTGTCGACAAGCTCGAACCCTGCGCTCCGGAGACGCCGGCGACAACCCCCGCCGGGGAGCTGTTTGCACGAGGGTTCAAACTCCAGAAGGCGGGGAAGATGAAGCTCGCCCTGTGGGAGTACGACGCGGCCCTGGCGGCCGACCCCTCCCTGCTCGCGGCGGTCAACAACAAGGCGGTTATCCTCGCCACGGGGGGAATGACCCGGGATGCCGAGTCACTCCTGGCAGGGCTGGTGGGGAAACGGGAGGAGCCCGCGGAGGCGCGGTTCAACCTCGCGCTGCTCCTCGCGGAGGCCGGGAGCAGTCCCGCGGCCCTGAAACTTCTCAGGGAAGGTCTCGCCCGGAGGCCGGAAAGCGCCCTGCTCCACATCGGCACGGGGCTTGTCTTCGCCCGCGCAAAAGACTTCGACACCGCGGAGAAGGAGTTTGCCGCGGCGCTCTCGCTCAGGCCGGAAGCGCCGCGCCTGGACATCGCGGAGCTTGCCCTTGTCCGCGGAGATTTCAACAGGGTAATCTCTCTCTGCCGGGGAATTATGGCGCGGCAGCCCGGCAATCGGGACGCGCTTTCCCTCATGGGCGAGGCCTATGCCGGGGAGAAGAAATACCGGGAGGCATCGGTCTGCTACGCGCGGTTGCTGGAGGCCGACCCGGAGGATTATGCGACGTGTATTGCGGCGGGGAATGTGTATCTTCAGACAGGCGACAACAATGCCGCAATCAAGGCATACACGCAGGCCCTCTCGGCCAGGCAGGATTTCATCCCGGCCCTGTACAATCTGTCCATCGCCTACCTTCTCGAAGGCAAAAATAATCGAGAGCCGTCCCAGGATTTGATTTATCAGCGCCTGTCATTCGATGATCCTGAAAAGATCCTAGACCCCCTGAAAACCATGATCTCGCTCGGCGTCCGTGACGAGCTCAGGGCCAAGGCGCTGAACAACCTCGCGACAACGCTCTATCTCGGAGGACTTGCCGATCCGATCGCCATCGAGCAGTACCTGAATCAGGCGATCGACGCCGCGGGAAACCTCCCCCAGCCCCGCGTCAATCTGGGGAACATCTACTGGGAGACGGACCGGATCGGTCTCGCCGGGCTTTCCTATATCGAGGCCCTCAAACGCGAGCCGGCCTGTTCCGCCGCGAGGTACAACCTCGCGACCCTCCTCGTCCTCGAAGGGAAAGTAGACGAGGGGATCGACGCGTACAAGGAGCTTCTCGCGCGGGATCCATCCTACTACAGGGGCTGGAGCTCGATCGCCGAGGTGTACATGCGCCGCCACATGGAGAACCCGGCGGAGACGCGGTTCCTCTCCCTGGCCCTCGAGGCATGGCGAAAATCCTGCCGGATCAAACAGGAGGGGAACCTTGCATGCGGGATGGTGGAGAAGATCGAGAGAGAACATCCCGGGGTCCCGAATGCTGAGGGCGCCCCGTGACGCGTTGTGCTCACCCCGGGGGCGTGAGCGCGGCAACGGGGAGGAGCGGCACGGCGCGCGGTGCCGGAAGGGGGATGCGGCTTTCGCCGC
This sequence comes from Chlamydiota bacterium, assembly GCA_037133055.1. Taxonomy (GTDB): domain Bacteria; phylum Auribacterota; class Tritonobacteria; order UBA1439; family UBA1439; genus UBA1439. The sequence goes on from JBAXOY010000065.1 coordinate 5,493, forward strand.
GCGCGGTGCGGGCCTTCAGGCGCAGCGTCTACCGCCACTACGCGCGGCACGGGCGAAAGTTCCCCTGGCGCTCCGCCCCGGATCCGTACCGGGTCCTCGTGTCGGAAATCATGCTCCAGCAGACGCAGGCGGACCGCGTCGCGGAAAAGTTCCCCGCGTTCATCGCCTCCTTCCCCGATTTCGAGTCCCTCGCCCGTGCCCCTCTGAGGCGGGTGCTCGCGGCCTGGCGCGGCCTCGGCTACAACCGCCGGGCGCTCGCCCTGAAGAGGATCGCCTCGCGGGTCGTCGCCGAGTCCGGCGGCGCGCTGCCGGGCTCTCCCGAGGAGCTGCGGGCGCTCCCGGGGATCGGGAAGGCGACCGCCTCCTCCATCGCGGCCTTCGCGTTCGGGGCGCCCGCCGCGTTCGTCGAGACGAACATCAGGGCCGCGTTTATCCACGGCTTTTTCCCGGGGCGGCGGACCGTGGACGACCGGGAGATACTGCCCCTCGTTCAGCAGACGCTCGACGCACGGGACCCGCGAAGGTGGTACAACGCCCTTATGGACTACGGCGCGATGATCAAGGCGCGGCACGGGAACCCGGCGAGGAGGAGCGCCCATCACCGCGGGCAGCCCGCCTTCGCGGGATCGGACCGCCAGATGAGAGGCAGGGCGCTCCGGGCGCTGCTCGCGGGGGGCGCGGAGGGCGCGGGCGCCCTCGCCGCGCGCCTTGGGGAGGGCGCGGTCCGGATGGAGCGGATCCTCGCGGGACTCCAGCGGGACGGCCTGGTGGAGAAGAGTCGGGGGGGCTTCTCGATCGCGTGAGGGGGCACGCGGCCCCCGTTCACGCTGGACACGCCTGCGGCGGGCGCGTTAGTATCATATGCGAAGGCGAAGGAGTACGACGCAGTGACACTCAGGGAGCCGCTCTATCGCTGGATCGTGGCGGTCCTCGCGCTCGGGGCGGCCGCGGCCTTGTGCATCCTCCTCTCGGTGCAGCGCTCGGCGCTCGTGCCGCCGCCGCTCGCGCCTTTCCCCTCGCTCACGGCGGGGGACCGCGTGCTCATCCTCGCCCCGCACGAGGATGACGAAACGCTGGCGGCCGGGGGGCTCATCCAGCGGGCGCGCTCCGTCGGCGCGAAGGTGCGCGTCGCCTACCTGACCTACGGCGACCACAACCAGTTCGCCTTCATGGTCTACCGCAGGAGCCTCTGGGTGACACCCTCGATCAACAGGAAGATGGGAGAGATCCGCCGCGACGAGGCGACGCGGGCGATGTCGTTCCTCGGCGTGTCGCCGCAGGAGCTGTCGTTCCTCGGCTACCCGGACAACGACACGCTTGACATCTGGTGTTCCCGCTGGGGCGCCGCGCCGCCCCTTCACAGCGTCCTCACGAACACCGAGCGCGTCCCGTACCGCGACGCGCTCGGCTACGGGAAGCAGTACAAGGGGGAGAGCATCACAGCCGACGTGGCCGGCGTGCTCCGCGACTTTCGCCCGACCCTCGTCTTCGTCTCGCACCCCGCGGACGGCAACCCAGACCACCGCGCGTTCTACCTCTACCTGCGCCTCGCCCTCCTCGAGCTCGACGGCGAAATCCCCCCGCCGGGGGTCTACACCTACCCGGTCCACATGGGGCCGTGGCCGAGGCCGCACCGGTATCACCCGGACGAATGGCTCTCTTTTCCCGTGCGCCTGGGACCAGAAATTGGGCGCGCCGTGTCGCTCGTGCTTACCCCGGAGGAGGTGCGTCGCAAATACGAGGCGATTTGCATGTACCGGAGCCAGATGTCGGACAGCGGCCGCTGGCTGACCGCCTTTGCGCGCCGCAACGAGCTGTTCATCCTCGACGAGCCCGCCCCGCTTCCCCTCGGGCGGTATTGGAGCGAGCGGCGGAAGGCGATGGCGAACGCCTCGACGATCGCCTACGAGGTCGAGTACCAGATGGGGCACGTCGGGGGCGTGGCCTACCGGGGCACCCCCGGGGGGATGTGCGTCAGGGTCGATCTGCTGCGAAGGATGGAACGGGCGCTGGGGCTGTCCGTCAGCCTTTTCGGTTACCGGCGCGGAACGCCGTTTTCGGAGATGCCGAAGCTGGGCATCGACTGGTTCGTCGGGAAGCTGCGCGTCAGCGACGGCGGCCGCGTGATCGCGACGAGCGGGGTGAAGGTCGAGGACGCAGAGGGACGGGTCACATTCACGGTCCCCTGGGAGATGCTGGGGACGCCGGACGCCGTGTTCGCGCACATGCGCGGGATGATCGGATCCGCCGACCGCTCGTACACGGGGTGGGAAGAGTTCACGGTCACGCGCGCACCCGCGGCGACCCCGGGGAAGCGATGATACGCCCCTACAGGGATTCCGACCGCGAGGCGGTGCGGGCGCTCTGCGCCGCAACGGCGCTTTGCGGGCAGCCGCTGCCGCCGCGCCTTGTGGACGCCGGGCTCGCGGCCGATGCGCTCCTCCTGTACTATACGGAGTACGAGCCCGGGTCGCTTTTCGTGGCCGAGGAGTCCGGCGTCGTGACGGGGTATCTCGCGGGCTGCCTCGACACGCGGCGGTTCGAGCGCGTCACCGCCCGGAGGATCGCCCCGCGCCTCATCGCGGCGTGCGCGAGGCGCGGCCATCTCTTCCGCGCCGGCGCGTGGGGGCTGGCGGCCGCGCTCCTCGCGGCGGGGATCCGGCGGGCGCGTGTCATGCGGGCGATTCTTCCCGCATACCCCGCGCATTGCCACGTCAACGTGGCGGCGGAGGCGAGGCGGCGCGGCGCAGGCACGGAGCTCTGGGGCGCGTTTCACGAGCTCCTGGAGGCCCGCGAGGTGCCCGGCGTCCACGTCTCCACGCCGACCGTGGCGGGAAAATTGTTTTTCGGCCGGGCGGGGTTCAAGATTCTCGCGCGCTATATGGCCGTGACCCTCGGCGGCGTTTCGCCGGGCGAGGTGTGGATCATGGGATTGAAACTCGCGGCATGAAAAGGCCGCCGTCCATCCGAAAGCGAGGTGCGCCATGACGAGTCCGTTCGCAAAGCCACAGCCGGGGCTCCGGGTGAAGCCCGGCGGCCCGCCGATCCAGATGCCCACGCAGGAAGAGGCCGCCGCGTACCCCGCGGAGGCCGCCGCGATGCTCGGGGGGATACAGGCGGCGCAGGCCCCGGCCGGAGGCTTCCGGATCGACTGGATGCGGGGCCGCCATTTTCTCATCGCCGGCGGCACCGGCTCGGGTTTCGGCGGGTGCGTCGCGCAGGCCGTCCTCGCCGGCGTCGGCGAAACGGGTAGCCTCACCGTCGTCTCCCGCGACCCCTCCCGGTCCGTCGCCTATGAAACCGGGATCCTCATGCAGGAAAGGGCCGCGCGCGACGGGATGGGCGCGCGCTTCCACTGGATCAACTACGGGCTGGCGGCCGAGGGGAAGAAGTTCGACCGGATACTCGCGGCGCTCCGCGAGGCGGGCGCGGACCGCGTCGTGTATGTGAACGCGGTCGCCGCGGCCCACTCGGGGCTCCTGCCGGGGTTCCCCCCCGTCTATGTGAAGGACCTCGACGAGGAGGGGCTCTTCCAGTGGGAGCTTCTCCCCCTTGACGAGCGGGCGATCGAGGCGACGCGGGTCCCCATGGGCGAGCTCGCCGCCGCCTTCGCCCCGGCCCTCGAGCAGGCTGGGGTCGCGGTCGAGGCGACCGTCTTCCTGGACTGGAGGGGGAGCCTCGACCGCGGCAGCCGCGATCCCGCGAGCCCCGACTACGGGCGCCAGGGGCCCTATTCGACGAGCCTCTACATCCCGAAGGAGATCATCCGCGCGGCGACCGCGGCGGCGATCGGAAGGGGGAGGACCGTGCTCGATATTTTTCTCCCCGTGATGCACACGCGGGCCCTGGGCCTCATCCCGGGAGGGGCGCTCATGCCGCGCCTCTTCGACAGTCTCATGAAACGCGAGGGGGTGAGGCGCGTGGATGCGCCCGAGCTCGCGCTCGCCGCCCTGCACAGGGCCGGCCTCGCGCTCGGCGGCGGGTCGCCCAACCCGTTCCCGCGGCTCGATCTCCACGAGGCGGCGCTCGACCTCTGGTTCATCGAGGTCCTGACGCGCCTGAATGAGGACCCGGAGAGCGAGTTCCACTACCGGCGCTGGATCTGATGCGGACTTCACGCGCGTGCCCGCCCCCCCCGCGCGCGGTGGAATAACCGGGGAGGGCCGCAGGCATCCTGGAGGAGGACTGACCGTGAAAATACCGTTGGCGGCTGTCGTGCTCGCCTTCCTCGCAGTGCTTCCGGCGCGGGCGCAGAAGCCCGTCCGCGAACCGGTGGCGCGGGATCTGATCGAGATGATGGGGAAGGAGGAGTTCCCCGGCGCGGTGAGCCTGTTCGACGCGAAGATGCGGGAGGTCATGCCCGCGGATACACTCAGGGACCTCTGGGCGGGGCTCACCGCAAAGGCCGGGCGTTTTGAATATCCCGGCCCGGCGAGGGCGGAATCGGCGGGCGGGAGTGGCTCGCAGACGGTCCGCGTCCTGTGCGTGTTCGAGAAGGGCGCGTTCGCCGCGAAGGTCGGCGTGGATGGGGAGGGAAGAATCTCCGGCCTCTCCTTTCTCCCCGCCGCCGCCCCGTCCCTTGAGGAGGAGTTGCGCCCGATGCCCGCGCTCTTCCAGGAGAGGAGCGCGACGGTCGGGACGGGGGAATGGGCTCTGCCGGGGACGCTCACCATGCCCGCGGTGAGCGGCCCGGTACCCGCGGTTGTTTTGGTGCACGGCGCGGGTCCCTACGACCGCGACGAGCGCGTCGGCCCCAACAGGCCCTTCCGCGACCTCGCGTGGGGGCTCGCATCGCGGGGGATCGCGGTGCTCCGCTACGAGAAGCGGACAAAAGAGCATGCCCGCCTCCTCGATCCGATGAAAGACCGCATCACCGCGAACGAGGAAACGGTGGACGACGCCCTTGCGGCGGTGAAGCTCCTGCGTGGGATCGGGGGAATCAACTCGAAAAAGATCTTCGTGCTCGGGCACGGCCTCGGGGGGATGCTCGCCCCGAGGATCGCCTCGCGCGATCCCGGCATCGCGGGGCTCATCATCCTCGCCGGCATGAGCAGGCCGCTCGAGGACGTGATCCTCGGCCAGATGACGTATATTCTCTCGCTCAACGAGGGTGAAGCATTCGCCGGCGACAAGGCCCAGCTCGAGCGTATCAAGGGTCAGGCGGCAAGGGTCAAGGACCGCTCGCTCTCGGAGAAGGTGCCGCCCACGGAGCTCCCCCTCGGAATCCCCGCTTCCTACTGGCTTGACCTCCGCGGCTACAACCCCCCCGAGACGGCGAAGAAGCTGAACCGCCCGGTGCTGATCCTCCAGGGCGGGAGGGACTACCAGGCGACCGCCGGGGATTTCGAGGGGTGGAAGAAGGCGCTCGGGTCGCGGGCGAACGCGCAGTTGCGGTGGTACCCCCGCCTGAACCACCAATTCGTGTCGGGCGAGGGGATGAGCACGCCGGAGGAGTACCTCCAGCGCCGGAGGACGGTCGAGGGTCCCGTGCTCGACGAGATCGCCTCGTGGGTCGGGAAACAGTAGCGGGAGCCCGCGTACGCCTCGGGGGCCGGGAAGCCCGCCGCGATCAGGAAACCCCGCAGTTGTCCCCCGTGCCTTCTCCCCCCCGCGCGGCGACGATGGCCGGCAGCGCCAGATAGCGCTTCCCCTCCTTTTCCTTCCCGTGCTTGAGGCAGCCCTGACCGTAGATCCGGCATTTCTTATCGAGTTCCCGCAACGCGAGAGTCCTCTGCTCCGCGCTCAGAAGGCCGGGCGCGCTGATATTTTTCACGAGGGACCGGATTCTCAGTTTATCCATCCCCACACGGTGGATCCGCGACATCTGGTCCACGCGCCCCCCGTCCTTGAAGGTGAGCGCCCGGTTCACGAGGAGGAACGGGCGGGACACGCTTGCGCGGAGCCAGAGGTCGTAGTCCTCGCAGCAGACAAGCGACTCGTCGAAGAGGCCGATCTCGTCGAAGAGCGTACGCCGCGCGATCACCGTCGAGGGGCTTACCGCGCAGAGGGGGAGGCAGCGCGGGAAGATCCACCCGTGATATTTTCGGTGTTTCGGTCTTTGGGGGAGGACCCGCCCGCCGGAGTACCAGATCTCCTGCGTGTGCGAGATCGGGTACCCGGGCTCGCGCCTCATCGCCTCGATCTGGACGGCGAGCTTCTCCGGGTGCCACCAGTCGTCCGAGTCGAGGAAGGCGATGAGGGGGGCGCGGGTGGACCTGATTCCGAGGTTGCGCGCGGCGCCGGGGTTCCCGCGCGCGATCTGGAGGACCGCGACCGCGTCGCCGAGCTCCGCGAGGAACCGCGGGGTGTCGTCGGTCGAGCGGCTGTCCACGACGATGAGCTCGAAATCGCGGAAGGTCTGGGCGAGGACGGAGTCGATCGCCTTCCGGAGGAAGGGGCCCCGGTTGTACGTGGGGATTATCACGCTCGCCATCGGTTCCGGGGTATTTTTCATGCGAACGGGAACGGCAGGCTCAGATCCCGCCACATCGCCGCCTCCTCCATGCAGAGATAGAGCGGAACGCTCTTCGCGCGCGCCCGCAGCATCCGCGCCATCCCGCGGCAGATCCGGAGCCGCGCCGCCCGCGGGTACCGGAGTTTTCCGTCGAAGCCCGGGAGGAGCTCCCCGTCGAGCAGCGCGCTCCCCGGGAACCGGCGCTCGACTGCCCGCGCCGTCCCCGTGGCGAAGCGCAGCGTCCCGACGCTGATCCAGGCGATCCGCTCCGGTTTCACCGCCTCGAAGAGGGCGTCGACGACCCCTCCGTAGGCGGACTCCCACCCCTCGAAGAGGATGACCGGGTCGAAATGAAACGCGACGGGATACCCCGCATCGGCGGCGGATGACGCCGCGCGGAGGCGGCCGGCGAGGGGGGCAGTGAGGGGTTCGTGCGCATCGATGATCGCCTGCGGGTTCAGCGACCAGCCGACGACGATGTTCCCGGCGTGCTGCGCTTTGAGGAGATTGCCGATGGCGGCGCTTTTCGTCTTCAGTTCGAAGAGCGTGTCCGGTCGGCCGGAGAAGAATTCGACCAGCGGCAGGGAGTATTCCGTCAGGCGGTCGAGCGCGAGCGAATCGGAGAATTCCCCCGTGCCGATGCGGATCCGCCCCTGCCGCCGCCATCTCCGCGCCGCGGGGGATGCGGCGAAGCGCCCGAAGCGGTCGAAGAAATCCTCGTGGTTCGCGGGCAGGATGATGCCGGGGACGTTCGCGTACCCATGGAGGAAACAGTAGGCGCAGTCGAAGACGCAGCCGAAGCCCATATTCAGTATGTGGTAGCCGCACGGCACCGCCCCGCGCGTGCAGGGGCAGTTCTTGAAGAAGTCGTGGCGCTCCCGGACGATGAAGATGGTGTCGCGGCGGGCGCTGCAGGCGGGGGGGCGCGCGTCGGCGCGCCGCGCGAGGTGCTCCTTCAGCGACCCGATCTCGACGAGGTCCGCCCCGGGGAAGGCGCGCCTGAACCGGCGCGCGAGCGCGGAATCACGGACCGACTGCTCCACCACGATACGGCGCGGCGAGAACCGCGCCGTCCCCGGCGACCCGCTCGCGGGGGAAAGGCCGAAGTCGATCTCCGGAAGCACGGCCCTCGCGCGCTCCGCGGGTGATGCGTGCGGGTACCTGAGGCGGAGGAGGTGTTCCTTGACGGGGGCGAAGCGGCGCGTGTCGATCCGCCGAAGCGCCCCGGCCGGGGGGACGCCGTCACGCCTCGAGATCTCGCAGAGGAGGCGCGTGATCTCGCGCTCCTTGTTGACGCCGAAGCGGGGGAATCGCGCCTTCACCAGCGCGCGGGCCTCGTTCAGGCGCGCGGTTTCTCCCTGAAGAGATCGCATAGTATCCCGGATGCATCCCCGACGGCGCGGTCGATGGCGTCACGGTCGTCCGCCGAGAGCGGCGCGTGGAAGGGCTTCTCCACGATGATATCCGCGGCATAGAGAAGCGCGGCCGCGCGCCTCCCCGTCCGCCGGGCGGCGGCGAACACCGCCGCGCACTCCATGTCGACGAGCCCGATGCCGTGCGCCCGCAGGGCGGGGAGCAGGCCCTCCTGGAGTTTCAAGGAGCCGATGGAGAGGCATGGCGCGTCACTGATCTCCCGCGACCCGGAAAGGGAGAGGACGCTCGCGCGGAGTTCCGCGTCCGGGTGGAGCGCGTCGCTGAAACGGATGTCATCCTCGAGGAGCCGCGTGAAGCTCTCGGCGGAATGGCAGACGGACGGGCTGACGAGGCTCCCGATCCGGAGCCCTCGGTCGCTCCCCGCGAGGCCGCACGAACCGAAAAGGACGATCTCGTCGCACGGCGTCTCCGCGAGGTGAAGGACCGCGTCGCCCGCGAGCGCCGCGCCGACGCCCGTGCGGATGAGCGTGAAGCCCCGCCCCTCCGCGGTCCCGTACAGCATTCCCCGCGAAAACGCCGGCGCGCCGAAACCGCGCACGACCTCCCTGCCCGCGAGCGGGAGCAGGACGCAGGCGCGGCCGACCCGAGATTTCTCCACCCCGAACAGTCTTTCGAATGTATCCACGCGAATGGCCCCGCGTGCAAGGTGCGACACAGGGGACTGATGAGCATCTCACGCCCGTTGCCGGTGGTGCGCCGGGTACGAGTCGAGAAGGCGACGGATCGTCTTATCGCACGCCGTCCTCCCTTCGTGCCCGCCTATTATACATTCTGATACAATAGATGACAGCAGGGAGATCGATCCATGGACGAAGAGATTCTCGGCGAGGTCGCCGCGGCGCTCCGGGAGGCGAAATCGGTCGTCGTCCTGACGGGGGCGGGTGTGTCCGCGGAGAGCGGAATCCCCACCTTCCGCGACGCGATGGAGGGGCTCTGGGAGAAGTTCGACCCGATGGAGCTGGCGACACCCGAGGCGTTCGCCACGCACCCGCGCGTGGTCGCCCGCTGGTACGACGAGCGCCGGCTTCAGTGCGCCTCGTGCAGGCCCAATCCCGGGCACATCGCCCTCGCGGAGATGGAGCGGCGCATCACGGAGAGAGGCGGCCGGTTCACGCTCCTCACGCAGAACGTGGACGGCCTGCACCAGGCCGCGGGGAGCGCGAACGTGGCGGAGCTCCACGGCTCGATCTGGAAATGGCGCTGCCTGCGCTGCGGGCTGACGAGGGAAGAGCGGGGGGGGGCGTTCGACCGCTACCCGCCGCGGTGCGCGTACGGCGGGTGGAAGAGGCCGGCCATCGTCTGGTTCGGGGAGGGGCTCCCCGAAGAGGCGCTCGCCGCCTCCGAGCGCGCGCTCCGATCCTGCGGCCTCTTTTTCTCCGTCGGGACGAGCGCGGTCGTGCAGCCGTCGGCGAGCTTCATCCACGCGGCGCGGAGCCGCGGCGCGAAGACGGTCGAGGTGAACCGGGATCCGACGCCGATCACCCGGCTCGTCGACTGGTCCATCCGCGGAAAATCAGGGGAGATACTGCCCGCCCTCGTCAATGGGGTCAGACCTTAACTATTAACTGGTGACAATCAGTGGTCAGGCCTTTCTAGTTAATAGTTAAGGTCTGACCCCAAAGGGGGACGCATGAAAATCGTCAACGAACGGATCGAGCTCGACACGAAGGGGGACGGGGACCTGATCGACCTCACCGCCGAGGTCGCTCGCCTCATCGAGGGCACGGGGCTCACAACCGGCAGCGTCACGGTGTTCGTCGTCGGGTCCACCGCGGCGATCACGACGTTCGAGTACGAGCCGGGGCTGGTCCACGACATGCGCGAGCTCTATGAAAAGCTCGTGCCCCGGAAGAGGCGCTATGCCCATGACGAGACATGGGGCGACGCCAACGGATTCAGCCACCTGCGCGCGGCGCTCCAGGGGCCCTCGCTCACCGTCCCGTTCGAGGGGGGGAGACTCATCCTCGGGACATGGCAGCAGGTGGTGCTCGCCGAGTTCGACAACCGCCCGCGCCGGCGGCGGGTCGTGGTGCAGGTCGTGGGGGATTAAAGAAGGGTGTGAAGGGTGAGAAGGGTGTGAAGGGTGTGAAGGGTGAGAAGAGAGGGGTAGGTAGACGGGCTTGATTTCCGCGCGATGATGGGATATACTGTCGGCAGGTCAAAAATACGGGGGTGATCGGTTTCGACTGGTGTGTGCGCGCTTCAGCTGCATGCAGAGGTTGTCAGGAGGCCTCTTAAAACACCTGGCACAGTCATAACTGCGAACGAGCAGTTAGCACTGGCCGCGTAAATCACGCGGTCACGTCCTCCTGAAACCCGCCTGCGGTGACGGGAAGGACGCCGGAAGCAGGCTGGACGCGGACCTTGTTCCCTGGGGGCCGCGGCCATCGTTTTGCAGGGGATAGCGGCCCGGGCATCCGGCCCCGTGTGGAGGCCCGGGCGGCGAAATCAAATTCGGGGCTACGCATGTAGATGCTGTTGCGGGTGTTCATCAGGACGCGGGTTCGATTCCCGCCACCTCCACCACTATTACCGACGCGGACCCGCGGCGTAGTGCCGCGGGTTTCGCACTCAGAGGGGACCGTATGAAAAGGCTGTGCGCGGTGTGCATGATGACGCTTCCCCTCGCCGCGGTCGCGTGGGGTATGGGCGACAGGGAAGTGATCCACGAGTACGATCGCCCGGTCAGGGAGAGGGTGATCGAGAGGGAAAAGATCATCTACAGGGAAAAGGAAGTGAAGCACAAGGACTGGGAGCGCTGCAAGGACCCGAAGCACAATCACCCGGCTGCGGCGCAGCACCGCGAGGACCCGCAGCACAACTCGTCGGGGGGGCAGTCCTCAGGGCAGCGCCACAAGAAGTAACCCGCGCGGCCGACGCTACCGATCGACGAGCCATGTCATCCGCCGGTTGTGCGCCATCCACCGGCGCAGAATCAGGTAGCCCATGAAGCGGAAGAAGCCGTTGCGGAACCTCCACGTCAGCAGGGAGAAAAACGTTCTCGTGAGGGAATAGTACCGCCTGTAGGCCCTCAGCACGGTCACCTGGAGCTCCTTCGCCGAGACCAGCTTGGGGGTGAAGACGATGTGGTGCCCGTCGTAGAGACTCCAGTCCTTCGTGAAGATCCTCTTCTGCGCCTCCAAAAACTCGTAGACCCTCGTCCCGGGGAACGGGGTGAGGATCGATATCTGCAGCGTGTCGAGCTTTTCCCGGATCGCGAACCGCACCGTGTCCCAGACGGTTTTCAGGCTGTCGTCCTCGCCCCCGAGCACGAACATCCCGTGTATCTTGATCCCGCGCCGGTGGATCGAGCGGATCGCATGCACGATCTGGCGCACGGACTGGCACTTGCCGAAGGAGCGCAGCGTCTCCTTGTTGATCGACTCCAACCCGATGCACACGACGTTGCACCCCGCCCGCTCCATCGCGGCGAGGAGTTCCTTGTCGCGCGCGACATCGCAGCGGATCTGGCAGATCCAGCCCCGGATCGGCGATGCCTCGATCATGGCGAGCAGCCTTCGCGTGCGCGCCGGGTTGGCGGTGAAGTTGTCGTCGCAGAAGAAATATCTATGGGCCCCGCGCCGGGTAAGTTCTTCCATGACGTTCTCCGCGCTCCGGAACCGGTAGCGGCGGCCGAACATC
>JBAXOY010000066.1:0-16921 GCA_037133055.1 Chlamydiota bacterium
AACGCCCCCGCGAGAAAGAAATGGGACGCGATGGACCAGTTGAGGGCCGTGTGCGCGGGGAGGAGGAGGAAGATCGCGTTCAGGGGATAGAAGATCGCCGAGTGCCAGTTCGCAAGGAACGGCGCGCCGCAGAAGTTGTACGGGTTCCAGAGGGGCACGCTCCCCGATTTCAGAAGGCCGAACCCGTAGACCCTGTAGGCATAGACCTGGTGCGTGAGATCGAGGAAGACGGGATGGCTCAAGATCACCGCCCCCCCGAAGAGCGCTTTCCGGAAGAGGACCGCGGTGACGACGCCGAGGGCACAGAGGCAGTGCCCGTCCCGCAGCCGCATGGTCTCGCGCATTCGCACCTCGGTCTTCCCCCCTGTCACCACGCGGGAGGCGGCGCCGCCGCGACGCGCGTCCTAAGCCGCGGAGTGTCCCGGCGGATAGTATAGCAGAACTCCTCTCCGCCGGTGCGCCCCGTCCCCGCCGTCCCCACTCGCCGTCCCCACTCGAAATGTTCGACAGGAGCGCGCGGGGACGGTATAATGGATTGTACTAGGAGTCTATGGACGCGAGAACCGGCCCGGCAAAACTGAGCGCCATCATCGCCTGCTACCGCGATGCCCCCGCAATCCCCTACATGCACGAGCGCCTCACCGCGGTGGCGCGCGCGCTCGGAGTGGAGTACGAGATCATCTTCGTCAACGACTGCAGTCCCGACGACACCCGAGAGGTGCTCGAGGGCCTCGCCGCCCGGGACCCGAGGGTCATCGCCGTCCACCACACGAGGAACTTCGGATCCCAGAACGCGTTTACGAGCGGGCTTCGCATTGCCTCGGGGAGTGCCGCCGTGCTCCTCGACGGGGACCTCCAGGATCCGCCGGAACTGATCCCGCAGTTCTTCGCGAAGTGGCGGGAGGGCTACGACGTGGTCTACGGGGTGCGGGTCTGGGGCGATACGACGCGCTTCCTCCAGTATGCCTACAAGGCGTTCTACCGCGTCTTTCGCGCGCTGTCGTACGTGCCGATCCCCCTCGACGCGGGGGATTTTTCCCTGCTCGACCGGCGCGTGATCGACGCCCTCAACGCCCTCCCCGAGAACAACCGTTTCATAGGCGGCCTCCGGGCATGGGTTGGGTTCCGGCAGACCGGCATCCCCTACGAGCGGCCGGAGCGGATGTTCGGCCGCAGCACCGACTCCATCCTTCGTAACTTCCGGTGGGCGCGTCAGGCGATCTTCTCCTTCTCCTACGCGCCGCTGGACCTGATCGTCTGGCTCGCGCTCCTGGCGGTGGGCGGATCGTTCCTCGCGATGCTGCTCCAGATCGTCCTGCGCCTCGCCTATCCCGCCCTCGCGCCGCGCGGGTTCACCACCCTCATACTCGTCATCCTCTTCATGGGCGGGATCCAGCTCCTCTGCCTCGCCATTCTCGGCCCGTACCTCGCGCACATCTACGACGAGGTCAAGCGCCGCCCCCCCTACATCGTCGAGAGATTTTCAAACTACCCGGCCCCGGGGGCGAAAGGACTCGAACCGTGACGCCGCCTGCGCTCCGCCCCACGCGCTGCGATCGGTGCGGCCTGGTCCGCGCTGACCCTACGGCAGGGCGGACCCCTCCGGGGCGTATCCGGCTCGCTCTTTCGCCGAGGAACACGGCCCTTGTCGCGGGCGGCGCCGCGCATGGCGCACACGGGGGACGCGCGTGAAATCCCAGATCGAGATATTCGACCACGATGCCCGGGTGTTGGGCGGCTACGGTTACACCCTGGACACGCGCCTGAGCAGCCGCCTGGCGGTGCAGCGCAGCCTCGAGGCGATGCTCGCGGCATGTCCGTTCGCGGGAAGGTCCGTCCTCGACGCGGCCGCCGGGGACGGGTTTTACACCATCAGGTTTTATGACCGTGCGAAGACCCGCACGCTCGTGGCCGCCGACGCCGCCCCGCACGCCATCGGGGTTGCCAGGGAACACGCCGCCGGGCGCCCGATCCATTTCATGGTCGCCGATGCGAACGCGATGCCGTGGAGCAATGACAGTTTCGAGGTTGCGCTCGTGCAGAGCGTGCTGCACCACGCGGACGACCCCCTGGGAATTCTCCGCGAGTCGTTCCGGGTGGCCCCCACGGTCGTGATCCACGAACCGAATGGGAACAACCCGTTCCTGAAGATCATCGAGCGCCTTTCCCCGTACCACCACGCGCACCATGAGAGATCCTACTCCTCTCTCCGCTTTGGGCGCTGGATCCGTGAGGCGGGGGGCACAGTGGTGATGAAGAGTTACGCCGGCTTCGTGCCGATGTTCTGTCCGGTCTGGCTGACGCACGGCATGAAGGCGATCGAGCCCCTCGTTGAGCGACTCCCCATCGCGAGGGGATGGGCGTGCGCGGTGGTCGTCTACGTCTGCAAGCGGCGTTGAGGGCGACCCCATGAAACACGGGAAGCTCCGCCCCGGAGAGCGGATGGCGACGCCCCGCTCATCGGATGGCCGGGGTCCTATTCGCCGACTTCATGGTGAACCGGTACACGGAGAAATTCCCCAGCTCCGCGCACTCCCGCGTCACGGTGTACTCCGGGAATCGGGCGGGGTCTATCCGGATGCCCAGTTTGCTTTGTGCGTAATCGATAAAATAAAACCGGTCGAAGTTTCCCTCTATTGACCTCGCATAGGTGGTGAAATGCCCGCGGCCAAGGTCATAGAACTGCAGGTTGTTCAGAATGAACGGCTCCGGAGTCACGATGACGGGGACGTCCTTGTCCAGGCATTCGTAGAGGAGATCGGTCCTGACGAGGTGGTGGCTTGCCTCTACAAGGGTGCCCAGCCTGAAGAGCAGGCATGTGCCGCCGGTGCGCCCGAAGGGGATGAAGAAATCTGCGCACAGGTACCACAGATTGGCGCCGCAAAAGAGCGCCAGCACCGCGACAGCCGCCCGCATCGATCGCAGTGAGAGCTCGTAAATTCCGAGCCCGGTGATCAGGGCGGCGGCAAACAGCGCGCTCAGAAAATATCGGATCGCCGTGTAGTTGATCACGAAGAACGGCAGCAGATAGACGCAGGCGAAAAACACCAGAAGCGCGGGATAGAGCCGCTGCCGCCGGCGCGTGAGGAGCACACCCGCGGCCCCGATAAGGACGATGGTGTTGATCGGAACGACAAACCAGGTGATGCACCCGGCGTTCCTGAGATAGATCACCGTTCCGTCGACCATCCCTCCGAAATACGGGATAAACATGAGCGCATCGGAGAGCGCCCTGCGCGGAGCATTGAACGGCTCAACATAGACCCCCGTGTTCGCGCAGAGCGCATAGAGTATCCTCGGCATGAAACCGAGCGCGCATCCGGCGGCCGTGTAGAGCAGGCCCCGTATACCCGCCCTATCCTTCCTCCCGCAGACGAGCCAGGCTGCAAGCGCCGCCAGGCAGATGACGGCTGAAAGCTGGTGCTCGTAGCAGGCGATGCCGAGCACCACCCCGGCTATGAGGAAGGCGCGGGGACTGTTCCGCGACATGAGCAGAAACGCCAATGATGCGCTGAAATAATACCAGTTGTCGATATTTCTGATGACAAACCACGGGCACAATGAAAGCACGAGCGCGCAGATGATGGCCGCGGCCGGGGAGAAAAGGCGACGGACAAGCAGGTAGACGCACAGAATCGTCAGCGAGTTGAACAGGGCAAACGGCAGTTCCAGGGCGAGGCGGTTCATGCCGAAGAGAAGCGACGAGAGGGCTATGAGATATATTCTGACCGTACCCCCGTAGGGGGTGACGCCCGCAAGGCGCAGATGCTCTCCCCTGACGATGCGGCTGGCCTCGATACCCAACCGCGCCATATCGGAATTCAGCCCGGGCATGAAGGGGAAGAAAAGCGTCTGGAGCACGGGAAGACAGACAAGGAACACCGCCGCCCGCGCGCGCCACCCCTTATAGACGATGGTCTGCATGCGCTTTCCTTGCCACCGCCGCGATGCAGAAGATCGCACACACGATCGCGGTGAGGACGCTCAGCATCGCGCCGAACCTGAACGACGCGGGTTCGTACGTAAAGCGGACCTCGTGCGCCCCCCTCCCCAGCGGGACGCCGCGGAACGCATGATTGGCCCTGAGAATAGGACCCTCTTTACCGTCAACGGTGACTCTCCATCCGGGATAGTAGGTATCGCTGAGGACCAGGATTCCCGGCGTATCGAGGCGGCACTGCGCGACGACCTCGCAGGGCTCGTCGCGCGTGATCACCGCCTTCGACGGCCCTCCGCCGCCGGCGAGATTGATGCCGGGGTCCCGGTCCAGGACCGCCTGGCGGCGCGGGTCGAACCCCGCCCACCGCATGAGCGCGAGGTCTTGTCCCTCCACGGGAGCGACCATAGCCTGATGAACAACCCATGCCCGGGGCTGCACCCCTGAGTTTTCGTAGATCCTTGCCCCCGCGTCCTCGTAACGCAACACCAGGTCGGGCGAGGGCGGAGAAACCGCCGCCGGGAAGATCAGGTATTTGACGTTCATCATCGACGCCATCTTCGCCGACTCCGGCCTGGACATTGCCGCAGCCGCGTGCTCGGAGCTGACGCCGGAGGATGAAGAGAATTCCTTGATCAGCACTACGCTGTCGGGCTCGTAACCCTCGCAGGAGGAGATTCCGTCGATCATGTTCTGATTGACGCCCGGGACCGCCACCCTGATATCCCTCAGCACCCGGTACGCGGTCCTGTCACGCGAAAAGAAGCGGGCGACGGCGCGGGGCCACCGGCATGCGGCGACGGGCATTGTCGTGATAAAACGCGCGTCGTAACTCCAGAGATCAACCACAAGCACTCCCAGGACTACCGCCTGCGCGCACCGCATGTTCTTTCTTTCTCGCGCGGCATAGAGGAATGCGAGCGCGGAGAGCGCCAAAAACAGGCATAGCCTGCGCGCGGCGCCCCGGAACACGGGATACGCCTCTTTCAGGAATGCCGGGTCATCCAACACGCGCCAATACGCCGGATCCACGTGCTTCCTGTACGACACCAGCGCCCTCCACGCGGCCGAGTCCGACTCCCCATTTCGCATATCGAGGGCGCAGGCGAGCGTGACCAGGAGCGCGACGCTCGCGAGGACACCCCACGCCGCCGCGCGACAGTATTTTCTCCGCGCCATTCCCCCGACGACATACCGCCCCCCCATGCCGGCCATGCAGCAGAGCGCGAAGACCGTGACGAAGAGGATTTTGGTGGGCCCCCCGAGAAGGGCAAACCCCGGGATGAAACGGATCCAGGGGCCGGCGAGAGGGGTGTGGGGTCCCATCGCGATGAGAAACGTGGCCATCGCGAGGGAAGCCGCGCCGTACACACACCGGCTCCTCGCGCAGAGAAGCGCGATAAGCGCCAGCGCGAGAGGGAGTATCCCGATATACACGGCTTCGTCCCACAGGTAATGTCTCCCCCAGCAGAAAACACTCACAAAGTCGCCGAAGGCATCCGGCATGACGCAGGTGAGCAGATTTTCCGGTGCAAACGACGCCAGCCCCGCGTTCGCCGCGCCGGCCGAAGCCCCGCGCGCGGAGTGCCGGACAAGCTCGATGCCCGGGAGAAGCTGCACCGCCGCGAGAGAAGCCCCCAGTACCGCCGCGACCGCGCCAAAGACGCACCCGCGGAGAAGGGCCGAGGCCCGTCCGCCGCGAGGAGCATAGAGCCCGCGAATCGCCAGGTAAAGGGCGATGCTCACCGCGCTGTAGTAGGCTGTCTGCGGATGTCCCGCGAGGATCTGCATGGCGAACGCCGCGCCGCCGGCGACCGCCCAGATTCCCCGGCGCGTGCGGAGCCACCCCTCTGCGGCGATGAGCCCTGCGGGGAACCATGGTATCGCGCAGACGAGAGACAGGTGCCCGGCAAAAACCCTCAGGATGAGCGTCGATGACAGCATGAAGGAGAGCCCCGAAACCAGCGCGGCAAAACGTGAGCCGGAGACGATGCGCATAAAAAGGTACGTACCCACACCCGCCAGCAGAATGTGGCTCGCGAAACTGTAGTTGATGGCACGCCAGGCGGGAAGAACAAGGAATACGAGGTTCGGAGGGTAAAAAACCGCCGACTGCCAGCTCGCGACAAATGGGTAGCCGCACATCTGGTAGGGGTTCCACAGCGGGATGATCCCCTTTTTGAGCAGCCCGAACGCGAAAACCCTCCACGGGTAAAACTGCTGGGTGATGTCATTCTGGGCATGGTGCGCGATCACGACGGGTGCCCGGGGATCAAGCCCCCCCCTGAACACGAGCGCCGCGATGATGCAGAAGAGCCCTATGCAGCATGCGTCACGCGATGACCATCGGTTCCCCCCGCACGACGATTCATTCATGCCTCCTTCTCCCTTCAGGAGGAGGAAATGACGGGGTGTGCCCCTGCGGGAAAAGGACTTCACTCTCTCCCCCCATTCTCGTCCACCCTGGACTCAACCTCGTACACCACCACGGGATTCCCGCGCGCGCGCGCCTCGGGGTAGGATGCCTCGACGTGGAGCGGCCGGAGGAGCGGCGGGGGGCTTCCGGGCGACTGGACGGCGCGGAACCTGAGCGAGAGCGGCGACTCGATCAGATAGCCGATCCGCTCATCCCGGACATAGTCGAAAATCCTGCCGGCGACGACCGCCCGGTACGCCGCCCCGTTCACGACGCCGTCGAGGTTGATCACCCTCTGCGGGCAGAAGTACGCCGCGATCCCGGAGTTGAACGAGCCGATCCGCGCGTCGCGCGGGAGGTTTTCCGCGGCCCATTCCGCCGCCCGGTACATGTCGAGCTGCCAGCCCCGCAATCCGCGCTCCCGCCAGGCGGCCGTTTTCAGCGTGAAAAACCCCGCGCAGCAGACCGCGACCGTCCCCCACGCGGCCGCCCTCGCGGGGCGCGGAAAACCGGAGAGGAATACCCCGTCCATGAGGTCGAGGACGCAGCCGAGCGCCGCGCATGCCGCGAAGACGATGGAATAGTAGTACCAGTCCTGGCTGTACCAGAGATAGGCGCAGTAGAGGAGAGCCATGAGAAGACCGTAGCAGAAGAGGAACGCCAGGCCCGCGCACCGCCGCAGCCATTCCCGGAAGAACGGCGGGTCCTTCACGGCGGCCGCGGCGACGAGGATGCCGCACAGGACGACGCCGGCGAAGCCCGCGCGGGTGGAGAGGCCGCAGATGACCGTGATCGTCCCGAACGCGACCCCCAGATTGGAGAGGACGTTCGAGAGCCACGAGATCGCATACACGCCCCACGAGGCATGGGCATTCTGCGCCCAGAATACGACATGCTGCTGGTGATAAATCGCCTTCCCGCTCATCTGGAACAGGAAACCGGTGCGCGCGTACGACCAGGAGAGCCACGGGAAAACCGCGAGGGCGCAGGCGGCGCCGAACGCAGCAGCCCGGGCGACCCGTTGCCCGACGGGCACTCCCCGCCCTCCCGGACCGGCGAGCGCGTCCGCCGCGATGACCGCCGCAAGCACGGCGCCGTCCAGTCTCGCGAGCACGGCGACACCCGCCAGCACGCCGAGGGCGAACCACGCGCGGAGCCCCCCGCCGCTCCCCCTCTGCACCCGGAGATACGCGCACGAGACGGCGCCGAGCAGGAGGACATAGAGCGGCACCTCCACCCCCGAGAGGGCGACAAGGACCGGATACGGGCAGCAGAGCCAGACGGCGGCGGCGGCGAGTGAAGCCGCCTCACCGCATGCGCATCGGAGCATCCGATAGAGGAACCACGCCGAGAGCACGGAGAACAGCGTCAGGGCCACGAGCGCGGCCCGGATGAGATGCGCGTCGCTGCCGGGCATCCCCGTGAGCGCAACGAGTATAAGAGCCCACAGCGGATGGAACCCGTTCGTCGTGTTCTCCCCGTCGGCGGTCGCCCCCCGCCCTTCGGCGATGTTCCGCGCGATGGAGAGGTAATAGAACATGTCGTCCGAGACGACCCTCGGGATCAGCAGCTCGGGCGGATCCAGGCAGAGGGGAAGCCTCGCCAGGAACGCGACCGCCATGAGGAATATGAGCACCCTCCCGGCTTTCATCGTGGGCCCTGTCCTTGTGGCGCGCGCGTCGTGTTAATAAAAATAGCCCCCATTGAATAGCTCTATGGAGAGCGGAATATATTTCCCGCTTTTTACATCATACGCCATAATGGGCGTTTCTTTAAGGCGGTTCCATCGCCGGTATCCGGCCAGGGCGTAATATATTTCGGTGTATCGAGTAACGGGCCTTCCAGTCTTGTCGATGAGAAGAAGCCCTTTGCCCTCTTCTGTATGCGTTAACCAGAAGCGCAATGATTCTGCAGCGGTGGGCTTGACGTCATACCATACTTGGACGCGATACATGCTGGGCTTGGCAAGACCCGAAAGATTTTCCGTATAGGCCAGCAGATGATGGATCGGGAGGAGCGCGCACATCAGTATGCCGGTCCATGTAAACACCAGGGACCGGGTTTCCCGACCGGACATATAATACCAGACGACCGCGTAGAGGGCATAGAATGCCGCCAGCGCTCCCGTGCACCGGCGGATACCGGGCGCGTTCGCGTCCAGATTGGGAAGAATAAGATTGATGGCGAGCAACAACCAGCACAGAAGCAGAATCGACCGGAACGATCTTTTCGTAAAGAACAAGACCAACCCCGCGGTCATTACAAATACCACAGGCACGATCCCGGTAACGCCGGAAAATTCAGTGCGTGAAAGCTCGAGATGATACCCCTGACCTTTCACAAACAGTTCACTCACGACAACCTTCAGGCATCTGATGAGATTGGACAGATCCGGATGCATGCCCCCTCCGCCGCGGAATATGCCTCTTGTCGTAAGTGGGTCATACACAAGAATGCTCCTGTTCGTTACATACAGGAAGCCGGCTGCCAAGGGTGCAAGGAAGGCGGTGATGCTTAAAAGCGCATTTCCCGTTACATACAGGGCGCCGCGCGGTTTCGCCCCTTGCCCAAGCTGTCGAAAATACAGAATAATCATAATCGGCAGGTAGAGGACAAAAACAGGATACGACGTGCACGCCAGCATAACCAGTCCCCAGAGCATTATCTGCACGGCGACAACCGGCCATTTTGTATCGAAATCGAGCTTCGTTATCAGAAAGAGACAAATGGGGAAGTACTGAAGGTCAAAGCCGAGGCCGCCTTGCATCATGTTGAAATAGAGAAAAATCGGCGAGAGGCAGATAGTCATAAGGGGAAGCCATGCCCTGCGTGCGCCCATCACGTTCCGCAGCACGTGTGCAAGGCAAAAGATCGAAACAAGATCGATTGCCAGCCTGACGATCTTGGCCGTGTGAAGTTCAAAGCCAACGCAGTTATACACACAGAGCAACAGACCGTACCACCCGATGTTGGTTGACGCTCCGTTGTAGACAGTGCGGTGCTGCAGCAGGTACACGTTGCGAACTGATTCCATCAGTTCTTCATAACAGATCTGATTCATGGAGCGGAGAGAATATATGACCTGCAATCCGAAAAGCAACGCGGCGAGCAGCCAGTAGAGGGAATCCCCGGCGCCCGCCCTTTCCGGAAAATACTTCCTTGGCAAATTCCGCATGGAATTGGGATCCCACCCCGATCTGTTCATCTCCCCGGCGAGGCATGCATTCAACAGGTCATCCCGGCGAAAGCCTTGATCCGGGTCTAGCGCGGCATACTTTGATGTCGGATCTCCGCCCCCTGAAACATCCCCGGCGGGGGCGCCGCCATTGCCTTCTCGATCCACTCGATCTTCGCGCGGATGTCCTTCCCCTCCGGCATGATCTTCGCCGCGAGGCGATACTCCCCGAGCGCGAGGGGCAGATAGCCCCTCCCCATTCTTGAATAGCAGTAGCCGAGCATCAGGCGCGAGTTCAGGTTCCATGTCTCCCCGCCGAGGCTCCTCTTCAGTTCCTCCACCACTGCCCCCGCGGTCATCGGGTTCGCGACAAGCGGGTCGAGGTAGGCGAACTTCGGGTCCCCGGGGCGGATGAAGCGGTAGCGGTGTCGCCGAATCAGGTCTTCGTTCTGCGGCGTATTCCTGAGATAGACCATCGCCCGGTCGTCGAAGAAGACCAGCGCCCAACCGGGGTTTTCGTCGAGGTAGCGGGTGGTGTAGTTCGGCTCCCGGTCGATGACGGCGCAGGTGATGCCGTAGTTCCCGACGTACCACTCCCAGACCTCCGGCTGCCAGTAGAGCATGTAGGTTTTCAGAAACCCCGTCCCGTACATCTCCACTCTCCCGTCCACGAAGACGCGCGTGCGCGGGTAGAGCCGCCATATCAGGTACCCGCCGATCCCGTACGAATTGAAGATCGGCCCCTCCACCCGGTTCCGCTCGACGAAATCCACCGCCTGCACCGGGAAGAGCTTCCAGTTCACGCCGAGGCCGAACGCGTAGTCGCGGCTGAAGTGCCCCGTGTCCCTGAACAGGAACCAGACCGTGAAGGCGACCGCGGCGCATGCGGCGGCGAGCTGGATCCACGCCCCGTTCCGTTTCCACGACGCCCGGACGCCTTCCCGCGACGCCCACGGCGAGAGCGCGCGCCGGAGGCGGGGGGCGATGATCGGCACGGAGACCATCGCGAAGAACGGGAGGCTTCGCGGCGCGTCCACGGACATGGCGCCGAGGGCGAGGAAGAGCGCGAGATCGGTGAAATCGGTCCTCTTCCGGGAGCAGACGAGGAGGGCGGCCCCGGCGGCTAGGAGCGCCCCGTGCACGCCGAAGATATCGCTCGCGTCCATGCGGCGCCATTCCACGATGAGCCGGAATATCGGGTCGCGGCTCATGAGAAAATAGAAGACGACGCGGTGCGTGTTCGGGTTCACGAACGCGAAGGCGAACGCGGCCAGCGCCGAGACGGCGAGCCGCGCCGCGTCTCGCGGGGAACGGCGCGGCGCGGCCCCGGGCGGACACAGGGTGTTCAGGGCCTCCCCGAGGGTAAAGCAGAAGAGGAGCACGAGGCCGACCACGGACCCGCCGCCGTAGAGATTGGCCCACAGGAGCTGGAGCGGAGGGAAGAGGAGGAGCAGCCGGTTCCCTCCCCTCCCGCCCTTCCACCGGGAGAAGATGAAGAGGTACAGCGCCGTGAGGAGGAACGAGCAGGTCTCCGGCCGCACGTAGAACCTCGACCGGCTTGCGAAGACCGCGACGAGCGTCACCGCCGTCGCGATGATCCGCCCCCCGCCCGCCGCGCGCGCCGCCAGGAGGACGAGCCAGAATGAAAACGTGATGACGGAGGCGTTCATGAGGATCATCCCCGGGGTGCCGAACACGCGGTAGAGGGCGTAGCCGACGACGTCCGCGAGCCAGTAGTGCGCGACCCACGGGAGCGTGGCGGTGTAGGAGAAGACGTCCGAGCGGGGGACGAGCCGGTGCTCGATGATGTATTTCCCCGTGGCGAGGTGCCACCAGTAGTCGTGCTCGGTGATGTCGAAGACCGCCAGGCAGAACGTCGCCAGAAGAAAGATGGCGGTGAACGGCACGACGGGGGCTCTCCGATCAGGCATCGTCATGGTGTTGTATCCGATTGAGAGTTCAGGATTCGGTAAACATTTTGAATCCGCATGCATTCGCGGTTGAAATTTTGAGAAGAGGAACCGCTAATGGACGCTAATGAACGCGAATCACGAAGAAAGATTAGCGTATACTCGCGTGCATTCGCGGCGATCCGTACCCATTTTTTATGTCGTATTTTTGTATCCTGCCTATCCTGACGATCTGCGTTCATCTGCGGGCTACGTTAAAGCAGGATTCCTGCGTTCGCAGGGATGACATGAAATACGCGCTCGCCTCGTTATCCTATCATAGTTGGGATTTGGGGTTTGGGGTTTGGGATTTTTTCTACCGCCCCAGAGCCGACGCGGCCGCAGGAAAATCGGGATACCGCGTCTGCACGGCCCTGAACTCTTCCCGCGCCCGGTCCATGTCGCCGCGCGCACGCGCCTCCCTCCCGCGCCGCAGCCGTTCCGCGATCCAGTCCCGTCCCGCGAGGCCGATGAAACTCTCACGCGCCGGCAGCGTCCCCGGTGGGCGCGGCCCGGTCGCGAGGCGGAGGTTATAGGCCGCCGCCTCGCCGCCCCCGCGCGCGCGGGCGGCGCTGAACTCCCGTTCGGCCCCTCCCCTGTCGCCTCGCGCCGCGCATGCGATCCCAAGCCCGTTCCGGAGCATCCAGTCGGAACCATGCCTGCGCACCCCCTCGCGGAGAAGGCGCAGCGCCTCCTCATCGCGCCCCCGGCGCGCGAGCGACTCCGCGAGGCGGACCCGCGCCTCCGCCGAGTCGTGGCGCTCGAGCGCGACGGCGGCCCGGAGATGGCGTTCCGACTCCCGCTCCATGCCGAGCCGGTCGTACAGGATGCCGAGCTTCGTGCGGGCGTGCGCGTCGAACGGTTTGAGCTCAAGCTTCCGCTGATACGCCGCGATCGCCCCGGGCGTCGACCCGCACCGCTCCTCCGCCTCGCCGAGGAGGTCATAGGCCTCTGGTTCGGTGACCGAGTACGTGAAAGCCTCCCGGCACCGGGCGCGCACCCGCTCCCACGCCCCGGCATAGGACGCGTAGCGCGCCTCGACGTACGGCACCTCGCCCCGGAGCGGCCTCGCCGCGAGGGGAAGCAGGGCGAGTCCCGCCGCGAGCGCGATAAGGGCCAGGAGCGCCCGCACCGGCGGCGGCACAGCGGCGCACGAAACGCGGCAGGACCGGCTGGCGGTCCCGCTCCCGACGAAGGCGAGGAGGAGGGCGAAGCTCACCGTCGAGGCGGGGACGCGGAACGGGTAGCTGACCATCCCCTGCCCCAGCATCGCGGCGACGCCGCAGACGGCGCCGACGTTCAGCGCCGTCTCCCGCGGCCCCGCGCCGCAGGCGAGGTTCCTCGCCGCCTGCGCGAAGAAGCGGACGAGGAGCACCACGAGGAGGGCGAGCCCGATCAGCCCCGTCTCGATCCAGGTTCCGAGGACCTCGTTGTGCGCGAAGTTCCCCTCGTACACGGTCACGCCGCCCTCCGGAACGCCGTCCGGGAAATTCGCGGCGATGATTTTCGTGAGGTGGTCCGGGATGTACGGCTGGAAGCTGTTCAGGCCGTGCCCGACGAACGGCTTCTCCCGGATCATGGCCCACGACGCCCTCCAGTAGAGGGAGCGGGTCTTCATGCCCGTGTAATCGGCGGCCACGGTGTGCCGGTTCGCGAAAAGGAACACGCCGAGGGCTGCGAAGAGAAGGGCGAGGAGCGCCGCGAGCGGCCGCGTCGCGGCATGGAGACGGCACCGCCCCCTCGCGAGCGAGACGCACACGCCGACGGAAATGCTCCAGCCGAACCATCCCCCCCATGACACGGTGAAGAGAAGGCAGAGAAAGGAAACGGCGGCGACGGCCCCGAGCAGAGCCCGGGAGCGGCCCCCCGGGGCGTGCCAGACGAAGAGGGCGAGCGCCATCGGGAAAAGGCCCACGATGAAGTCCGCGAGGTAGTTCGGGTTGAGCATCGTGGCGTACACGCGCGTGCCGAGCCCGGTGCCCCAGGGGCTCTGCACCGAGAAAAGCCCCGCGTAGTGCCCGATGCCGAGGAGGCAGATCGCCGAGAGGCCGGCCAGGGCGCCCGCGGCGAGGAAAAGCCTGCGCGCGGGGCTGTCGGCGGAGGAGACGATCGCGGCGTAGAGGAGGGCGAGGAGGAGGAGCTCGTACAGGCGCCCGCGCACGTAATACCGGTCCGGCCCGATCCACAGGGAGAGGCACGACCACAGGAGAAGGAGCGCGAGCGGGAGGTTGATTGCGTTGCGTCGGAAGGACGCCTCTCCCGAGGAGAAAAACGCGGCGAGGCGGAGGGAGGAGGCGACGATCGCCACGGCCCCCACCAGGACCCACTTGATGAGCCCGTACGGGTCCTTCGGCCACCAGGCGAGCGGCACGAGGACGAACAGCGCCGAGACGCCGATGACGACGGCCCAGGCCGAGATGCGGGGGAAATCGACGGCCCGGGATCCGGTGGTCATGGTCGCGCTCCCCGTGTCACTGCTCCGCGCCCGGCCCCGGCATGTATCCCGGAATCGCCTGCGGCGGCGGGGCATTGTCGTAGGGGACGAGCAGCACATAGTCGTACGTCTTCCCCGACGCGGCCGAGCTCGCCGAGAGGTAGCCGATCGGATCCCCCTGTTCGTCGACGAGCCCGACCGCGAGGAAATACCTCCCCGCTCCGAGGGGCGGCGGGAAGAGGTTGACGCGCTCCCGGACTATCTCCCCCGGCTTCCACGAGCCGGGTCGGAACGCTCCCCCGAGCGTGTGCCAGCACGGCTCCCCGACTCTCCGCATCATCCCGTCCATGAAAAACATCCCGACGTAGACATCGCCCGCGAGGGGGCGCGCGGCCTTCCAGTAGAGATCGAGGGCGATCAGGTCGCCCCGCAACCGCCGGTCGGGGGCGCCGGGACGAAACCCGAGGAGCGTCAGGCCGTTCGAGAACCCGCCGTCGTTGGCCGTTCCGCGCGGCGCGTCCCCGGGCACCGCGTCGACCCGCCCGGCCCCGCGGATTCCCGAAACGCGGTAGAGGAACAGCTCGCGCGGGAACACCAGTCTCGCCTCGTCGGGGGTGAGGGCCGGGTACCATCGCGAGAGGTCGAGGTCGGAGAGGAGGAGCTTCTCGGGGGACTTGTCCTCGTCCACGACGTCCCCCGCGATGAAGACGGGCCTCCCGGCGGCGAGGTTCCGGGAGACCTCGCCGAGCATGGCGCGGTTCCTCCTCGCGAACAGGTCCTTCCCGGCGCCCTCGCGCGCGAGGTCCCTCCCCACCACCTCGGGGTCGTAGAGGGTGATCTTGTCGCGGGGGATCGTGTGTTCCACCTCGCTGAAGTAGGTGTCCAGGAGGCCGTAGACGAGCTTGGACACGATCACCGAGCCTTCCGGGATCTGCGAGAGGGTCCGCCCCCCCAGCACGTAGGCGCACTGCTCGCCCCGGAGATCGCACAGGGAGCGGTTCACCGACGCCGTGTACAACGGCATCGCAAGGAGCAGTCCGCAGAAAATCCACGCCGTTTCCCTTTTGCGCGACCTCAGAAACGCGTTCACCCGCAGCGCCGTCACCGCGCCGGGGAGGATGAGGAGAAAGAGCGAGGGCAGGAAGAAGTTCGCGAGATAATCCGTCGCGCGCGGGTTGCTCGGGTCATGGATGGATATCTCCGGGATGAGCGAGAACAGGGCGAGGGCGACGAGAAACGGAAGGAGCAGACGCCGTCCAGCCTCTTCGCGGTCCCCGCGCCTGAACGACGCAACGAAGGAGGAGAGATCGATGACTCCAGAAACGATTCCCGCGAGCGACAGGACGAAAACGGGAAGCCCGAGGTCCCGCGCGGCGAACTTGAGGTAGATCGGGATATTCGGGAGCAGGCGGCTCGCAAAGAACATCGCCCCCCCCGTCCACGCCTTCCCGCTGAGGAACCACCGGTACCAGGCAAAGCTCCCGATGTCGAACCGGCAGAGATAGTTCATCGGGTGGCTGTAGATTCCGGGCCACCGCGCGAGGCGCACCGGGTAATAGAGATAGGCGAGGAAGCCCGCGAGGAAGAGCGCCGCGGGGAGCGCCCAGTTCGTGCGCGCGCCGCGAACGCGCGACGAGATGACCGCGAAGGCGGCGACGGGGATGAGGACGGGGAACACGCCGAGGAGGTTCACCCCGAGCCCAAGGCCGAGGGCCGCCGCCGAGAGGGCGAGCCACCCACGCCCTCCGCCCCCGTGCCACCTGATGACGCCGAGCACGGAGGCCCCGATCAGAAAAAGGAACAGGGTATGGACCTCGGGGATCTCGCAGTGAGTCCAGAAAACGTACGAGAAGGCGAAGGTCAGGGAGGCGGCGAGGGCGATCGGGAGGGCTCCCGCGTCTGCGGCGGCCCCTCCCCCGCCCTTCCCCCCCCCCTCCCCCGTTCCGCAGGGGGGCCTTACGGCCCCCCTGCAAACTCCGACGGCGCCGATCCGGACGATCGCCAGGAAAAGGATCGCAATCGCCCCCGCCCCGAACACCGCCGACAGCAGGTTGATGTTCCAGGACGGGGTGCCGAACGGGAGCAGCGTGAACGCCTTGCCCAGCAGCAGGTAGCTCGGGTGCCCCGGCGGGTGGTCGATTCCGAGGAGGTTCGCGCAGATGACGTACTCGAGGCCGTCCCACGTGTTGAAGAGCGACATCGCCCCCCAGTTCGGGGCGAGGCATCTGAGGTAGACGGCGAAGAGGGCGGCGAAAAGCAGCGCTGCGGCGGCCCGTGCCCGGTTCACCGCGGCCCCCCCGACGGCATCGGCGATGCAAACGCGAACCCCGGAGGCGGCCCTCCGAAGGGAGCGTCCGCGGGGCGCGGGGCGCCAAGCTGACCGCCGCCCGCCGCCACCGACTCCGCCATGGCCAGGTTCCGTTGGGCCCCCTCGTCGTTCGGGGAGATATCGAGGACCTTCTTGAACTGGCGTATCGCGTCTGCGGACTTCCCCTGCCTCAGATACACGACCCCGAGGTTCCCCATCGCGATGGGGTAACGGGGGTCGTGCGAAAGGGCCTTCAGGAACTGCTGTTCAGCCCTGTCCAGGTTGTTCTGGCTGTAGTAGATCTGCCCGAGGCGGTTGAACGTCTCGGCGGGCTTCTGCGCCATCTCCTGCGCGATCGGCAGGTTCCTCGCGGCGGCCTCGTACGCCGGGTCGATCTCGAGCGCCTTTTTGAACTCCGCGATCGCCTCTTTCGCTTTTCCCTCCTCGAGATAGACGAGGCCGAGGTTGTTGATGGCGTGGACGTACCTCGGGTCGATCTTCATCGCTTTTCTGAAGCATTTCTCCGCCTTCTTGAAATCGCCCCTCTCGAGGCAGATGCGTCCGAGGTTGTTGTGGGCGGGCGGGAACGCGCCGTCGTTGGCGATCTCCTTTTCGTACTCGGCGATGGATCGCGCGGCGTCGCCCTTCTGGGAATAGAGCATGCCGAGGTTGTAGTGTATCTTCGGCAGTTTCGGGTGGGCG
>JBAXOY010000067.1:0-16827 GCA_037133055.1 Chlamydiota bacterium
GTACGCCTTCGGCCTCGCGCCTTGATCCGCTCGCACCCGACAGGCGGCGCGGCAGAGCCCATTACTCGGACAGGCTCCTCGCTGGAGAGAATACCGCACCGAGGGACACGAACACAACACCTAATCCCGCGCCTAATACCGCGCCCCCGGCGCGGGAAATATGCTATAGTGGCGGCGGTTTGTCCGACCGCCCCGCCCCGGGGAGAACCCGATGTCCGCGCCTGATGCCGCACAGGGCTCACGGGATCGTCTGCGGGCGCGCCTCTTCCGCGGCGCCGCTCTGTGCGCGGTGCTCTGCCTCGCCGCCGCGCTCCGCTTCTACGGCAGCCCCCTCTACCACCCCGATGAGCATCTCGTCGTCGTTCAGGCGTTCTATATGCCGCGATACAAGTTCGAGCCGACAAACTTCAACTATCCCTCCTTTTACCCCACCCTCCTCGCGGCGGTCTACAAGTATCTGCCGTCATTTGGAAAAGGGATAATCGGCACAAGGATCTATCCCGAAGATGTGATCGGACGCACCCCGTTCTATCAACTGCAGGCGCGCTTTATTACCGCGATCCTGGGGACGTGCACGGTGTTTCTGGTGTATCTTATCGGCCGGTCCCTGGGATGGCCTTACGCCGGATTGGCAGGGGCCGCCCTCCTCGCCGTGTCGCTGAACCACGTCGAGAACTCCCACTACGCCACCGTGGACGTCCCGATGGCGTTCAACGCGACGGTCGCGTTCCTTTTCGCCTGTCTCCACTACCGGCGCGGGGGCGCCGCATGGGCGCTGCTCGGCGGCATCTTCTGCGGGCTCGCGATCGGCACGAAGTACAACGGCGCCCTCATCCTCGCGCCGTTTTTCCTCTGCCTCGCCGCCGTCGCCGTCCGGCGCGGGGGCCTCCGCGGCGCGCTCGGGGCGCTCGCCGGCGTCGCCGCCGTCCCGTACGGCTTCCTCCTCGCCTGCCCGTACTTCCTCTCGATGCACGCGAAGTACCTCGATGAGCTCCGCTCCCAGATTCACATCTACGCCGGGGGGTTCCCCGCCTACGACGACACCGTGGGTTTCCCGAACTGGCTCTGGAACGCCCTCTATCTCGCCCGGTCCGGGATGGGGCTCCTCCCCGCCCTCCTCGCCCTCGCGGGCTGCGCGATGCTGCTCCTCTCCGGGGGGATCGCGGGGTGGATCG
This sequence comes from Chlamydiota bacterium, assembly GCA_037133055.1. Lineage (GTDB taxonomy): Bacteria > Auribacterota > Tritonobacteria > UBA1439 > UBA1439 > UBA1439. The sequence goes on from JBAXOY010000067.1 coordinate 1,176, forward strand.
CCGCGTGTTTTCCCGTCCTCTACTATGCCTATATCTCCCACCAGGCGGTCCGCATCACCCGAAACCTCGCTGTCCTCATCCCCTTTCTCTGCCTCGCGGCGGGGTACGCGCTCTGGCGGGCGGGAAGCCGCGTCCGGCGGGGGCGCGGCGGTGCGGCGGGGGCCTCGATCCTCGTCGCCGCGGCACTCGCGCAGCCGCTCGTTCTCTCGTGCCGCTACGCCCTCATGATGGGCCGTCCCGATCCCCGCGAAATGGCGTTGGAGTGGGCGCGGACGCATATGCCCCGCGGCAGCAAGGTTGCGGTGGACTTCATGTATGGACCGCAGTTCCCCGCGGATACCTACGCGCTGACTACGCAGGATCTCGGCGGGAGGCTTCTCTCATGGTATCTCGATCAGGGATACGACTACATCGTCACGAGCTCGGGGTTCTACGCCCACTGGTGCCCCGCCGCAAACCCCGCCCTCGCGGCGATCTATCCCGAGCTCGAGAGGGACTTCGCCCGCGTGGCCGTCTTCCCCGGTAACGAGCTCGGGATCAGCCAGGCGGACTACGCGGTCTCCACGAGACCCGACATCGCCGTCTACGACCTCCGCCTTCCCCGCTATGCCGCGGCGCGGATCACGGAGCCGGCCGGGGGGAGCGCCGTCTCGAGACCCGCCTGCCGGGTCAGGTGGACCTATGCCGACGACTCCGGCGGCGGCCCCCAGTCGGCGTACCACCTGCGCGCCGAGAGGAAGCGGGCGGGGACGATCTTCGCGGAAGGAGAGGACCTCCTCGCCCGCCGGGGGGGCCTGGGCGGATGGTCCCGGCAGTCCCACATCCCGGGCTATTCGGGCGGCGGGTTTATCGCCGCCTCCCGGAACGCACCCCCCTTCCGCGGATCCATCCGGGTCGAGGAGGGCGGAACCTACACCCTCTGGGCGCACCAGGACTGCGGCATGGGCGGGAGAACGAGCATCACCCTCGGGGGGATCACCGCGCAGATGAAGGAGCGCTATCCCAACGACTGGCTCTGGGAGCGCCTGGGCGCGTGCGCGCTCGGGGAGGGGGAGCAGACGCTCGTGATCGATCACGCCGGCGAGGGCCAAACCGTCATCGACTCCCTGGTCCTCGCCGCGGATCCGTCGTTCGACCCCGCACGCGACGGCGCGTGGGTGGTCGCGCTCGACACCGGAGAGGTGGTCTCGCCGGAAACGGAGTCGTCCCCGTCGCTCTTCTCCGACATGGATCCGGGGGAGTATCGCGTGAGGATCAGGGCACGGACCGCGCGGGGGCGGTGGGGAATATGGTCCGCGCCGGTGACGTTCCGCCTCGTCCCGTAGCCGCGGTCCGATGTGGACCCGCGGGCGGAAAAGCCCGGGACTCCGCCGGGGATGCAGGGGCCCAACTGATTCTTGCATTCCGCAAGGGGGGATTCAGATGGCACGATTCCAGTTCATACAGGAGATCGCGCTGGAATATATCGGGGTGGAATACCTGTCGGCGGTCCTCAAACGGGCGGGGCACCATGTCGATGTGGTCGTGGGGACCGACGATCGGAGGATCCTGCGGGAGGTCGGGGCCCATCTCCCCGACGCGGTGTGCTTTTCCGCCATAACGGGGTCGCACCACTGGTGCCTCCGGACAGCGGGCCTGATCAAGGCCGCATTCCCGTCCGTCCGCGTCATCTTCGGCGGAGGGCACCCTACGTTCTTTCCCGAGATGATCCGGCACCCGTCCGTGGACATGATCGTGCGGGGGGAGGCGGAGGGGGCGATCCTGGATATCGCCCGCTGCATCGATGATCGGACCGATTGCCGGGGGGTGCCGAATGTCTGGTCCAAGTCCGGAGAGCGCATCGTCGAAAACCCCGTGCGCCCCTACCTCACGGACGAAGAATTGGACCTGGCGCCCTTTGCGGACCGCGCGCTGTACTGCGACAAGTATCCATACCTCGCGCGGGTTTCGGTCAAGGCCTTCCTCGGTCAGCGGGGATGCCCGTACAGCTGCAACTTCTGCCTCAACGACAAACTCAAGGAACTGTACCGGGGGAAGGGGCCGCATGTCAGGCGCAGGTCCCCGGGCAACCTCATTTCGGAGATCGCGGAGGTGTGCGCGCGGTACCCCGTGCGGACGGTCCATCTGTACGACGAGATCTTCAACACGAGCCCGGACTGGTGCATGGCCGTCATGGACGAGTACCGGCGGCGCGTCAGGCGCCCCTACTATTGCCTGGTCAGGGCGGACCTCATGACCCGGGAGATCGCGGCGAAACTCGGGGAGAGCGGATGCGCCGGGGTATGGATGGGGGTGGAGACCGGCGACGAGGAGCTGCGCCTGAAAGTGCTGGGGAAAAGGTTACCCGACGAGAAGATCATCGCCGCGGCGCGCCTGCTCCACGAGGCGGGCATTCCGTTCAGGGCGTTCTGCCTCATCGGCCTTCCCGATGAGACGCTGGACAGCGCCCTGAAAACCATAGAGTTCTGCATACGGATCAAAACCGACTATCCGTGGTGCTCCATCTATCAGCCGTATTCAAACACCGGGCTGGTGGACTACTGCATCCGGAAGGGGTATCTCCCCGCGGACTTTTCGGTGGACAGGATAGAAAGCAGTTACTACCACGACTCGATCCTGCGGCTTCCGGACCGGCGGGCGCTGATGAGCCTGCACAAGTTTTTCCAGACGGCGGTGCTCTTCCCCCCCTCGCTCCCGCTCATCAGGCGGTTGATCAAAATCCCCCCGAACCCGCTCTTCACGCTGTGGTTCGGCGCGGTGTATTTTGTCACCTATATCCGCTCCGAGGGCCGTTCCCTGCGGGACGCCTTCGTATTTGCGCTTCGCTACGCGGGGATATTTTTCGGAGGAGCGGGGCGCAGATCGAAACGCGCCGGTTGAATCGGGCAGGCGGTTCTCCGGCGCGAAACGGCGCATGGACATCCCGCGGGCGACGCCCCGCCCGGGCCTATGCCCGCCTCCTGATCTGGAGCACGCTCAGAAAAAACGAGGAGAAGAAGATGCCGGCCCCGAGGATGATGAGGGACATCGCGAAGATGGCGGGGCCGAGGGTCTCCACATTCGCCGTATCGACGAGCTTCCTGTACACGAGATAGAGGTTGATGACGAGCCCCGCGAGGAAGACGATCCCGCCGGACACGATCCCGCGTTCGAGGCTGACGTACCGGTTTAAAAACTTCGTGAAGGCATCATCCGCCCCGAAATTCTCCGCCATCGAGTAGACCTTCGCGTAGGCCCCCAGGGCGATTGTCTGGAAGCCGAGTATCGAGAGCAGGGCCCCCAGGACGCTGAAGTGGAAGCCGATGAGCCTGCCGCCGATGTGCACCTCGCCGCCCAGAAGCAGGAGCATGAGCCCGAACCCCGTCGCCAGCATCGCGATGCCGGGGATCAGGAAGAGCCAGTTGGGGCAATAGAGCAGCATGAATCGAAGATTCCGCCACCCCGCGTACATCGGCCGCAGCTTCGTTTCCCCGCCGCGCGCATAATAGGTGATCGGCACCTCCGCCGTCCGGAGGCCGAGCCGTTCCGCCTTCACGACCATCTCGAGGGCGTATTCCCAGTCTTTCGTATGAAGGTTGAGGCGCCGGTACGCCTCGCGGGTAATCGCCCGCATGCCGCAGTTCGTGTCGGAAACGCGCGTGCCGAAGAAAAGCCGCATGATCTTGTAGATCATCGGGTTCCCGAGGTACCGGTTGAGGAACGGCATCGATCCCGGCATCATCGTCCCCCGGTAGCGCGAGCCCATCACAAAATCGTTCCCCTCCCCGAGGAGGTCGACGAACCGGCCGATCTCCCGGAAGTCGTGCGTCCCGTCCGGGTCGCCCATCACGAGATACCGGCCCCGCGCCTCGTCGAACCCCCTGAGGTACGCGTTCCCGTACCCCCGCTCGGGCTGGTTGATCACGCGCGCGCCCTCCCGGAGGGCTATCTCGCGCGAGCGGTCGGTGGAATCGCTGTCCACCACGAGGATCTCGCCCCTGACGCCCATTCCGGCCATCGCCTCTTTCGCCTGCCGTATGCTCTCCCCTATCGTCTCCTCTTCGTTCAGGCAGGGCATGATCACTGAGAGATCGATCTCGCCGCCCGTTCGATTCATCCCCGTTCTCCTGTTGCGATCTCACGCCGCCGCGCGCACCCCCCCGAAGGGGACACCCGCAGGCGGGCGGCGAAATGCAGCCCCCCCTCGAAGACCCATGAAAACGGGGGGGGCAGGAGGCCGAGCCGCTCGCAGGACGCTTCGGGGCGGAGTCCCGTCTCCCGGAAGATACGGTCCCACCCGGCCCGGGAGAGATAGCGGTAGGGCATGCTGATCCCCTCGGCCCTGTTTCCCCCCCAGTCCATCACGCGCAGGCGCAGCTCGTCCCACCGCGACTCGCACAGGTGGTCCTTCACGACGATGAGGCCGCGGGAGACCCTGCGGCACTCCCGGAGCAGCGCGGCCGGGTCGCCGGCGTGGTGCAGCACGTCCGCGATCATCGCGAAGTCGAACGACGCGTCCCCGAACGGGAGGCGCGCCCCGTTGAACTCCGCGACCGGAATCACCGCGTCCGGCCTGACGACAACGTCGGCGCCGGAGATCTCGAGCGTCGGGCGGCGCTCCATCATCAGGCGCGCCAGCCGTCCGCTTCCGCACCCGACGTCCACCCCCTTCAGGTGCCCCCCGTCCGGCAGGAGCCGCAGCAGCCCCCCGGAGAGCGCCTCAAGGTGCCGCCTGAGGATAAGCGAGGCGTGGAGGGGCTTCACGACCCTCCGGGCGAACAGGTCCGCGCCGGGCACCATCGCCGCCCCTCCCCTTCCGGCCCCGCCGGCCCGCTCACGTATAGTTCCGTATCTCCATCCGCTTCACCATGGCGCGGTACAGGGCCCTCCCCGGGAAGGCGGCGATCACCCTCCGGTTCTCCGCGTCGCCCCTATCCCGCGCGACGATGATGTCCGAGTCGAGGAACGGGGAGTTCAGGGTGAAAAGCGCCCCGTAGTACCACCAGTCGGGCTCACGGTCCTCGACGAAGATGACGGCGTGGTGGATCCCTTGCGATCGGACCTTCTCGATCATCGCCCCCGAGATATAGTTGAACCCCTTCATGCCGTAGATGTTCGGGGGCATGAAGGCGAAGTCGAAGAGCGCGTCCGACCGCGAGAGCCACTTCTGCTGGGCGCCGAAGACGAGCATCGCGGGGAGGGCGAGGAACACCGCGTGCGCGAGCCACGACAGCACCCGCGCCCGAAGCGGGAAGGAGCGGGCGCACGCCGCGATCCCGTCCTCAAAGAGCCGGCGCGCGGAGTCCCATCCGCAGGCGGACATGATGACGAACAGGGGAAAGACCTCGTACATGAAGCGCGGCCCGTACATGTGCCCCGGGGACGCCATGAGGGTGTAAAACAGGTTCGCGCCGGTCACGCCGGCGAGGAGAAGCAGCAGGTAGACGTTCTCCGCCTTCTTCTTCGCGCAAAGGACGAACGCGAGGAAGAAGGCGGAGGTGTACACCGGGGGCCAGCCGAACACGACCATCACGAACAGGGTGAGCGAGGCGTAGTAGTGGCTGAGCGCGAGGCCGAGCGGGTTCCTGTCGCCGAAGAAACCGGCGTCGTTGCCGACGAGCCGGTAGGGAATGTCGAACGCGTTCCCCATGACCGCGTAGTTACCGTACAGGAAGAAGGCGAGCAGCAGGAGCGCGCCCGCGGAGAAGGCGAAGAGGGCGCGAAGGCGGACCCGGCGCGCCAGCACGTAGTACAGGAACATACCACCGGTGAGGGCGAGGGCGGGTATGGCGTGCAGCGGGCGCGTGTTGAAGAGCGCGCCGAGGGCGACCCCGGAGAGGAACCCGTACAGCGCCTGCCGCGACGGGCGCGGGGCGCGGGGCGCCTTGACGAGGAACAGGACGCCGAGGGCGAGATAGAACGACGCCGAGTTGTGCGACATGAAGTTCGAGGCATTGATCTGGAAGAACGGGGATGAAAGGGCGAGGAGGGCGCTCAGGGCGGCCGTCTCGCGCGAGAAGAGCTCCCGCGCGATCAGGTATATCAGGACTAGCACGGACGCCCCCACGAGGGGCGGGATGATCCACGGCCTGTGCAGCAGGTGCCCGAACATGAGCAGAAACGGGTGCCCCCACGGATACTGCCCGAACCATTTGCCGTCCTTCACGATGAGGAAATCGAAGCCGAACGCTTCCGGGACGGGCGGCGCGGGGGAATAGAGCGCCCCCCGTGCGAGCGTCCTGGCCTGGAAGTTGTAGACCACCGAGTCCTGGACGTGCGGTATCCCGTCGAGAAGGGAGCGGGTGATCCATGAGAGGTAGACGAATCCCCCTGCAAAGAGCACGTAGAGGAAGAGCAGTTCGAACGCACCGCGGGGCACCTTGAAATGCGCCGCGACGAAGCCGATGAGCCGGCCCGCCGCGGCGAGCGCGACGACGGCCAACGCGCACCAGGGGAACCAGTGGAGAAAGACGAGGAGGATGTTTTTCGCCTCCGCGGTCACGGCGTAGTACGGCCTTTCGCCGGCGATGTTCCTCCGCGCGCCGCCGGTCACGAAGGTGATGCCGGAGTCGAGCTCACGGAACGGGCGCAGGAAGAAGACGGCGTGGTTCGCGGGGTCGCGGTAACGCACCGCGACCTCCATCGCCGTGGGGTTCCGCACCCTGAGCTCGAGGGTGTAATCCTTCCAGTCCCGGGAGCCGGTGCAGAGACGCACGGGCCTCGCCCGGTCGCAGCGGAGCCCCTCGCCGGACGGCGCACAGGACCCGGGCCGCTCCGCCCACGCGTCGGAGAGCGGTTTCCTGAAATCCTGCGTCAGGAGGAGCGCATGCGAGGCGTTGTCGGTCACCCGCGCCGACTGAAGCGTCTGCGGGACGGGGAATCCCCAGTGATGCTCCCGATCGTACCAGACGCCGACCCCGCCCTCCGTCGGGAGGCCCGCGTCGCGTCCCTCGACGATGAGCCTCCCGTCGAGGAAGACCGTGATCTTGTCCCCCGAGGCGACGATGCGGATCAGGCTGCTCCCGCCGCGCTCGCACCAGAGCCACAGCGCGCACAGGACGAGGAACGAGACGGCGACCCCCGCCCATCTCCAACGCCGCGCCGCGGTCCCGTCAGCCCTCCCGGTTTCCATGCGGTTACCTGAAATCCTTCTTCGACGCCTTTCGCACCCTGTGGTGGCGGCAGTCCACGACATAGACCGCGTCGCCGTCCTTCTGCACGGCGATCCCCATCGGGAACTCGAGGAGCGTCCCGGACCCCTCGGCCGGCCGCCATGTCCCGAGGATCTTCCCGGCGGGGGAGTATTTCAGGACGCGATGGCCCGGCGGGTCGGTCAGATAGATATCCCCCCGCGCGTCCACGTCGAGGTACGGCTCGTTGAAGACGCCCTGCTTCCACCCGTCGACCTTGAACTGGCTGAGGTAGTTCCCGGCCTGGTCCAGTACCTGGACGCGCCCGTTCCCCGCGTCCGCCACGTACACCCTCCCCTTCCGGTCCACGGCGAGGCCCACGGGCGAATCGAACTCCCCGTTCCCCTTCCCCCGGCCCCCGATCACGCGGGGCGGCTCGCCCTCGGCCGTGAACAGCTTCACCGCGCTGTTCCCCGTGTCCGCGACCCAGACGCGCCCCTTCGCGTCGACCGCGACCCCCCGGGGGGCGAAAAGGCCTCCCTCGAACACGGCGGCGGACTTCCCTTCGGGGCTGAGCGCCTGGACGCGGTGATTGAAGGTGTCGGCCACGTACACCCGGCCCTTCGCGTCCGTCTTCACGTCGCACGGGTTGTTGAACTGGCCCGGGTAGCTGCCCTCCTCGCCCCACGCGCAGAGGAAGAGGCCGTCGGGGCCGAATTTCTGGATGCGGTAGTTCCTGAAATCCGCCACGTAGACATTTCCCTTCCCGTCCACCGCAACCCCGCGCGGCTCGTTGTACTCGCCCGGCGCGGATCCCTCGCCGCCGTCCAGCAGGGAGACCCTCGGGGCCGCCGTGGGGACGGGGGTGGCCTCCTTCCCCATCGCGCCGGCCGCCGCCGGCCGCGTGGAGCGCGCGGCCCGGTAGATCGCCACCGTCTTGTTCCGGAAGACCGGCGTGAACAGGTCCACCATCCCGTCGAACTTCGCGAGCGCGTCGGGTTTGTAGATTCTGCGCTCCGTGTCGCCGATGTAGACGTACCCGATGTCGTACTTCGCGATGAGCGTCCGGAGCTCGGCCGGGTCCGCGGACTTGAAGAAGGCGAAGACGTCGTTCTTCCGGATGTCGCGGTGGGGGTAGCCCCGCTGGTCCACGTGGCTCCACCAGCCGAGCACCGCCGGGAGCCCCGTGTTCGCGCTGATCCGCGCGTACTCATAGCGGTAGTCCTCGAGCGTCGCCTCGACGATCACCGGCTGCCCGCCGAGGCTCCGCCGGAGCCACATCACCGCCTCGTACTCGTCGGGAAGGCGGTCCTTGAGGAAGGCGAGGCCGTCCAGTGTCGGGTCGGTCAGGGCCTGGGGCAGGAGGGCGTTCAGCAGGCCGGACCGGCCGCCCATGGGCGGCTTCAGGGACACGCGCCCGTACAGATCGTCGCCGGTCGTGCGCGCCCGGGGCCCCATGACGGTAAAGACGAGCGATGCGGCGGCGAGCGCGGCGAGGGCGGTCCACCAGGCGGCCCGCTTCGAGAGACTGAGCGCCCGCCGGGCGCCGGAGAGCGCGCACGGGGGATGGGCGGCGATCCGGCTGAGGAAGAACGCGCAGCCGATGGAGAAGAAAAACCAGACCGGCATGTAAAACTTGAAGATGGTGTTCATCCTCTTCCACCCGCCGCCCTGGAGGAAATCCCTGATATGGAAGATCTCGCACGTCGCGACGATGGCGAGCCCGTAGAGGACCAGGGCGATGGCGAAGACCGCCCTCGCGTCACGCCGGTTCCGCCCGAGCGCGATGAGGCCGGGAAAGAGGAGCGCGAGGACGAGGGACAGCGCCGCGTAGTCGCGCAGGCCGGGCGCGGCGAAGGCGAGCCGCGGGGCGGCCGAGGCGAGGGCGCGGGAGAGGGCGGCGCAACTCCGCGCGCCGAGCGGGGAGAAGGCGTACCACGGCGCGGCCGCCGCCGCGAGGAGAAGGAGGACGAGCACGAGGCGCCGCCGGAGGCCCCGGGCGCCGTCGAGAAAGAGGAGGGCCTCCATCGCGACATACGACGCGATCACGAAGAGGAAGAGGCCGAAAAAGCGGAGCAGGGCCCCGGCGGGAGTCGTGAGCTCTCCCACGAGCCCTATCCCCATCCCCTCCCTCCCGAAGAACTGGAAGAACGGCGCGTAGGCGGCCACGGCCGCCGCGGCCAGCGGCACGAACGCCCACGCCGTCCTGAACAGCACCCCGAGGGGCCTTCCGACCGGCCCCTCGAGACGCGCGAGGCTCATGATCGCGAGGATCAGGCGCCCGCCGAAACCGCAGCTCCACCATATCGAGTACTCGGCCAGGGGCAGTACGCGGGGCGCATGCCGGCGCCGCACGACCTCGCGCGCCAGGAAACCGAGGGCGAGCACGCCGCCGATGGTCGGAAAATCCCAGGTGTTCGTGGGGACCAGCATGCCGAGGACCAGCGCGGTGGCGGCGAAATTCACCGCCCTCGATTCCCCCGTCGACGTGCACTCCCGCCCCGGGGGCGAGCGCCACAGCATGAGGTCGAGGGCCCGGGCGAGCAGGAGCAGGGCGAAGGGCATGGCGATGATGTGCGCGTGGAGATCGACGAAGATGAAGCTCCAGAGAGGAAACTCGTGAACCGTGTTCGGGATCAGTTCGTGAGCGCAGCGGAAGAACCGGTAGGAGTGCTCGGCGTGCGTGGCCGGGCTGATATGGAGGAACCGGTAGAAAATGTCGCGCCAGGGGCAGGTGTCAACCCAGAGGAGTAACCCGTCGAGGTTCCCGAGGAGCCCCGCCGCGGCGGCGCCCGCGAGGCCCCACCGTATCCGCCCGGCGAGGGTGAGGACGATCGAGAAGACGGAGGAGATCACCAGCGCCGGGATGAGGCAGAAGGAGAGGGGGTAGCCGACGGTCGACGGGACCCCGGAGAGCTTCGTGAGCATCGCGACGAGGTAGTGCCCGTAGTAATAGTAGTTCAGGTAGACGCCGGACGCCCACGGGTCGATCGGCGGGAAGTACCGGGAGCGGAGGATCGAGTTGATGAACGAGAAATCCATGGAGCTCTCGCTCCAGAAGATATCGGGGTTGTAGAGGCGGAAAAGCAGGAAGAGCAGGAACGACGCAAGGAAGACCGCCTCGGAGGCGCAGGCGGCCTTCGCCGTTTCCCCGGTGAATCCGCGCCAGCCGCAGCCCCGCGCGGCGAGCCGGATCGACACGAGGAGCACGAGGCCGTAGGCCGCGAGGATCCCGGAGAGCGAGAAGGGGACGGCGTGCAGGCTCGCCGCGAGCCAGACGAGCCAGCCCGCGAGGGCGATCGCCAGCGTCTTCGCGAACGGGGCCCCCCGGTCCTTCAGGCCGCCGAAGAGGGAGGACGCGATGGGCAGGGCGATGAGCCCGAGCGCCTCCGCCATCGCGAGCCACGCGATGAGGGCCCACACCCCCGTGCGCCCTCCCCCCGCGCCGGCGTCGAGCGGGGAGGCGGCCCCTCCCCTGCCCCACGGCGCCCGGTCCTCGCTCGCGGCGAGCGCCTCGTCGAGCACCGGCCACCAGTCGATCTTCGGCTCGGCGCGCAGCAGGCGCTCGATCCCGTCGGCGGGGAGGCGCGCCGTGTTTTTGAAGATGAGGACCTTCGGGTGCTCGTAGACGGTGAAGCTCTCGTCGGCGAAATCGTCGTTGAACACGACCCCGGCGAGGCGCGGGTATGAGGTGAAGCTCTTCACGAGCGTGTAGCCGAGCCGCCCCTCGAAGAGGAGCCGGTAGTAGTTCGCGCTGATCGGGTAGCGGTCGGGCACCCTCAGGACCGAGCCGTACATCCGCTTCGTCGGGAGGGCGATATAGTCGCCCGCGGCGAGCTGGCCGGCGAGCAGCCGGGCCTTGCCGCGGTCGTCGGCGCGGTAGATGTCGAGCGCGGTGACGGCGTAGCGGAACCTGCCGGGGTCGCCTGCGGATGTGCTGGTCGGGAGGACGCAGAACTCCCACGTTTCGCCGAGGATCTGCGACCGGGGCGGGACATTCCGGTAGATCCAGTCCGACGCGGCGACGCGGGTGTCCTCGTGCCGGTAGACGCTCATGTACGCGAGGGCATAGAAGAACGAAAAGGCGACGGCAAGCCCGGCCGCGAGGACGAGGAGCCGCCGCCTCAGACGGCTCCCCGCCTCCCCGATGATAAGGCAGATGCCGCCCGCGCCGAGGACGCAGAGGAACGGGATGAGCGGGGCGAGGTAGCGGAGGAACTTCACCTTGAAGCTCAGGGTGGCCGCCGCCACGGGGACGAGCCACGCGAGGACGAGCAGGACGCCCCGGTCGGGCCGGCGCGCGGTGCGGGCGACGAGAAACGCCGCGCCGAGGAGGAGGGCGGCGCCGGCGGGGATCCCCAGGCAGTAGGCCAGGAGATTCTTCAACTGATAGAACCCGCGCACGGTGTGCTCCTACTGGAGCGTCCACGGCGGCGCCCACCGCCCCTGGACCATGTTCCGCTGCTCCACGAGCTGCCGCATGAATTCCGCGTGGTCGCGGAAAAAGAACGGCTCCGCCGCCGCGAAGACCGCGCCCGTCAGCAGGAGCGCCGCGAGGAGCTTTCCCCACTGGACCGGCGAAAGAAAGCGGCGCCGCCGTGCGCAGAGGGCGCCGTGGGCGAAGAGGAGCGGCAGCAGGACGGGGGCGGCGGTCACCTTGGTCGCGAGCGCGAGCCCCGCCATGACCCCCGCGAGGGCGTAGGCGCGGAACCTTCCCCCCTCCATCACGCGCGCCGAGAAATAGACCGAGGCGGTGACGAGGCTCGCCAGCATCACGTCCACCGTGAGCAGGTGCGAGAGCTGGATGTGGAGGACCGCGAACGAGAAAAAGAGCGCCGCGAGGCACCCGGCGCGCCGCGAGAAGAGGCGGGCGCCGAGGAGGTAGACGAAGAGGATGGTGAGCGTGTCGAAGAACGCCGACCAGGCGCGCCCGACCGCGAACAGGTCCCGGCGCGGGAAGAGCCGCTGCGCGCCGCGTATAAGGAAGAGGGGGAGCGACCCGTAGGCGAAGAAGTGCGGGTTGTGCGAGTCGAGGCGCTCGAGGAGGGTCACCCGCTCCCCGCGGGCGGCCTTCGCCGCGACCGCCGCGACCTGGCGGTCGATATCGCCGATCGCATAGGAGATGCGCGCCTCGTCGGGGTGGAAAACGGTCGGCCTCCCCCAGTCGAGGTGGGAAAAACGGAACGCGCCCCCGAGAGCGAGGGCGGCGATGAGGACCGCGAGATGCCGTTTCACTGTGTCATGCCCCCTCCCCCGCTCCCGCCGGACCGGTACAGGCCCCTGATGTCGTAGAAGCGGATCCTCAGCACATCGAGGAACATCTGCACCGGATCGCCGACGATGCTCACGCGGCTGCGGGGGGAATTGTACCACGTCACGGGGACCTCCGCGATCCGGTATCCGCCCTTCCGCGCGAGATAGAGCGCCTCCACGTCGAAGCTGAACCGCTCGACCCGCTGCCGCGAGAAGACGTCGCGGGCGGCGGCGCCCGTGAAGAGCTTGAACCCGCACTGCGTGTCGTGAAAGCCGCGCAGCGTGAAGAGCCTGACGACCTTGTTGAAGGTCTTCCCCATCAGCTCGCGGTACCACGGCTGGCGTACCCGGACGTCGGATCCCCGGATCGACCGCGAGCCGATGGCGATGTCGTATCCACCATCGAGAAGCGCGTGAAAAAGCTTTTCGATATCCTCGATCGGGGTCGAGAGGTCGGCGTCGGAGAAAAGGATGAATTCGCCGCGGGACTCCTCCACCCCCCGGCGCACCGAGAACCCCTTTCCCCTGTTCCGCCCGTTCAGGACGACCCTCAGCCCTCCCCGACTCTCCGCCGCGCGGCGGGCCGTCGCGACCGTCCCGTCCGTCGAGCCGTCGTCCACCACGATGACCTCGAACGCGCCCCCCCGCCCGGAGAGGTACTCGAAGACGCGCGCGAGCGTCCCCTCCAGACGCTCCTCCTCGTTGAAGGCGGGGATCACCACGGAAAGGCGCACGGCGGGTGCGGGATCTTGCGCGCTCACGTCTCCGGCGCCTCCGCGGGGACCCGGTAGATCAGCACGTCCCTCCCCCGGTACACGAGGGGAAACGATCCCGCGAAGGCGTCAAGGCCCGCGCGGGTGTACTTTTTACTCTCGAGCGTGCCCACATACACAAAGCCGACGCCGTACTTCCGGAGCAGGGGCAGCGCCTCGCGCTTGTCCGTCGCATCGTAGATGCGGCGGATATCCTCGGTCCGCTCCGTGATCTTCTTCCAGCTCCAGTCCCGCCAGAGCGATTCCTGGTTCCCCCACCCGAGCACCGTCGGGCGGCCGGTGAAGGTCGAGACCCTCCCGTGGAAACTGTAGGGATTCCCCGTGGCCTCGAGGATGACGGCCCCGGGGGGTATCCAGCCGCGCACCCAGCCGAGGGCCCGGTACTCGCCCGGGTAGAGGTGCCGGATGTAGGCGGCCCCGTCGAGGGTGGGAAGGTAGGGGACCGGTCCCCGCGCGCCCCCGCGGAACCCCTGGCAGCGATACCAGGTCCCCAGGACCGGGTAGATGAGCGACGGCGCGATGAGCGCCGCCAGCGCCGCGCGCCATGCATGCCGCGGGAAGCCCGTGAGCCACTCGGCGACGAACCATCCCCCCGCGGCGAAGACGATGGAGGAGAGTATCCAGGCCTGGAAATAGTATTTGAAGACCGTGTTCTGCCGCTGGAGCGTCGGGCCGTAGAAATCCTTGAGGTAGAGGAACTCGCAGCCGAGGAAGAGCGAGACGCAGAGGAAGGAGAGGAGGAGGACGAAGAGCCGCTCCGGAGGCATCTCCGCGCGCGAGAAGGCGACCAGCGCTGCCGCGAGGCACGCGCCGGCCATGATGCCGGCGACCGCGCTCCCCGCCAGCACGCCCGCCGCGACCGCGACGGCGCCCGATGCGATCGCAAGACCAGGCCCGCCGAGGAGAAGCCCCCCCCTGCGGGAGGCGCGGAACGACTCCGCGGAGAGGAACGAGAGGATGGCGGCGCAGGCGAGCCCGTTCACCGTCAGGAACGCGCCCAGCGGGGACCGGTGCGCGGCGTCCACCATGCCCGGGCTCGTCCTCGCGGCGGGCTCGAACCAGAGGTGAAACGGGAGGAAGAAGACGATGCTCGCGGCAACGGCGAGGAGCAGCCACGCCGGAAGAGGCCACGCCGGGGCGCCCGCTTCCCGGCGCCGCGCGAGGGCGAAGGCGGAAATCGCGGCGAGCAGCACGTAGGTCGGGTAATCCCAGGTGTTGAACATGAATACGGATCCGAGCGCGAGCGGGAAGAGCACCCCCGCCGCGCCCCAGCCGGAGGGCGGGAACCGGGCAAGGAGCTCGCGGCTCCGGATGAAGAAGACGAGGAGGATGGACAGGATCAGGAAGCAGAACGGCATGAACATATAGTGCGGGTGCAGGTCGCCGAGGAGGAAGCTGAAGCAGGGGAACTCGTGGATGGTGCCCGGGATGACATCCCGCGACCCGTGGGCGAACATCTCGATCCACCAGTCCGTTCCCCAGAGGCCGCCGCCCAGGAAGGCGCGCCTGCACGCGTCGAGATTGCCGAGGCCGAGGAGGTAGAGCGGGGCGAGGAGGGCCCACCCGCGCCGGCGGACGAGGTTGAAGGCGAGGCTGAACGACCCGAGGGCCGCGAGCGGGACCACGGTGGCGACGGCGAGGTTGAAGCCGATCTCGGGCCTCGCGGAGGCGAGCCTCACGAGGCAGGAGAAGAGGGCGTAGCCGAGGTAGTAGTAGTTGATCGGCTTCCCCGCGAACCAGAGGTCCTGGGGCGGCATGGCGCCCCCCCGGAGCACGGCCTGGAGGTACATCATGTCGGGCTCTTTCTCGGCGAGCGTGATGTCGGGCTTGAACGACTGGATGAAGACCGCGGCCGCGAACACGGCGAGGAAGAACAACTCCTCAAAGAGGAGGATCCCCTTCCGCTCGGCGATGAAGCGGCCCATCTCCCCGCGCCGCGCCCAGGCGAAAACCGCGGAGGAGGCGAGGAAGATGAGGAAGAGGGCCATGACCGAGGCCCCGTCGAGGGGAAAGAGGCCCACGCTCGCGGAGAGCCATGCCGCATAGCCAAGGATCAGGATGCCGAGGAGCCGCGCCACCCCGAGCCCCCCGTCGGGGAGGCCTCGGAAGAGGCACAGGCAGACCGGCCAGCAGGCAAGGCCCAGCAGTTCGACGACCAGAAGCCACCGCACGACGACCATTGGAGCCCCGGGGGGAAATCCCAAAACCCAAATCCCAATGATGGAACCGAATCTTCCGCTCAGTTGTCGGATGGTCCCTGCGCGGGACCCGGTTGCCGCATCATCCGCGAGCCGCTATTCTGTCCTAAAAGCGCCCCCCGGTCAAGCCCATCTTCGATTGACGGCTTTAACGCCGGGACGCAGATGAACGCAGATCGTCGGGATGGACGCAGATAAGACCATGGAGTAAAGGTACAAGGGAAACGGATTTTTGGACGATCCGGGTATCCCGCCGCTTTTGTCCCCTTTTTGTATCCTGTCTATCCTGACAATCTGCGTTCATCTGCGTGCGACAGTA
>JBAXOY010000068.1:0-16699 GCA_037133055.1 Chlamydiota bacterium
GCGCGATGCACGCGGCGGCGAGCGCGGCGGCGGGCGCCGCCATCGACACCCCGACCTCGCGGACAGGGCCGCGCGCGAGGGCGCGCGGGGACGACGGACGGGCAAGGAACACGGCGAGCATCAGCTTCACGAAGGAGGCGAGGGTCAGCACGCTCCCGAACATGGCCGCGAGGAGCCAGAGCACCCAGAGCTTCCCGCCCCCCCGCCCCATTGACAGCAGCCCCTGGTAGACCATCCACTTCGAGGCGAAGCCGTTGAGCGGCGGGATGCCCGATATCGCGAGCGAGGCCACGAGACAGGAGGCGAAGGTCATCGGCATCGCGCCGGAGAGGCCGCCGAGGTCGTCGAGCTCCGCGGTCCCGGTCCGCTTCTCCACCGCCCCCGCCCCGAGGAAGAGGCAGGTCTTGTAGATGCAGTTGTTGACCATGTGGAAGAGACCGCCGGCGATGCCCACCGCGGTCCCCGTGCCGATCCCGAGCAGCATGTAGCCGACCTGCGAGACGGCGTGATAGCCGAGGAGGCGTTTCATGTCATGCTGGGCCATCGCCATCATCACCCCGCAGACGATCGTCACGGCGCCGGCCGCGAGCAGAAAGCGCTGCATCCCCTCGTTCATGGCGAAGAGACACAAGCTCGCCCGCGCGACGAGGTAGATCCCGAGGAGCTTGTCGAGCGAGGCGGGGAGAAAGGCGGTGACGGGGAGCGGCGCCCGCTCGGCGCAGTCGGGGACCCAGCTATGGAGAGGCACCGCGCCCGCCTTTGCGAACGCGGCCGCCGCGACGCAGAGGTAGGCGGCCCACGCCGCCCCTCCCGCGAGCGGGATCGGGGCGGACGGACGGACGCGCATTCCGGCGCGCGCGGCGATGATCGCGACGCCGAGCACCAAAAACGCGTCCGTCCCCCCCACCATGATCATCGCCTTTTTCGCCGCCCCGGCGGCGTCCGGCCCGCCCATGCTGATGAGGAGGAAGAGCGTGGCGCCGAGGAACCCCCATGCCGAGAGGAGGAGCACGAGATGATCGGAGAGCCCGGCCGCCATGGCGGCGCCCTCCGTGAAGAGGAGCAGGCCCCAGTATGCGCCGACCCTCTCCCGGGGGCCGAACCAGCCGAGCGAATAGATCCCGGTCACCAGGCTGAAGGCCGCGACCCCGAGACAGACGAGGCGGGAGAGCCCGTCCGCGGAGAGGAGGGGGATGCCGTCCCATGACCAGGGCGCCGCCCCGCGCGCGAAAAGCGTTGCCGCGAGCGCCGCCTCCGCGGCGAACGCGGCGACGGAGAGGACGCGGCAGGGAATGGGGAGACGCCTGAGCGCGAGGCACATGAGCCCGGCGATGCACGGCAGGAGCACCACGGCCAAGGCAAGGTTCATCGGATTCCCATCTCCATCCTGATCCGCGCGGTTTTCTCCTGCGAGAGGCGGATCAGGGCATCGCCGTCCCAGATCGTCTTCCCCGTCGACGAGTCGACCGCCGCCATCCGCTCGCTGCAGCAGTAGCACGGGTCCACCGCGGCCAGGATGATCGTCGCGTCGGAGATCGTCTGCCCGACGACGGCCTTCGCGTTCGTGGCCACGTTCATGAAGCTCGGCGCGCGCACCTTGTACCGCGCCGGGCGGTTCGTCCCGTCGCTCCGCACGTAGTGCATCACCTCTCCCCGCGGGGCCTCGTGGCGCCCGATCCCCTCGCCGGCCGGGACCTCCTTCACCCGCGCGTCGATCTCGCCGGGGGGGAGCTTCTTAAGGCATTGGGAAATCATCGCGTGGGACTCGTACATCTCGAGGATCCGCACCATGACCTTGTCGTAGACGTCCCCGCGTGTCCCGGTAACAACCTTCCAGTCGACCATGCCGTAGGCGGCGTACGGGTCGTCGCGGCGGATGTCGATGTCGACCCCGGACGCCCTCGCCGTGGGCCCCACCGCGCCGTACTGCCGTATATCCGCGGGCGTGAGGACGCCGACCCCCTTCGTCCGCGCGTGAATCACCGGGTCGTCCGCGACCGCCCCGCGGAACAGGTCGAGGGCGGGGAGCAGGGTGTCAAGCGCCTGGAGGTAGGAGGGTATCTCCCCGTCGAGTATGTCGCGCCGCACGCCCCCTATTTTGAACATCGTGTAGTTCTGGCGGTTCCCGCTGATGCGCTCGAGGAGATCAAGCACGATCTCGCGCGTCTTCCATGCCCACATGAACACGGTATTGTAGCCGATGAAGTGGCCCGCGAGGCCGAGCCAGAGAAGGTGCGAGTGGATCCGTTCAAGCTCGCCGACGATGCTCCGGATGAAGAGCGCCCGCGGCGGTATCTCGCACCCGATCAGGTTCTCGACCGCGTTCACGCTCGCGAACGGGTGGCTGGTCGAGCAGATGCCGCAGATCCGCTCCACGAGGAAGAGGATCTGGTCGTACGACTTCGCCTCCGCAAGCTGCTCGATCCCGCGGTGGTTGTAGCCGATCTGCACGTCGAGCTTCACCACGCGCTCCCCCTCGACGTGGAGCTTGAAGAACTCCGGCTCCTCCTGGAGCGGGTGGTACGGCCCGATGGGGATGATCCGCTCGCTCATGCCTTCGCCCCCCCGGAGTCGTGGCGCAGCGGATAGACGCCCTCCGGCCAGTCGTCGGCGAGGAGGAGGCGCCGGGGATCCGGGTGCCCCCTGAACTCCACGCCGAGCATCTCGCGGAGCTCCCGCTCGACCCATTCGGCGGCCTTCAGGTGCGGGGCAAGCGAGTCGATCTCCGGCTTCTCCTTCGGCAGCGTGACGCGCAGGGAAAGGACCGCACCCTCCGCGTCCTCGGAAAAATGATAGAGCAGCTCGATCGCCGCCCGCGTGTCGGTTCCGGAGATCGTGATGAAGCGCAGGCGCCAGGTCTCGAAAATGGCGCGGACCAACGCGACAAGGCGGTCGGCGGCGACATCGGCGTAGAAGCGCCTCCCGTGCCGCTCCTCCCATCGGGAGAGGCGGTCCGGGAACGCGTCGCGGATCCCTTCGATCACCGTGCTCATAGGGTACCGATCGCCTTCACGATCCCGCTGATCAGCGCCTCGGGCTTCGGGGGACACCCGGGGATGTAGACGCTCACCGGCACGTGCGCGTCGAGCGGGTCCATGGTGTGGTAGCTCTCCTTGAACATGTGCTGGCCGCACGCGCAGGTGCCGCACGCCACCACGAGGCACGGCTTCGCCGCGCTCTCGTAGAGCTCCCTGATCCTGGGCGCCACCCGCCGGTTGATCGAGCCGGTGACGAGCAGGATGTCGGCGTGCCGGATGCTGCCGACGAGGAGGATGCCGAAGCGCTCCACGTCGTAGCGGGGCGTCAGGCAGTCGATGATCTCGATGTCGCAGTTGTTGCACGACCCCGTCGAGAGGTGGAAGACCCACGGGGACTTGCCGAGCGCCCACCGTTTCCAGTCCATGTCGCCTCCGGCCCGATCAGCGCCCCGCGAGCGCCAGCAGCACCGCCGCGGCCGCCACCGCCGTCACCGGCCCCCAGAAGAATCTGAGCGCCTGGTCGATGCGGACGCGCGGGTTCGTGTTCTTGATCAGAGTGATGAGAAGGAGCACCGCCCCATATTCTACCGGGGAAACCAGGATTCCCCAACCACGAAACCGCATCCCACCGGCGAAGAGGGTGAGCAGAAATGCGGGCAGCACGACGAGCAGCATCATCCTCGAGAGCCGGAACGCCGCGAGGAGGCTTCCCGAATACTCGATGAGCGGGCCGGAGTTCACCTCCGTCTCGGCCTCGGCTATGTCGAACGGCGCGAACCCGAGCTTCGCCTGCACGCAGAGGAGCGCCGCCGCAAAGGCGAGGGCGCCGGAGAGGCTCGCGATGAAGGGCCCGTGCAGGCGCTGGAAGGCGACGATCTCCCCGGTGTGTATCGTGACCCCGGACTTGATGACGGCGACGACGAGCGCGAGGATCATGGGGACCTCGTAGGCGATCATGAGCTTCATCTCCCGGCTCACCCCGACCGAGGCGAGCGTGTTGCGGGACGCCGCCCCGCCCGCGATGAGGGCGATCGACGGGAGCATCAGCAGGTAGACCAGGACGATCAGGTCGCCGACAAAGCCCCGCTCCGGATTGGATCCCACCGCGCCGAGCATGCTCGCGACGAGCGCGACGGCCGCAAGCCCCACGAACGGGGCGACAACGAAGACGCCGCGAGGGCAGCCGCGGGGGATCACCGTTTCCTTCGAGAGCAGCTTCAGGATGTCGGCGAACGACTGGTACCAGGGCGGCCCGACGCGCCACTGGATGCGCGCGGTCAGCTTCCGCTCGATCCAGCCCGCCAGCATCCCGGCGAGCGCCGTGAAGGCGAAGCCGGGGAACACCAGGTAGATGAAGAGGGTCCTCATCGTATCCCTGCCCGTCTTTTGCTTTTCACTGTGAGCCTTTGTAACTACTCAGGAGCCAGAATTCAGGAGCCAGAATTCAGAATAGATCGCGAATAAGCTTCCCGCAGCGTGCTGACCTCTTCGAGTAACTGCGTCAACTCGGAGATATCGCCGTATCCCAGGTCCTCAAATGTCGCTGCGGGCGTCCTCATTCCGACTCCTGACTCCTGAATTCTGAATTCTTACTCCTGAGCAGTCACAAGCTTTCTGCCGTTTTCCCGCCCCTCGCCCACTGGTGGGAGATCACCGCGATGCGGCCGTCCAGCAGGGGGACCGCCTCCCCGGGGATCCCGTCGGCCTCGCGCCAGTCGAGCGCCCCGTACGGGCAGCTCCGGACGCAGATGGGCGGCTCGCTCACCGCCCGGTCGAAGCAGAGGTCGCAGCCCGAGAGCTGGTACGGCAGGAGCTCCGCGTAGATCGTCCCGAACGGGCAGGCGTGCGCGCACGAGCGGCAGCCGACGCAGCGCATCGGGTGCCGCTCGAGGCCCCCCCGGGCATCCCGCTCCAACGCCTCCACGGGGCAGGCCTGGACGCAGGTCCCGTACTCGCAGCGGCGGCAGACGAGCGCATAAGCGGCAAGCTCGCGCAGGCGGTCGATCCCGCGATTCGAGGGGTGATAGTAGTAGCTGCACCCCACCACGCACTGCGGGCACGCGCTGCAGATGTCGAGATTCAGCACAAGCTTTTTCATTATTGGGATTTTGGATTTGGGATTTTTGATTTCAGAAGAACCTCCCGCGCAGGTCCTTGAGCGTCCTCAGGTTCCTCGCCGATTGCTCGTCGAGCGGGTCGAGCGACAGGGCCTTCTCGAAATGCGCCATCGCCTTGTCGAGGTCCCCCTTGTAGTAGTAGGCGCACCCGATATGGTAGTGGGCGGCGGCCATCTTCGGGTCCATCGCGAGCACGATCTTGAACTGCTCGATCGTCTCCTTGAGCAGCCCCCTGCGCGCGTAGGCGATCGCGAGGTGGTAGTGGATGAACTTGAAGTTCGGGTTGTGCTCGAGCGCCCGCGTGTACATCTCGATCGCCTTGTCCAGTCGGCCGCGGTAGTAGTAGATGACCCCGAGCCGGAAGTTCGCGAGGTAGAGCGAGGGGCTCGCGCGGAGCGCCGCCTCGTAGGCGGCGATCGCCTCGTCGAACCTCCCCAGTCGGTAGCAGGCGGTGCCGAGCTCGTAGTGGGCGATGCCGAAGTCGGGGTCGAGCTCCACCGCCTTCTTGTTCTCCTCGAGCGCCTCCGGGAGCATGTCGCGGTGGTAGTAGATCGCCGCGAGCTCGCGGTGCGCCCGGGAATTCGAGGGGTCGAGCCTGATCGCCTCCCGGTACTCCTTTATCGCCTCGTCCGCCTCGCCGCGGCGGATCGCGAGGTAGCCGCGGTCCATGTGCACCGCCGCGCCGGTCTCGCGCAGGCTCATCCCGCACTCGCCGCAGAATTTGTTTTTCGGCTGATTTGCCGCATCGCACCGCGGGCACTTCGTCATGACGCCTCCTCCCCTCGCACCGCTACATGGTCGCTTTCAACGTCAACTTTTCGACTTTCAAGCGTGGCAATGGTCAGTCCCAGATTTCGCGGAAATCCTTGATCTGCTCGTACGTGAACACCGGCCCGTCCTTGCACGCGTAGTAGGTCCCCAGCCGGCAGTGGCCGCACTTTCCGAAACCGCAGCTCATGTTCTTCTCCATGGAGAGGTAGATGTTCCGCGGAGAGAACCCGACGTCGAGCAGCTTGAAGGTGGTGAACTTCATCATGATCGGGGGCCCGCAGACGACGGCCGCCGCCCGGCCGGGATCCACCCCCGGTTCGTCGAGGAGCGTCGTGACGAGCCCCACGTGCCCGTCCCAGGAGGCCTCGCCGCGGTCCACGGTGAGCTTCACGTCGATCTTTCCGTCCCTGCGCCAGCGCTCGACCTCCGCCCGGTAGATGATGTCGGCGGGGGTGCGGGCGCCGTAGCGGAGGAGCACCCGCGCGTACCGGTCGATGTCGTGGCGCAGGGTGAGGAGGAGCGAGCGGAGCGGAGCGAGCCCGACCCCGCCGCCGCAGATGACCACCCCCCTCCCCTCGAACTCCTCGAGGGGATAGCCGCGTCCGTACGGCCCGCGCACGCCCACGCGCTCGCCCGGCTCCATCCCGTGGAGCCGGGTGGTGACCGCCCCGACGCGCATGACGGTGAGCTCGAGACGATCCCGCTCGTAGTGGGAACTGGAGGGGGTGAACGGGGCCTCCCCGACGCCGGGCACGGTGAGCTCGACAAACTGCCCGGTGCGGAAGGAGAGCGGCTCGTCGGGCGCGAGCGTGAAGCTCTTGATCGTCGCGCTCTCGACGGTGACCTTCTCGATCGTCGCCCCGACGGGGAGATAGGGATTCTTCATGGTCATTTCATTTGCAGCCGCTCAGCTTCTTCAGCACCTCGCGCATGTCGATCTTCCCGATGCACGCCTCGACGCACCTCCCGCAGCCGGTGCAGCCGCAGACCCCGATCACGACCGGGCAGAAATGAAACTTCTTCTCGTACCGGTTGCGGAGCCGCTGGTAGAGCTCCGGCCGCGGATTGGACCCCCCCCCGACCCGCGCGAAGCCCTTGTACTGGCACGCGTCCCAGTTCCTCATGCGCCTGAACTCCTCGCGCCCGTGGTCGGAAAGCAGGAAGCAGTGGCAGGTCGGGCAGACGAAGTTGCACGCCCCGCACTCGACGCAGCGCCCGGCCTCCTCCTCCCAAACGCCGGACTCGTACACCCGCTCCATCAGCCCCTTCGTCGTGCCGCCCCACAGGTAGCCGCACGCCCGCTGGCGCTCCTCGATCAGCGCCGTCACGCGCGCCCTGGCCGCCGACGCCTCTTCGCGCTGCGCGGGGGCCGGATCCACGAACAGCCCCGCGGCGCCTTCCACGAGCGCGCGGCCGCGGGGGCTCCCGACATGGACCAGATACCCCCCGTCCACGGGGGAGAGATTGAGGTCGTACCCCCCCTCCGGGTGCGGACTCCCCCCCACCAGGGTGCAGAAGCAGACCTCCTTGAACGCGGTGCAGTCGGATGAGATGACGAGGGTCCGCTCCCGGTTGAGGGCGTAAAACGGGTCGGCGACGTCCCCCGTGAACACGAAGTCGAGGACCGCGAGAGCCCGCAGGTCGCATCCCTTGACGCCGATCACCGCCTGCGGTCCGTCCGGCGCGTCCGGGCGAATGCCCGGACGCGCCGGGCTCTCTTCCCCGCCGAGGTATCCGCCCACGTCGAGGCGCGCATCGAAGAGGAGCGGCTTCATGGACTGCACCGCGCGGTAGCGGCTCGCCGCGACCGGCGGGCATTCCCCCGGCCCCGCGGAGGCGAGGTGATAGTCGTCGCCGTGCGCCGCGGGATAGAAGACGCGCATCTTCCGCGCGATCGACCGGACGAACTGGAGCCAGTCCTGCGCCGAGATGAAGAGGGTGTCCATGGGATCGGCCGATTTCCGCCGCACGACGATTCAGCGCCGCGCCGGAGCCGCCTGAACGCGCCGCACAAAGCGCTCGACACGATCGAGCGCCTCCTTCAGATTTTCGTAGCTCGATGCGTAGGAGATTCTGACGAACCCCTCGCCGATGCTCCCGAACGCGGTCCCGGGAACCACCGCGACCTTCTCCTCATCGAGCAGCCGCTTCGAAAAGCCCATCGAGTCGAGGCCGGAGGAGCGGATGCAGGGGAAGATGTAGAACGCGCCATCCGGCCGGACGCAGTCGAGCCCGATGCGGCGGAGCCGCCCGTACACGAACTCCCTCCGCCTTGCGTACTCGCGCTTCATCTCCCGGACATCCTTCCCCCCCCTGCGCAGGGCCTCGCAGGCGGCGACCTGGGCTATGGTCGGGGCGCACATGATGGTGTACTGGTGAATCTTGGTCATCGCGGAGATGACGCCCTTCGGGCCCGCCGCGTAGCCGATCCGCCAGCCGGTCATGGCATACGCCTTCGAGAAGCCGTTGAGATAGACCGTCCGCTCCCGCATGCCGGGGAGGAGCGGGAGGGGGGTGTGGTCGAAGTCGTAGGTGAGCTCGTCGTAGATCTCGTCGCTCAGCACCACCAGGTCGGTGCGGCGGACGACGGCCGCGAGCGCCTCGAGCTCCCGCGCCCGGTAGGATGCCCCCGTGGGGTTCGAGGGGTAGTTGATGATGATGCCGCGGGTCCCGCGGCAGAGGTTCCGGCGGAGCAGCGGCGGGGTCAACTTGAACCCCGACGATTCCGGCAGCGGGATGCACACCGGCTCCCCGCCCGCGAGGCTCACCATCGGCGCATAGGAGACGAAGCACGGCTGGGGGACGAGGAACCTCTCTCCCCGCTCGAGGATCGCCCGCATCGCGACGTCCACCGCCTCGCTCACCCCGACGGTGACCAGAATCTCGTCGTCCGGGTCATACCGGAGGCCGTACCGGCCCTTGAGGAAATCGGCGATGGCGACGCGGAGCTCCCGCAGCCCCTTGTTCGAGGTGTAGGAGGTGAACCCCTGCTCGAGGGAGTAGATGCCGGTCTCCCGGATGTGCCAGGGCGTGTCGAAGTCCGGCTCGCCGACGCCGAGCGAGATGACGTCGTCCATCCCGAGGACCAGATCGAAGAAGAGCCTGATCCCCGAGGGGGGCATTTCCCTGACCCGCTTTGCGATGGGTATCTTCATGGTAACTACTCGGGTAGCCAGAAGCCGGGAGCCAGAATCCGGAATGGTTCGTGAATACGCTTCCAGTAGCGTGCTGACATCTTCGAGTAACTGCTCATTCTAACTCCTGGCTCCTGACTCCTGAATTCTGGCTCCTGAACAGTTACTTTTCATGACCGATGCCTTCCGTCACGGCGTGATCGCGAGCCTCCGGTCCTTCTGCTCTTTCCGGACCAGTATGTCGCCGTCCTCCTTGTATTTCTTGAGGAGGAAATGCGTGACCGTGCCGCGGACGTGCTCCATCGGCGCGAGCTTCTGCGCGACGAAGTTGGCGATGCTCTGGATATCGCTCCCCTCGACGGTGAGCAGCAGGTCGTAGCCGCCCGAGAGGAGGACGCAGCTCTGCACCTCGGGGAAGAGGTAGATCCGCTCCGCGACGCGGTCGAAGCCGACGTCCTTCTGCGGCGCGGTCTTTACCTCGATGAGGGCCCGCACCCCCTGCGCCGACGGCGCAAGGAGCTCCCGGTTCACCACCGCCTTGTACTTGAGGATCACGCCCTCCTTTTCGAGCCGCCGGATCTCGCGTTTCACCGCGGCCGCCTTCTTCCCGAGCATGGCGGCGATCTCTTCCGGCGTCCTCCGGGCGTCTTTCTGGAGTATCTCCAGTATCTCATCCGTCATGGCGCATCCCCCCCCGGCCGTGCGGCCGCTCACAGCTTCTCGGTGTTGTCCATGTCCGTGACAAGGACGGCCTCGTACCGCGCGCGGGGCGCGGTCACGACGACGTGGTAGCCCCGCGCCTTCACGCGATCGCCCGTCCGGTACTCTCCCCTCTTCCCGCCGTGGTAGATGATGAGCGCGGCGTCGCGCCCGAGCGCCTTCGACCCGATCCGGGCGTCCGCGAGCGGGAGCCAGGTGGGCATGAACCCCGTGTGGTCGTCGTTCGCGACCGTTCCCGCGGCCTCGATGTCGCGCGCCAGGACCTCCATCCCGAAGCTCGGGAGCGGGATCTCCGCCTGGTCGGTGTAGGAGAAGAAGGGGCATATCATGTCCCCCTCGTCGTCGTAGAACCGTATCGCCCAGTGCATCCCCATCTCGAAAACCGCCCGCTTCGGGTCCTTGACGATCTCGTAGATCCTGTCCACCGCCCGCCTGAGCTCGGCGAGCGTGCCGTGAAAAACAAGGTCGAAATCGTGCGCGGCCGCGAGGTTCCCGAACGCCATCGACCCCGTGCACCCGATCATCTCGGGAGCGATGCCCAGCAGCTTCCCGATGCTCCTGATCGACCGGTCGATCTCGCCCGACCGCTTCCGCGCGATCGCAAGCGAGCGGCGTGGGGGGACGAAGCCGATGAACTCGTCGACGTTGAAGACGCACTTGTTCTCGGCGAAGACCGGCTTCCCCTCCTGCGTGGAGGGGTCGATCTTCCGGTAGATCTGGAGCTGCCGCCTGAACGGGATCCACGCCTCTCCCTCCGCCCGGTACTGCTTGATGATGCTCCCGTACTGCGTCCCGAAGAATTTCTTCGTGCCGTTCGGGTCCGGGATGTAGATGATGTTGGCGATGAGCTTCCCCTTCGGGTGGTAGTAACCCTCGGAGAAGGCGAGGAGCCCGTCGTTCCGGAGGAAGAAGGTGGCGTCCCGGATCTCCTCCAGCTCGGAGATGGGCACGACGAAGTCCCTGAAATCCGCGTGCCGCCGAACCCCCTCCATCAGCTCCCTGTTGTCCCTGCCGTAGATCATGATGGTATCCGGGCCTTTCCGCCGTTCTCCTTCTTCAGTCCGACCGGGAATCGCGCGCCCGCAGACGGGGGGCGCGCGCAGGCCGCCCCGTGATGCCGCGCTCGGAGATGGCGGCGTCAGGAACCCTTGCGGACGTCGCCGATGTTGGTGGCGAGCACCGCTTCGAACTCGCCCCCCTGCTTCCGGGCCGCCCCCGTTCCGGCGAAGGTGCGCACGAGGACGTGGGTCCCCTCGCCCGTGACGCGGTCCCCCTCGACGTAGTCGCCCCGCTCCCCGCCGTGGTAGAGGATCAGCCGCATCGCCCCGGGGCGCCCCTTGCCGTCGAGTCTCACCTTCTCGATGCCGAGAAGCGTCGGGTTGTAGGCGTTGTGCGTGTGGTCCGCCACGCGGGCGTCGAACTTCACCGGGCCGATCACCTCGCAGGTGAAGTCCTTCAGGGGGCACTCGGCGAGGTCGATGTAGGAAAAGAAGGGGCAGAACATGAACTTCTCGCCGTCCACCCACTCCCAGTAGCGGATCGGCCAGTACTTGCCGAACTCGAACACCTTGCGTTCCTCTTTCACGGCGGTGACCTTGTAGAGGAAGTCGACGATGCGCCGGACCTCCTTCACGCTCGCGTAGATCACCACGTCGAGGTCGTGCGGGTTCTCGTAGGTCCCGATCGAGAGCGAGCCGGAGATGCCGAACTGCCCGGGGGTGATCCCCAGGAACTCCGCGGAGGCCTCGACCGACCGCCTGATTCTCTGCGCGCCCTTGTCGCCCCGCTCAGCGCGGGAGAAGATTGCCTTCATCGAGTGGAGGTGCGGGAAATGCCCGATGAGCGAATCCACGGGAACGAGGGCCTTGTACTTCGCGTACGGCGGCTTCTGGACGTCGAGCGCGGGGTCGATCTCGAGATACCGCTTCAACTGCAGGGGGTAGAACATGTCGAGCGGCTGCGTGTTCATGATCCCCTTGGTGAGGTTCTCGTAGGCCTGCCCGAATATCTTCTTCTTCGAGTACGGGGGCACCTCGCCCTCCTCGGGGAGGAAGACGATGTGCGACACGAGATGGCGCTCCGCCAGCGGCATCTCCGGCTCGTGGCAGTACCCCTCGGAGAAGACGAACGTCCCGTCCTCCCGGAGGAAATAGGTGGCGTCCCTGAACTCCGTCTTCCCGTCCACCGGGACGAAGAACTCCGCGAATTTATCGTGCGCCCGCATCTTTTCGATTATTTCGTGCATGGTGCCCCCTGAAAAACCGCGCGAGCATGTTTTTTATCATCAAAAAGGGCGGAACGCAAGGCAAAAGGGGGGAAGGTGGAGATACGGCTTACCAGCCGTAGCCGCGTGCCGAATCGTACGGTCCCGCGTTTGCGGGAGCGAACCCGGAGGGGCGGGGAGCATCGATGGGAGCGAAGTTGATGCAGACCGTCCCCGGGTGGCGCGCGGGGTCACGGGGGATTCCCGCCCCCCCGCAGACGGCCTCGACGAGATCCATGTATCCGTCGCCGTCGGTGTCGGGGTTCAGCGGCTCCGTGAGGAGGGTGGAGACCTCCTCGCCGTCGGAGAGACCGTCGCCGTCGGTGTCGGGGTAGTTCGGGTTGGTGTCGAAAAGATTTATCTCGTCGGCATCCAAAAGCCCGTCCGCGTCGAAGTCGCCGACCCGGAGAAAAAGAGGGCTCGTGAGGGCGATCTCCCCATCCTCCTGGATGATGACGCCGAAATAGAAGTCGCCATGGGCGGGATTCGGATCCGGGAAAAGAAGCGTCGCCGTGAGCGCATGGATGCCCGTCTGCCGAGCTACCGAGCTCCCGTTCTTGTAGATCCTCGCCTCCTCGAGGTAATCCGCGCCACCGTCGGCCGCGGAGAGCCGCACCGTGGCCCCCGTGCCCGACGGCTGGACCGCCTGCCCCATGGTGAAGGGAAACGTCGCCCCGCCGTCCGTCGAGGCGGTGAATTCAACCGTGAGGGGCGAGGTCCTGAAATCCGAATCCTGGGAAACGTAGGTCCTCCGCATCGAGAGCGCCTCGAGGATATCATCCCGGGTGAGGCTCGACGCAAGCGCCACCGTGGTGAACTTCTCCCAGTAGTTCTCTCCGAACTCCCCCCATGTGCCGCCGTGCGTGTCTTTTGATCCGTCCGCCCCGACGAGCCATCCGTTTTCGATCGCCGCGGCGTACTGGGCGATCTCTCCCGTGAGGCCGACGCGCGAAAGGGCGGGCGGGTAGTCGCCCCGCACCTCCATGCGCCTCATCGCCCATCCGCCCATGGAGGAAAAGGCCCAGTCGCCCCAATCGGCGCTGGCGCCGAGGGCGGGGTGATTGAACTGCCCGACGATCCTCCCGTCCGCCATGCGGTCATAGAACAGTGTTTCGTAGAAACCCGCAATCGTCAGCGCCATGCCGAAGGCGGGTGCCATCAGCACATTCCCATGGTAATCGGCGTCGGACATCGTCCACTCGTAGCCGTAGAGGGCGACGAAGACCCCGTCCGCGTTGGCGGCATCTGCCTCGGCGATCGCCTGCAGGTACTCGGAGGCCTGCATGCCCCATCCGGCGTCAGGGTCGTCTGCGGGGAAATGGTCGGTCACGGCGAAAAAATCGAGTCCCGCCACGTCGCGGGCATGTGCATAGGCATTCGCGGGGGTGGAACCCTCGAGGCCGTCGGAGAAAGCGGTGTGGCTGTGGATATCGCCGTAGTACGGGGTGTACGCGGTCTGTGGCGCGGCGGGACGCCCCACCGCGAGGATCAGGACGATGAAGATCGCCTTCTTTATGCCGGATACCCGAGGGGTGTTCACGGCTCTCTTCGTCCCCTTCACCCATTGAGTATAGCCGATTCCGGTTACCGTCGCCACTCCTTCGTGAGCCAGTCGAGCGCCTCGCCCCGCGTCGCGATCCGGTTTTCGAGCTGGAGCTCCTCGATGGCGGCGAGGATCCTCCCGATCTCCGGCCCCTCGCGGTAGCCGAGGCGGATGAGGTCGCGCCCGTTGAGGAGGGGGGCCGGAGAGATCTTCTCCCTGCCGTACTCCTCCCTCTTCCGCGTCAGGAACTCCCACGCGGAGAGGTCCCGGTCGCTCGCCATGCAGTCCAGGCGGTGGAGCTCGAGTTCGCGGGGAAAGGTCGTACGGCGCATCAGGCGCTTCAGCGTGCTTTCGCGCATCCGTTTCACATCGAGGAAAGTCATGTGGTTCCCGACGCAGGCGGCGATCATCTCCCGCTCGCGGGAGGGAAAACGGAGCCGGGAGCACACCTCGCGCGCGATACGCGCCCCCTCGGTCTGGTGCCCGTCGAAATGGATCCGGTCGCGCACGGAGAAGGTTGCCGGCTTCCCGGCGTCGTGGAGGAGGGCCGCAAAGGCGAGCACCGCGTCCGGACGCTCCATCGCGTCGAGCATCCGGACCGTGTGGACAAAGACATCCCCTTCGGGGTGGAACTCCTCGGGCTGGCGCACCCCCTTCATGGCATGCACCTCGGGGAGGACCTCCCGGAGGAGCCCCGTCTCGTCGAGAAGCCCGAGGCCCTGCCCCGCCCGGGGGCCGATCATCATCTCCACGAGCTCGTCCCTCACGCGCTCCCCGCTCACCACGCGGATGCCCGGGGCGAGCTCTTTCAGGGCGGCGAGCGTGAACGGCTCGATCGAGAACCCGAGCGTCGAGGCGAAGCGGACGGCCCGCAGGAGCCGCAGCTTGTCCTCTTCGAAGCGGAGGGCGGGGTCCCCGATGGTCCGGATGAGCCCCGCGGCGATGTCCGCCTCCCCGCCGACGTAGTCGAGCAGGCGGTCCTCGAGGGGGTCGTAGAGGAGCCCGTTCATCGTGAAGTCGCGCCGCAGGACGTCCTCGCGGGCCGAGGAGAAGCGCACGCCCGTCGGCTTACGCCCGTCCCGGTACTCCATGTCCGCCCGGAAGGTCGCGACGTGCACGCGGTGTCCGTCTTGGACCACCAGCATGACGCCGAACTGCTTCCCGACCGGGACGACGCGGGGGAAGAGACGCGCAATCTCGTCGGGATGGGCGGAGGTGGCGATGTCGTGCTCGGCGCAGGGGCGCCCCATGAGCCTGTCGCGGACACAGCCGCCGACAAAGCAGGCCTCGAAGCCGCTCTGCCGCAGGCGCTGCACAATCTCCCGGGCGACGTCCAGTTCTGATTTTCTCATGGGGCGCACCGCTGTCTTTCCGCCACGCGGCGCACACAGCCCCCCGGGGCATTCACGCGTTTCGCGGTGGTGGAACGCTCCCGCCTTCTGCTATACTCCTCGCGCGCCGCCGAATACGACAGATAGTATCATACACCCATGGTGCACAAAAAAATCTTTTCCCTCCCCGTCATGGTCATGGCCATGCTCGCGTTGATCGCCGCGGTCATGATCGTCCTCGTCTTCCGGGGAGAGAACCGGTACTATCCCCAGATCAGGGAGGCGAGCGCCCGCTACGGCCACGACCCCCGCCTCGTCAGGGCGCTGGTGAGACGCGAGAGCAACTTCCGCCCCGATGCGCGCGGGACCAAGGGGGAGATCGGGCTGATGCAGGTGACCCCGGCGGTCGGGCGGGAATACGCGCGGGCGCGCAGGTGGAAGAAATTCTCGACGCAGGCGCTCTTCGACCCGGCGTTGAACACCGAGGTGGGCTGCTGGTACCTCGCGAAGGCGATGCGCCGCTACCGCGATTTCGACGACCCGGCGCCCTTCGCCCTGGCCCACTACAACGCCGGGCCGGGCAACGTGGACCGGTGGCTCCGGATGACGCGCACCCCCGGCAACACCCGGCAGTTCCTGAGGGCGATCACCTACCCGTCGACCCGGCACTACGTCCGCCAGATCACGCGGCGGTGGCGCCTCTACCGCTGGCTCAGGATCCTTTAATTGACCTGGACGTCTTTGGGGTCAGACCTTAACTATTAACTGAGGTACCGCCTGTGCGCGTCCCGGGTTTCGTCTCAGTTAATAGTTAAGGTCTGACCCCATGCGCCTTGCCGACCGCCCCGAGCACGACGTCCCTGACGGCGCCGTAGCTCGCCGGGAGCTCGACCGGGAGGTTCGCGTGCCGGGGGGTGACGCCCGCCAGCGTCCCCTCGTGGTAGCGTGTCTTGAACTCGGAGAACTTCAGGCCGTGCGCCGTCGAGATCACCACGACGCGGTCCTCGCGCCGTATCACGCCGCGCCGGACGAGCTTCACGAGCGCCGCGAGCGCGACCCCGGTGTGAGGGCAGGTGTAGAGCCCGGTGCGGTCGGCGCGCGCGCTCGCGTCCGCGAGCTCGTCCTCCGTCGCCTCCTCGACAACCCCGTTGAAGGCGGTGAGGACCTTGATCGCCTTGCGGACGCTGACCGGGTCGCCGATCTGGATGGCGGTGGCGGCGGTGCTCTCCGCCTTGATCGGGTGAAACTCCTTGAACCCCGTGAGGGAGGACAGGTAGAGCGGGTTGGCGCGCGCCGCCTGGGCGCACGCGATGCGGGGAAGCTTCGCGATGACCCCGAGCTCCCGTATCTCGAGGAGCCCCTTCCCCAGGGCGCTCACGTTGCCGAGGTTCCCGCCGGGAATCACGATCCAGTCGGGCACCTCCCAGTCGAGCTGCTGCACGATCTCGATCCCCACCGTCTTCTGCCCCTCGACCCGCAGCGAGTTCATCGAGTTCGCGAGGTAGATGTTCTCGCGCGCGCAGATCTCCCTGATGAGCTTCATGCAGCCGTCGAAGTCGGTGTCGAGCGACAGGGTGAGCGCCCCGTGCGCGATCGGCTGGATAAGCTGGGCGGTGGAAACCCTGCCGCGCGGGAGGAAGACGATCGCCTGGATGCCGGCGGCCGCGCAATACGCCGCGAGGGCCGCGGAGGTGTCCCCGGTCGAGGCGCAGGCGACGCCGATGATCTTCCGGCCATCCGCGACCATCTGGTTGACCATCGAGACGAGCACGGTCATCCCCAGGTCCTTGAACGAGCCGGTGTGGGTGACGGAGGAGGACTGCCTCTCCTTCCACGACAAAC
>JBAXOY010000069.1:0-16511 GCA_037133055.1 Chlamydiota bacterium
ACTCGGACAGGATCCTATGATACACTACCCCCGTGCACCTCGACATCGCCGTCGTCGCGTTGCTCCGCGGATGTTTCGGCGCGGGGATGCTGCGCGGGTTCCAGCGGCAGTGCGTCGCGCGCGCCGCGCTGTCCGCCGGCCTCGCCGCCGGGTGGCTCGCGATCCGCCTCCTCGCGCGCGCCCTGCCGGGGGAAGGCGCCGCCGCGGCGTTTCTCTCCCCGGCGTTGTGCGCCCTGGTCTTCGCGGCGGTCTATTGCTGCGCGTGGAGGGTCGGCATGGCGCACCTGAACCGCCGGGCGGCCGTGTTCGCCCGGGGGGCGGGAGACAGGATCCTCGGGGGCGCCTTCTCTCTCGCGAAGGGGCTCGCGTCGGCGCTTGTCGCCGTCTGGCTTCTTGACGCCCTCCTGGGGGCCCGGCTGACGGAGCGCCCCCGCGCGGCGGAACTATGGCGCGGCTCCCGGGCGGTCCGTTTCGCGTGCAGGCACAACGGTCTCTCACCGCTGAAGCCGGTGCGTCGCCTCAAGGGGTTTCTCGCCGCCTTCCGCGACCCGGACGCGCGGAAGCCGCTCCACGACCAGTCCGCGTACGCCGCCCTTGTCTCCAACCCGCGCTACCGCGCGGTGCGGGACGATAAGGATCTCAGGGACTTCCTCGCGCGAAAACAGTGGGGACGGCTGATCAGCGATCCCAACGTGTGCGGTCTCGCCGCCGACCGGGCGTTCCGGCGCACGTTTTTCGCCGTGCGGTGGGAGGCCGCGGCGGGCGAGGGCGCGCCTTCGCCGCGGCGCACGCCCCCGCCCGCATCTTTGTCCACCCCCGCCCCCCCCGCGCCCGCACTCATTCCGGCCGGCGCCTCTCCCGCGCACTGCCGGGTGGTCCTGAAAAACGGCTCGACGCTCCGCGGCAGGATCGCGGCCGAGAGCCCCGGCAGAATCATGGTGGAGGTGCCCCGCCAGGGAGGGGTGATGGTGATGGAGATCGACGCCGCCGAGGTGTCGCGGATAGAGCCCGCAGGAGACCGCTGATCCCCGTCTCCATGGGGGGCCCTGCCTTCTTGACAGCGCCTCCGCGCTCTGACATACTTCATTCCTGTGCATCTCTGCTCTCGAGACCACCATGCTCCGCGGACGCGCCAGGTATTTTGAACTTGTCAAGGTTCTCGGCTTCACCGACTTCAAACTCAGGTTCAACACCTCCATCCTGGGCTACCTGTGGTCGGTCCTGAAGCCGCTGGGCATCTTCTTCGTCCTCTACATCGTGTTCGGCTACTTTATCTTCCGCGGGGCCGACCCCCGCTACAAGGACAAGCTCCTCCTCGGCATTTTTCTCTGGAGCTACTTCGCCGAGGCGAGCACCGCCGGGATCCAGTCCCTCCTCGGCAAGTCCCATATCATCGGCAAGATCTATTTCCCCCGCTCCATCGCCGTACTCGCGACCTCCCTCAATTATATCCTCACCTTCGCGATCAACATGGGGATCGTCTGCGTGTTCCTCCTGATCGACGGCGTGGGACTCAACCGGTACTCGTTCCTGTTCCTGCTGTACATCGCCGAGCTCTACATGATCGTCCTGGGTCTCTCCTTCCTCCTCAGCGTCGCCTACCTCAGATTCCGGGATATTGTGGAGATCTGGACGATTTTGATCACCGCCGGATTTTACGCGACCCCCATCATCTACCCCATTGAAATGGTGCCGGCGAAATTCCAGAAGTATCTTTACCTCAATCCCATCACCTTCATCGTGGAGTACTCGAAGCGGGTGATGGTCGAGGGGCGCATCCTTGACGCCAACCACAGCGCAAGGACTTTCCTGATCGGCAACGGCATCATTTTCTCGGAAAGCCTCCTGCTGCTGGTGATCGGGTTTCTGATATTCCGCAGGAGCGCCCCGCGCGCGGCGGAATATCTGTGAGGGAATGCCGCAATGATCAGGGCGCATGACATCTCCAAGACATTTCTCATCCCGAAAGAGAAAAAAATGACTCTTCGGGAGCACGTCCTCGGTTACCTGCGGGGCAGGACGACCGGGTATGAGCCGCTCAGGGCGCTGCGCGGGGTCAGCTTTGATGTCCACAAGGGCGAGTTCTTCAGCATCATCGGCAAGAACGGGAGCGGCAAGTCGACCCTGCTCAAGATCATGTCGAGCATCTATGCCCCGGACAGGGGAGGGGTCGCGCTGGGCGGGACGGTATCCCCGTTCCTCGAGCTGGGGATCGGGTTCAACCCGGACCTCACGGCCCGGGACAATGTCTACCTGAGCGCCGCCGTGCTCGGCCTGCGCCGGAAGGAGATCGATCGCCTCTACGGCGGGATCATCGGTTTCGCCGAGCTGGAGCGGTTCCAGGAGCAGGCCCTGAAGAACTTCTCCTCGGGAATGAAGGTCAGGCTCGCGTTTTCGGTGGCGTTCATGGTCGACGCCGACATCCTCCTCATCGACGAGGTGCTCGCGGTGGGGGACGCCAGCTTTCAGCAGAAGTGCTACGACGTCTTCAGGCGGCTGAAGGGCCAGGGGAAGACGATCATCTTCGTCAGCCACAGCATGGGGGACATCAAGGAGTTCTCCGACCGGGTCATGCTCCTCCACGAGGGCAGGGTCGTGAGCCTCGGGGCCCCGGAAAAGGTGATCCACGACTACCAGCTCCTGACCGCGCACGAGGACGAGAAGAGGATCGCGATGGCGGAGCAGGCGCGCGCACAGGAGTCCGCCGGCTCGCGGAAGGAGTTCGCCGCGCCGGGGAGCGACCGGCGGTGGGGGAGCGGAGGGGCTTCGGTCGAGCGGATCTCCTTCGCCGACGCGGGGGGGAGGGGAACGCATGTCTTCGCCACGGGTGAGGAGGTGAGGGCGCGCCTCGAATTCCGCGTGGATCGGGAAGGCCTCGCCCCCGCCCGCCTGACCGTCGCCATCCACCGCGCCGACGGCGTCACCGTCATGGAAACACGATCGGGCCCCGTCACGCACGCGGGGACGGGCGCGCGCGCCGCCGATCTCGTCTTCCCGAAGATCGAGCTCCTCGCGGGCACCTACTACTTCGATGTCGGTATCGCGCCCATTGAGGACAGGTCGGAGCCGTACGATTTTCTAAAGAACTGCGGCAGCATCCGCGTGTACCAGGACAGCAAGAGCGTGTACCGCGACGCGACCGGGATCTGCGCCCTCGCCCACGACTGGCGCGTGGCCTGATCCACGGTACAAGGAATGGCGGACGATGACGAAGATATTCGTGACGGGCGGCGCGGGGTTCGTCGGGAGCACCCTGTGCGGGTTCCTGCTCGAAGGCGGGCACGAGGTCACGGCCTTCGACAACCTCCTGCTCGGGCGCAGGGAGTTCCTCTCCCCGTATGTGGCGAACCCGCGCTTCCGGTTCGTCGAGGCCGACCTTCTCGACCGGGACCGTCTCTGCCGGGAAATGGCGGGACACGAGCTCGTCTTCCACCTCGCCGCGAACTCCGACATCAGCCGCGGCGCGCGCCAGACGGACCTCGATCTGAGGCTCGGGACCCTCGCGACGCACCACGTCCTCGAGGCGATGCGCCTGAACGGGGTCGGGGGGATCGTCTTCGCCTCGAGCTCGGCGGTCTACGGAGACAGCCCGCGGGTCGTGCCCACCCCGGAGGACTACGGCCCGCTCTTCCCGATATCGTTTTACGGGGCGAGCAAGCTCGCCTGCGAGGGGCTCATCAGCGCCTTCTGCCACACCTGCGGCATGCGCGCCTGGATCTTCCGCTACGCCAACATCATCGGCCCCAACGGGACGCACGGGGCGGCGTTCGACTTCGTCATGCGCCTGAAGAAAGATTCGTCCCGCCTCACGGTCCTCGGCGACGGGAGGCAGGCAAAGCCGTACCTCCACGTTTCCGACTGCGTCGCGGGGATGTGGTTCGGCTACGCGCGCGCCCGCGACGCGGTCAACTGCTTCAACCTGGGAGTGGAGGGCTCCACGCCCGTGCGCGAGATCGCCGAGGCGGCGGTCCGGGAGGCGGGCCTCGCGGGGACGCCGATCGAGTACGCGGGCGGGGAGCGCGGATGGCGCGGCGATGTGCCGCACGTCGAGCTCGACGGGCGGAAGCTCGCCGCGCTCGGGTGGAAGGCGAGCTGCAGCTCCGGCGAGGCGGTCGCGCGGGGGGTGCGCGAGCTGGTGGACCAGTACTTTGCCCCCCCGGGGGGGCGCTGAATGCAGGCCGTGATCCTCGCCGGCGGTCTTGGCACGCGCCTCAGGCCCGTGACGCTCACGGTCCCGAAACCGATGGCGCCGGTCCTCGGGAGGCCGTTCCTCTGCCACCAGCTCGAGGACCTGAAGCGCCAGGGGATCCGGAAGGCCCTGCTTCTGGTCGGGTACCTCGGGGAACAGGTCAGGGATTATTTCGGCGAGGGCGGCAGGATCGGCATGGAGCTCGACTATTCCGAGGAGCGCGAGCTCCTCGGCACCGGCGGGGCGCTCAAGCTGGCGGAAGGCCTGATCACCGATGATTTCTTCGTCATCTACGGCGACTCGTTTCTGCCGCTCGACTACGCGGCGTTCGAGGCCGCGTTCCGGCGGGCGGGGACGGAGGGGATGATCGCGGTCTACCGCGACCCCTCGGGCGCGACGCGCGTGCAGGGGAACGTCGCCCTCTCCCCGGAGGGCCTGGTCACGCGCTATGACAAAGGGTCCGCGTCGCCGGAGCTCGCCTGGGTGGAGGCGGGGGTCCTCGCGTTCCGCCGGGGCATGCTCCAAAGGATCCCGCCGGGGAGGGTGGTGTCGCTCGAGCGCGACGTCTACCCGGAGCTCATACGGGAAGGCGCGCTCGCGGGGTACCGGAGCGCGCACAGGTTTTTCGATATCGGGACCGAGGAGAGAATCAGGGACATGGAGGCGTGGCTCAGGCAATGATCATTTCCAAGACGCCGTTCCGCATCAGTTTCGTCGGCGGGGGAACCGACCTCAGGGCGTTCTACGGCGAGACGCCCGGGGCGGTGGTGAGCACCACCGTCGACAAGTACATGTTCATAACCGTCAGCCGGCTGAGCAGCTATTTCGACTACAAGGTCAGGGTGAGCTATTCGAAGACCGAGCTCGTGACGCGCGTCGACGACATCCGCCACCCGATCGTCCGGGAGGCGTTGCGGCTCGTCGGGCTCGACGGCGGCATCGAGATACACTCGATGGCCGACGTGCCCTCGCAGACCGGCCTCGGCTCATCGAGCAGCTTTACGGTGGGGCTGCTGAACGCCCTTCACGCCTTCAAGAACGAGTACGCGTCCGCGGACCAGCTCGCGCGGGAGGCGTGCAGGATCGAGATCGAGATCCTGAAGGAGCCGATCGGGAAACAGGACCAGTACATCGCCGCGTACGGGGGGCTGCGCCAGATCTCCTTCAACCCCGACGAATCGGTGTACGTGGAGCCGGTCATCTGCGCGCCGGAGACCCGCGAGGCGCTCTTCTCGCACCTCCGTATGTTTTTCACCGGCTGGACGCGCTCCGCGTCAAAAATACTCAAGGAGCAGAAGCGTGACACGGGCCGCAAGCGCGACATCCTGAAGCGGATGCGGGACATGGCCCCCGAGGCCTCCGCCATCCTCACGGCCGGCACGAATCTCCACCAGTTCGGCAAACTCCTTCACAAGAACTGGGTGCTCAAGCGCGAACTTGCGGGCGGCATCACGAATCCCGGCATCGACGCGTACTACGAGAAGGCGCTCGCGGCCGGCGCGCTCGGGGGCAAGCTTCTCGGCGCGGGCGGGGGGGGATTTCTCCTCTTCTACGTCGAGCCGCAGAACCGGGAACGCGTCAGGCGCGCGCTCCGCGAACTCATGGAGATCGAGGTGGGCTACGAGCCCCAGGGGTCCAAGATCATCTACATAGGGGAATGAACGATGAACAACGTCGACAGGATTTTTTCCGAATCCGGTTCGTGCGCGGCCTATGCGAAGGGCTACCTGGCCTACCTCGCGGGTCTTTTCTTCCGGGTGGACCGAGAGGCGGTGGCCCGCTTCGCGGACCTGCTCGAGGAGGCGCGCGCGGCGGGGAGGCAGATCTTCTTCCTCGGAAACGGGGGAAGCGCGGCCACCTCGTCGCACTTCGCGAATGACCTCGGGAAGGGGGCGCGGGTCGAGGGGGAGGCGCCGTTCAGGGCGATCAGCCTGACCGACAATGTCTCGCTCATCACCGCGCTCGCGAACGACGAGGGCTACGAGCGGGTGTTCGTCGCCCAGATCGAGGCGCTGCTGCGCGAGGGGGACGTGGTGGTCGGCATCTCGGCGAGCGGGAACTCGCCGAACATCGTCCGGGCGCTGGAGTACGCGAATGCCCATGGCGCACGCACTGTGGCAATCACGGGGTTCGACGGGGGAAGGATGCGCGGGATCGCGGGGCTCTCGGTGCACCTCGAGACGCCGAAGGGGGAGTACGGCCCCGTCGAGGACTTCCACATGATCCTCGACCACCTCGTCACATCGTATCTCCGGATGCGGGCGGAAAAGAAGCGGTGACTCGGGACGGTGATGGTGCGGCGGGTCGGACAGGTCCGACATGTCCGACCCGTCGGAGCTGGACGCCGGCTTTCGCCGGGGTGACAGAGTAGGGAAGGGGCGGGATGACGCTCGGAATTCTCGGCGGCGGCCTTACGGGGCTCACGCTCGCCGACCGCTACGGGGAGGGGTGCGAGGTCCTCGAGGGCGACGAGGCGTGCGGCGGCCTCTGCCGCACCGTGACCCGGGACGGATTCTCCTACGACTACGGCGGGCACATCCTCTTTTCACGGGACCGGGAGGCCCTCGACTACCTGCTCGAGGTCCTGGCCGATAACAAGGTCCGCTACCGGAGAAACAACCGGATCTGGTTCAAGGGGCGCTTCGTAAAGTATCCGTTCGAGAACGATCTCGCCGCCCTCCCGAGGGAGGACGTGTACGAGTGCCTCTATCATTTCCTCACGCGGAGCTATCCCGAGCCGGAGAATTTCAGGGACTGGTGCTACTGCCGTTTCGGGAAGGGGATAGCGGAGCGCTACCTGATCCACTACAACTAAAAGATATGGAACATTGACCCGGCCCGCCTCGGCCTCGAGTGGGTCGCGGGCCGGGTCCCCGAGCCGCCGCTCGAGGATGTCCTGAAATCCGCCCTCGGGATTGAGACGGAGGGGTACACCCATCAGCTCCATTTCCACTACCCGAAGCGGGGCGGCATCGAGGCGCTCGTCCGGGCGATCGAGGGCAGGGTTAAGGCGGTGGAGAAAAATTTTCCCGCGCGGACGGTCAGGCGCACGGGCGGGGCGTGGGTCGTTTCCGACGGCAGGCGGAAGAAGGAGTACGACCGCCTCGTCTCCACGATCCCGCTCCCCGACCTGCTCGGCGCGATGGACGACGTGCCTCCCCTCGTGCAGGCGGCCGCGCGCGGGCTCCGCTACAATTCGCTCATCTGCGTGATGGTCGCATTCCCCGCGGCAAAGCCCTCGGACAGGTTCGCCGTCTACTTCCCGCAGCCGCATCTCAAGTTTCACCGCGTCTGCTTCTATGACTATTTCGGGGAGAGCTGCGCGCCCCCCGGGATGTCATCCGCCGTCGCCGAGATCACCGTGAACGAGGGCGACGGGACCTTCGAGATGTCGGACGGCGAGCTCGTGGAACACGTGACCGCGGGTCTCGAGGGGGAGGGGTTCATCCGGCGCGGGGACGTGTGTGCGTCCGATGTCTCGCGC
This sequence comes from Chlamydiota bacterium, assembly GCA_037133055.1. Classification (GTDB taxonomy): domain Bacteria; phylum Auribacterota; class Tritonobacteria; order UBA1439; family UBA1439; genus UBA1439. Next base: position 7,674 of record JBAXOY010000069.1, read on the forward strand.
CGGAAATACGCCTACGTCGTGAACGACCTCCAGTACTCGAAAAACCTCGGGATTGTCCGCGGGTTCGTGCGGGAGCGGGGGATCGTCCTCTGCGGGAGGTTCGCGGAGTGGGAGTACCTGAACATGGACGCCTGCGTCCGGCACGCGGTGGACTGCGCGGCGGCGCTGAAGGGGGGCGTGGCGTGACGGAGCGCGACGGCGGGCAGGGGGGCGCGGTCGGGCAGCCGGTCTCGGCGCTCCTCCTCGTCTACAACGAGGAGGGCGTGATCGAGGAGGTGATGCGCGACATCCACCGCGAGGTGATCGCGAAAATCCCGGGCTCCGAGCTCGTGATCGCCGAGGACGGGAGCACGGACGGGACCAAGGAAATCCTCGCCCGGATCGTCCCGGGACTCCCGGGGGCTCGGCTCGTCCAGGGGGCGGAGAGGAAAGGCTACACGCGCGCGTACAAGGACGCCCTCCGGGCCTGCCGGCACGGCCTCATCTTCTTCAGCGACTCGAGCGGCAAGCACGACGCGGGGGATTTTTGGAAGCTCGCCGCACGCATCGGCGACGCCGACATGGTGATCGGCTGCAAGGCGGACCGGCGCGACCCGCGGTACCGCGTGGCGATGAGCCGGGTGTTCAACTTCCTCGTGTCGCGCTACTTCGGGCACCGCTTCCGGGACATCAACTCGGGCTTCCGCCTGATGCGGCGGGAGGCGATCGCCCGTGTCCTCGAAGAGGACTGGTGCATGAAGCACCTGATCAACTTCGAGTTCACCCTCCGCGTCCTCGGCCACGGCTTCCGCATCGAGGAGGTGCCGGTGCGCCACAGCCCCCGCCGGCACGGGCCCTCGCGGGGGCTCCCCCTGAAGAAGATACCCGAGGCGATCTCCATGGCGCTCCGCGCCTTCCCGAAGCTGAAGCGGGAGATCCGCGCGCGCGGCGCCTCACGCCCGGAGGTCGGGGGGGGTGGGCATTGTGGGCAATGAGCGACGTGCGGAAACACGCTGACGGCGCCCTCTTCCTGGCGATCGCGCTCTTCGCCATGGCGCGCTCCGTCTTTCTGGTTTATCCTGACCTGAACCTCGCCTACCCGTTCCTCGCCCCCGACTCGTACGACTGGATCGCCAACGGGCTCGCCTACGAGGGCTATCCGGTCGCCTTTTCCATGCGGGCCCCGGGCCTCCCGCTGATGATCGCCGCGCTCGACGCAGCGGGGCTCCTCGCCTTCCTGCCCGTCGTTACCCAGGCCGCGCTCGTCGGGTTGATCATCCTCAATCACGTACTCCTTGCCCGCCGGTTCGGCGGGCGCGCCGCGCTCATCGTCACCCTGATCCTCTTCGTGAACTTCTTTCTCCAGAACCTCGCCCTCCATGTTCTCGCGGACATCTACGCGGCGCTCTTCATCCTCGCGGGATATGCCTGCTACTTCCGCGCCGAAAACCACGAGCGGCGGTACATTGCCGCCTCGTGGTTTCTTTCCTTGAGCGTTCTGTTCCAATACGCGGCGGTCGCCGTGGTCCCGGCGCTGGTCATTCACTGGGCCCTGGCGCGCCGCAGGATCCGCGCCGCCGCGCTTCTGCGTACGCTGGCGCCCCCCCTCGCCCTGATCGGCGCATGGGCTTTCTACAGGGCGACGCAGGCGCACTCCGGGATACGGCACATCGGTCTCCTCGCCCCGCACGCGGGCAGCGTGTTCTTCTACCTGCTCAATACGGCGTCCGTGCTCGGCCTCCCCGCCTTCTGCCTCCTCCTCGCGGGAATGGCGATGGCCTGCTTCCAGCGGGAGCGTGAGATGCGGGACTTCCTCCTCCTCAACGCCCTTCTCGCGGCGTCGTGGTGCGGGTTCTGGGTGTTCCTCTACACGTGGAACGACAGGCGCTTCATCCTGTACCTCCTCTTCTTCCTGCTCCCGTTCATCGCCCTCGCGTTCCGGGACAGCCACTCCTTCCTGAGTCGCGGGGGGATCCCGGGGATTGCGGTATTCGCGGCGCTCGCGGCGGCGGCGATCGCAGGGTCGTATCTGCCGTATGAAAGCTGTTTCACTCTCGACACGCTCAAGCTCACCCGCAGCCGGGCGATACGATTCAAGTCGGCCAGAGACCCGCGCACGGGCAACACGACGCTCGCGGCCCCGTCCCCCCGGCTCGTCAGGGACCGGGGAGGATTCAGCCCTCTTGACCTCGGGCGCCTCGCGGCGATGCGGAGGGGAGTCAATCTCCATGAGGTTGCCCGGCTCGAGGGGATGAAAGCGGGGATCGACCGGAAACCCGTTGGGCTGCTCTGCGTGCGCTACGAGAGTCCCGACCCGTTTGCGTGGTATATCGAAAAAAACAGATACGGGAACTATTTCAGGAGAAGGCTGGCCCGGCAGCCCGACTGCGCCGCGCCGGACCTCGAGATCGTGAACGGAACCATCGCGCTCCCGTGAGCGGGCTGCGTGGAGGTCAGTCATGAATGAGATAGCCGCGCGCGAGCCGAATCTTCCGCCGGGGTGCGCCCTGCGCCCGGAGCGCGCCTCGATCTGCGGAATCGAGCACCGGCTCGTCGAGTCTTCGTCGGGGCATGGATACTGGTGCGACCCGCTGTTCATGGACCTCCTCGCCGCGACCGCTGCGGGCCGCGACCCCGGCGTGCCCGCCTCCCTCCATGGGATCAGCCGCGAGGACGCGGAGGCGGGCCTCGACGCCGTCCGGGCGCTCTTTTCGGAGAACGCCGCCCCGCGCGCGCCGGTGGCCGGGAATGCCGCGGGCGCGCTGCGGGTGGACGGCCCCCTCGTCTCGATCGTCATTGTGAACTGGAACGGCGCGGCGCATCTCGAGGGGCTCCTCCGGTCGATCCGCGCGCAGAGCTACCGGAAGATCGAGGTCGTCGTCGTGGACAACGGGTCGCGCGACGACTCGCTGCGGATCCTCGCCTCTTTTCCCGAGGTTGCGGCGCACCCCCAGCAACGGAACGCCGGGTTCTGCCGGGGGAACAACCTCGGGATCGAAAAGTCGAATGGCGAGATACTCTTCCTCCTCAACAACGACACCGTGGTGGACCCGCGGTGCGTCGAGCGCGCCGTCGGGTGCCTCGCGGAGTCCCCGCCCGACATCCTGGGGGTTTTCCCCATGATCCTTTTTCACGATGCCCCGCAGGTCATCAACTGCGCGGGCGCGCAGTGGCACTTCCGGCACCTGTGGAGGGACAACACCGTCGGGATGCTCGACATTCCGGGCGCGCGGGGAAGGGAGCGCGTGTTCGGCGGGATCTTCGCGGGGGTGTTCCTGAGGCGCGCGGCGTTCGAGGCGCTCGGGCTTTTCGATGAGCGGTTCGTCACCTACGGCGAGGATTTCGACGTCTGCTACCGGGCGAACCTCGCCGGGTACGGCTTCATCCTCGAGCCCGGGGCCATCGTGTATCACAAGTACCGCGCCTCGTCGCGCGAGGGCGAGGACCTGTTCTTCTCACTGTATTATTTCCTGAGGAATTACCCGCTCGTGATCCTCAAAAACTACGAGGCGCGCAATGTGCTCCCCGCGCTCAGGTATTTCCGCAGGGAGTTCTGGGCGCCGTGGGCCGCGCGGGCGCGCCGCGAGCCGGAGGTGCGGGCGTTGCTCCGGCGCGTGCTCAGGGGCCTCGCGGGCATGGCCCCGCACATCCTCCGCGAGCGGGCGAGGACGCGGCGGATGCGGAAGGTCCGCGACCGGGACATCTGGGTGTTGGACTCCCTTGACCGGTTCAACATCTTTCACTACGAGGGGAAGGTCGTGCTCAACCGCATCAACCTCGAGGCGTCGCTTCGCGGGAACGCCCGGTACGCCGTCGGGGGAAAAGAGTACCGGGTATTCGGCGGGAGCACCCGCATCCCCGCCCCGCGCGAGGCGGGCGGAGGGCCGTAGTAACGCGCGTAAAGCGTTCCTAGCGTGATCGCGTGGGTCAGCGCGACAAAGGCGATCAGGACGGCGGCGACGCCGCGCCGCGGGAGACGCGCCGCGCCGTATCCGAACAGCGCGAAGCCGAGCGGCGCGAACGGGATGAAGTATCTCCCCTGCACCCCCCCGATGGTTGTCGAGCCGGGCGGCGTCTCGCTGACCCAGAGGAAGACGAAGACGGAGAGGGCGCTGAGGAGGAAGACGGACCCCGCACGCAGCTTCTGCTGCGGACGGAGGACGGCCCCGTCGCCCGGTAAGAGGGAGGCGAGGAGCAGCACGACGCCGTAGGCGAGGATGATCGGGCGGGGGAGTTCCGCATTGAGCCAGCCGAGGCGGCCTACGAATTCGGCGCAGTAGCCGCGGCCGTTCATCCGCAGCGTGTAAGCCAGGATCGAAAGAAAGTGCATGGGCGACCGGAGGATGAAGCGCGCCTGGCCGGCGAGATCGAGGCCGGTCTGCCGTGTTCGGTACGCCGCGAGGGCCCATGGGTTCAGGTGATTCCAGAGTGCCGCCGCAGCGAAGACGATGCCCGCGATGGAGGCGAGGGTGAGGAGGCGGGACGCCCGGCGTTCGAACAGGCGGCGCGGGACGAGGGCGAGCAGGAGCAGCAGGGCGAAGTTCATTTTCGCGAGGGTCGCGAGGAGCGTGAGCAGGGCGAGGAGGAGGATATCCCGGCGGGTGACGATCGTGCCGGGTGCCGCGCACGCGAGATTGAACACGAAGGCGATGTAGAGAAAAGAGATCGCGATGACAAAGCCGTCCGCGGACAGCGACGCGGCCTGGTGCACGGTCATCGGCATGAGGGCGAGGAGGAACAGCCCCCATCGGAAGACCGGGATGATCCGGAGCGCCAGGCAGACCAGCGCCGCCCATGCGAAAAGATTCAAGAATCGGCCCAGGTAGGCGGTCGCGATGGGGGGGAGAGAGAGGCGCTGCCCGATGAGTATGGCCGGTAGTTGCGGGAGATACGGGATGGGGTTGTAGAGGTTCACGCTGAGGATGGGGAACGGCTCCCGGTCCCCGGGCCGGAGCGGCATCCGGAAAAGGGCGAGGATATCGCCACGGCGCAGGCGGCCGTCGGGGCCGATATGGAGTTTCAGGTCCCTGTGGAACCGCATCACGGTCTCGATGTACGCGCGCGGCATTGCGTCGCCGGGACCGGCGATCGCCGCGCCGTTCACGATGTAAATGGCCCGCCACCAGTGCGCGCTCTCATCGGGGGCCTGAAACGGCGGGTTCACCATGGCGTACAGGATCCCCGCAGCGAGCGCGATCGGGAGAAACGCCCGATGGACGGGGAATTGCGGCCCCGGCGACACGACGCCGCGGGCGGACGGCGGGTCCGGTGGGCCGTTCATGAGGGGTGCCGGTTTCATTTTACTGGCGTTATTCTACCTCATTGTTATACTCGAATCGAGAGGGCTCCTAGACTCCTACTACTATGGGAACGAAGCTCATCGTCGTCTATCTCATCCCCTCCGCCGAAATCAGCGGCGGGACGTACGTCGCCTGCGAGCACGCCGCGGGGCTCGCGAAGCGCGGGCACGCGGTCTCGATCGCGGTCGCGCAGCGAGGGCAAGAGCGCCGGATCGGCTGGTTCCCGGGGATCGGGGTGCCCGTGATCGGCGTCGACGAGATCGCCCCGGACACCGACGTCGTCGTCGCGACGTGGTGGGAGACGGCCTACCTGGCGGCGAAAATCCCCGCGCGCGCGAGGTGCTATCTCGTCCAGGCGCTCGAGCCGCTCTTCTACGGCGAGTCGCGGAAAACGGAGCGATTCTTCTCCGCGCTCACCTACCGGCTCGGCTATCCCATGATCACGGTCGCGCCGTGGCTCGCGAAACGGCTGGAGGCCGAGACGGGGAGGGAGGTCTGCGTCGTCCGAAACCAGTTGAACCCGGCGCTGTTTCATCCCGCCGCGCCGATCGCGCCGGAGGCGCCCGCCGCGATGGGCACGGCCGCGTTTGTTTCGTTAAGGGCCCGGTCGGGCGCGGCTGCCGAGGGCCAGGTCTACTGGGACGAGGGGGGCGGGTTCTGTGAGAGGTCGAGCTCGGGATTCCGGATGGGACCCGACTGGGGCGAGCGGCACATCGCCATCCCCGATCCGGCGGCGCTGAAGCGGATCAGGATCGACGCGGGAAACCTGCCGGGCAACACGGTCGAGCTCTCTTCGATCCGGATCGCTTCACTCGGGGGCGAAATGGACCTTTCAGACGCCCGTCGCTGGCGCCCGAACCGGGATGCGGCGGAATTTTCCTCCGAGGGCGGCGTCCTCCGGGTGAGATCTTCGGGCGGCGACCCGTTCATCATCTGCGCCCTCAACGAAAAGATATGCGCGGGCCTGAAGCCCGTTCTCCCGGCGAAGAGGTTCAGGATACTTGTCGAGGGGCCGCTCGGGATCGAGTTCAAGGGGGTACGGAGGGCTCTCGAGATCGCCCGAAGAACCGGGGCGGAGGTCTGGTTCGTCGAGGGTAAGGCGGAGAGGAGCGTTTTCGAGGGGGTGCGCCCGGACAGGGTGTTCAACCGGGTGCCCATCGACCGGATGCGCGAGATCTATTCGAGCTGCGATCTGCTGCTCAAGCTGAGCAGGGTGGAGAGCTTCGCCTATCCCCCGCTCGAAATGATGGCGTGCGGCGGGATCCCCGTTGTCGGGGATGTCGAGGGTATCCGGGAATACATGACGGACGGCGTCAATGGCTTTATCGTCGCCCCGGGCGATGACGAGGGGGCCCTGCGCGCGCTGAGACGCCTCATGGGGGACGAGGGGCTTCGGGCGCGGATCCGGGAGGGATGCCGGGAGACCGTGGCGCGGGAGAGTAATTGGGAGACGCAGACAGACGCGCTCGAGCGGTTCCTCGTCGAAAAGGCCCGGGAGGCCCCGCGGGACTGCGCCGGGGAGATCGCGGCCCCGGTCACCGGGCTTGTCGACTGTTATATCGAGCTCATGGCCCAACGGGAGGCGGAACGCGTGCGCGGCGAGACGCATCCCCCGATCCCTCCGCCCCCACGCGGGCTGCTGGCCGGGATCAGGTCACGGATCGGGAGAAAAAGATGCGCGCGCTGAAACCGAAGATCGGGTACTTCATCGCGGAAGCGGGCATCTGTGGCGGTGTGGCGGTCGTCTGCCAGCACGCCAACCGGCTTGCGCGGCGCGGGTTCGACGTCTGCATCGTCTCCACCGCCGGGGCCGAGCGGATCGTCTGGTTCCCCGGGCTCGGAGTGCCCGTGTACCCGCTCTCCCGCGTCCCCCGCGGGCTCGACATCGGCGTCGCCACCTGGTGGGAGACCGCGCACGATCTCCATCGGCTGGACATCCCCCGGAAGTGCTACTTCGTCCAGTCCGACGAGACGCGGTTCTACGCGGAGGGGCGGTGCGAGAGGATCTTCGCGCGGGACACGTACCGCCTCGGCTATGAGTTCTTCACCGAGGCCCGCTGGATCAGGGAGTGGCTGAAGGCGGAGTTCGGGCAGGAGGCGCGCTACGTCCCGAACGGCATCGACCTCGATCTCTTCCACGAGGACGTTCCCCTCTCCCCGAGGGGGGAGAGGCCGCGTGTTCTAATCGAAGGGCCCGCGGACATGCCGACGAAGGGGATACCGGAAGCATTCGCCGCGGCGCGGGGGCTCGGCGCCGAGGTCTGGTACGTGAATTACCGGGGAGAGCCGGACCCCGCGTGGCGGCCCGACCGGTATTTCCACTGCGTGCCGATGGAGAAGATGCGCGGGATTTACTCTTCGTGCGACATCCTCCTCAAGATGAGCAGCGTGGAGGGGGCTTCGGGCCCCCCGCTCGAGATGATGGCGTGCGGCGGGACGTGTGTGGTCACGCGCGTGACGGGAATGGACGAGGCGATCGTGGACGGGGAGAACGCGCTGGTTGTCGCCCCGGGCGACACGGCGGGCGCCGCGCGCGCGGTGAAGCGGCTCATCGACGATCCCGCGCTGCGCGCGAAATTGTCCGCCGCGGGGCGGGAGACGGCCCGGGGGATGGACTGGGAGCGGTCGATCGATCTCCTCGATGAGCTCTTTCTCTCGCCCCCGCGCGCGGCAGCAGGCGCCGCGCCCGATCGTCGCGCGCGGGACGAAGCGATGATCGAGGCGTACGCGTGCTTCAGGGTCGAGAAGGCGCGGATGGCCGAGCTTGCGCGCGAGCGCGGCCTGCGGGCGGCAGAGGCGGCGGCGCTGCGGGAGGAGCGGGACCGGCTGTGGAATGAGGTGAACTCCATCCGCCTCTCGAAACAGTGGGGAATCGCTTCCGCGATCCTTGACGCGCGGCGCTCGCCCGCGGCCCTGCTGCGCCTCCCCTTCCGGATGCTCGGGATCGGATTCGGCCGGAGCGGCGCCCGGCGCGGATAGGTTCCCGCGGCGGAGAGTTCGGTCTCCCATGACTCGCGCCGCTGGCCCATGCGGCGTCCGTGATGGACGACTATGCCATGGAAGAAGCGGGAGCACCATGGCCATCCATGCCCGTGTCCAGCCATGCCCGCCCCCGCCTCGTGAAGAGGCAACCACGCTACGTAGACATGGCGGGGCGGATTCATTACACTATCCCCGACGCGACGGTCGCCCGCACGTCGCGGGGACCGGAGGGGCCCGTCCCGGCGTCGATCGCGGTGAAGGGAAGTGAAGTATGGCTGCGGTTTCTCCCCGAGTCAGCATCATCATCACCTGTCACAATCTGGGCAGGTATCTTCATGAGGCCTTGGTCTCCGTTCACCGCCAGACCCTTCAGGAGTACGAGATCATTGTCGTTGACGATGCATCCACCGAGAAGGGGACGGTGGAGCTCCTCGCGCGACTCGACATGCCCAGGACGCGACTGATTCGCGTTGAGAAACGCCGGACATCGGCGGCGCGGAATTTCGGCATCCGGGAGGCGCGGGGCCCCTACATCTGCTGTCTGGATGCGGACGACCTGCTTGAGCCGACCTACCTC
>JBAXOY010000070.1:0-16315 GCA_037133055.1 Chlamydiota bacterium
GCCGCCGACGAGCACGCCGACCGTGACACCTGTGCCGCCGACGAGCACGCCGACCCGCACCCCCACCCGAACGCCGACCGTCACGCCCACGCCGGGTGAGCCGCTGCTCAAGATCAACTTCCAGCCCCGGGGCTACCTGACGCCGGAAGGGTTTTACGAGGACGAGGGTCGGCGGTTCGATTACTTTCTGGGATACGGCTGGCTGTTTGTGTATTGAAAATTGAGAGAGGCAGAGATTTCGTCCCACCTCGTAGGTGGGCCTTCAGGCCCACCTACGAGGTGGGCCTTTTTATGAGGGAGGGGGGAGTTTCAACCCACGTGGCGCTTCGGGGCGCGGTCGATGTCCCTCTCGGCGACGCGGCCGCGCGGATCACGGTGCAGGCTGGCGATTATCTGACGATCACGAATGTGGCGGGGGAGGAGCGGAGATTATCTCGAACAAGGGTAGGAGCTATCGGCTTGCCTGTCGGGCAGACGCCGGGTCTGAACGAAAAGATCGGGCTTACAAATCCACCAAGGAAGGATGAGTATCTATCCACACACTGGCTGGCTGATTTGACCGGTGACAGTGACACTCCGTAGCAGGTGACTAGACACTATTTGGACACCGGCAATTCCCTGTCAAATTCCCTGTCAAACGGAGTGTGTGGAATGTATTGAAAGACCGCCCCAAAGGTGGCATTCTTGTATTCGATAAGACGGTCAAGCCCGAGGGGGCAGTCAGATCGAGTTTCGCTGTCGCACTTCGGAATGCGGGTATTAAGCGCTGCCGGTTCCACGATCTGAGGCACACCTTTGCCACTTGTTTGGTATTGTCAGGGGTCAGTTTGCCGGTGCTGAAGGAACTGCTGGGGCACGCTTCGATAGTGACGACCATGAGATACGCTCACCCGACGCCGGAAAGTAAGATGAGTGCGGTAGAGTCCCTGGAGCAGGGGTCCCCGATTAGTAGTGGACACAAAATGGACACCACGACGAATTACTTGAATAATCATGGAGATAATGTCGAATCGCAACTTATTGCGGTAGAGATATAAATGGCGTATCGGAGAGGTGGCAGAGCGGCCGAATGCGGCGGATTGCTAATCCGCTGTACTGGTATAACGCCGGTACCGAGGGTTCGAATCCCTCCCTCTCCGCCAGATTTAGTGGTGGAGCCGCGGAGGACCGGGCCACTATCATGTTCTATGAGGATGTGTTCAGGGAGTTTGCCGGGAGCCGGGTGAGGTATCTCATCGCCGGCGGGATCGCGGTGAATCTTCATGGCGTCCCGCGGATGACCTACGATCTCGATATCCTCATCGACCTGGTCCCGGACAATATACGCCTGGTATTCGATGCCCTCGCAAAATTGAGATTCCGCCCGAAGGTCCCGATCGGGGCGGATGATTTTGCCGACCCGTGCAAGAGAGCGGGATATATCGAGAAGAAGGGCATGCGCGTCCTCTCATTCTGGCAGGATAGCACCCCGATGAGGGAGATAGATGTATTTGTCGAAAATCCCATCGATTTCAAGACGCTGTGGAAACGCAAAGCTGTTTCTCAACTTGCGGGCGATCTGAAGGTAACCGTGATAGGCCTGAATGACCTCCTGTATATCAAGCAGCTCGCCAACAGGAAGCAGGACGTGGCCGACATAGAGTCGCTCCTTGTCGTGAAGAGGATCAACGGTGAAAAATGATCTGAAGGGGCGCAAGGGGTTTTACTATGTGCTCGAAGAAGAGAAGATTCGAGAGTACATGAAAATCCAGCCCCGATACCGGCTCCAGTGGTTGGAAGACGCATACGATTTTGCCGCGAAGGCGTTGTCTCCTGAGAAACTCCGGATCCGGGAGAAATTTCGTAGCGGGGAGATCTGATTGTGGCGGAGATTAACCGCGGGCCGCACCCAGGACCTGGCCGATATCCAGAGTTTGAACAACCTGGAAGAGATTTTGCGGGAGACCCCATGAACGCCCCCGGGGTGGGAAAAAGGTTGTCGGGATTTGTTCTCGACAAGGAGAAGATAGTTCGTTTCAAGGATATGCCCCCCGCCGCGAAACTCGAGTGGCTTGAAGAGGCAAACCGGTTTGTCCGCCTCGCACTGGATGAAACCAAGCTTCGGATTTGGGAAAAATTCAGGAGGGGTGAGATCTGACCGCGCCGGGGGATACTCGACACCCTTCACCTGGTCCCGACGAGAGCCGGCTCGTGCCCCTGATGCGCGTGGAGGACAGGCTCGCGGCGGGCGAGATCGTCGCCGCGCTGCGTGAGGAGGGCATCGAGGCGGAGTGGCGCGAGCCGCACTCGAACTGGTTCGACGGGCTGGAGCAGGCGTGGATGGGCGATCAGTTCGGGCAGATCCTCGTGCTCGACGCGAATCTGGAGAAGGCGCGGGAGATCGCGGCGGGCCTGAAAGAAGAAGGCGGGGCTGAACTCTCCCCGCCGTAAGACCTCTCGCCCCCCTGGCGGGGCTCGAGGGAAGATCAGCGATTCAAAGCGAAGACCTCTCGCCCCTCCGGGGGCTCGAGGGAAGGACAGCGATTCAAAGCGAAGACCTCTCGCCCCTCCGGGGGCTCGAGGGAAGGACATCGATTCAAAGCGAAGACCTCTCGCCCCCCAGCGGGGCTCGAGGTCCGAAATTTGCTTCGCAAATTTCGGAGAGGTGGCAGAGTCCGGTTTATCGCGCACGACTCGAAATCGTGTAGACCTTAACGGTCTCGTGGGTTCAAATCCCACCCTCTCCGCCAGTTGGGAAGCGGAGCAGCCTCAGGGAGCCCCCTACAGGGGGCTCCCTGCGAAAAACGAGGCGGCGCTCTTTTAACTATAGCTCGAACCAATCTTTACCGGAAATTCTTTCCGGGAGTCCACTATTTGCTCCGTGTAGCACTGGAGAGAAAATGGTATGATATCCTTCGAGAGAGAGAGTAGAGGAATGCCGTTTTGGAATACTAACGCGGGGGAATTCAGATGCAGAATCAAACCCGAGTTTCTAAGTAATTAGAGCTTGGGTTTTTTATTTTGGCGGTGTGAAGGAGGGGGAGGTGAGAGAAAAGGGAAAACCTGAAGAACAGCCGGGCTTTCAGAGATAACAGAGCATGCACGAAACAAAAAGAAGGAGGAGAAAATGGCAAAGGAAAAATCAAATGCGACAGCAGTTGTGCCAACGCCGGTTACGATCCTTTGGAAGAATATTTTGATGTTGCCGATTGTGGGCGTAGTGGATTCCAAGCGCGGCCAGGAGATAATGGAGTCAATGCTGGCAAGAATACAGGAGCTTGAGGCAAAGATAATAATTCTGGATATCTTGGGCGTGCCCGTAGTAGATACCTCAGTGGCAAATTATTTGGTAAAAATCAGCTATGCCACTAAAATAATGGGGTGCAGTTGCATCATTACCGGGATATCTCCTGCCATAGCCCAGGCCTTGGTGTCTCTGGAGATAGATTTAAAGGATACAATTACCCGCACCAGCTTGAAGGATGGCTTGGAACTGGCTTTCAGGACATTGGGTTTGGAGGTGAGGGAGAAGAAAGAGGCGGTGAGGAAGATAGCGTAGGATTTTTGGGAGAAAAACAGTTCTTGGATCGGATGAAAGTATGCGGGAAATATTCGCCCGAACAGGGGTAACGATGCACATTGCCCACGGCTGCCTGGTGGTGCCGATTCAGGTTGAGCTTTCCGATGAGGCGATGCTGGAAATTCAGACAGAGATCTTGGAGAAGGTTAGCCAGACAGGGGTAAAAGGAGTGCTCATCGACCTTGCAGGCGTGGATATCCTGGACTCCTTTCTGGCTCAGGCGTTCTTGGATACCGGGCGGATGGCTTCTCTTTTAGGCGCGGATACAGTTATCGTCGGCCTCAAACGGGAATTGGTCTCAGTGTTGATAGATTTAGGCCTTGATTTTGGAAATATTCAGACAGCAATAACCTTGGAGCAGGGGTTCCAGAAGTTAAAGCCGATTGTAGAACCTGAGGAGAAACCAGAAGAAATTGAAGAGATGCAGGAACCTGAAGAAGAAACGGCCAAAGAAACAAGCGGTGATTCTGTAGAGGAGCCCGCAGAGAGAGAAGAGCCGGATAATGAGGCGGCTGGCGAGCCCGGAGAGGAATCTCAAGAAGAAAGTTTAGCAGAAGATGAGGCATAAGCTAATACACATTAAAATTGCCGAAGAGGCTGATATTGCCAAGGCAATATCAGCAGCAGGGGATTTAGCCAAGATGGCGGGCTGCGGCAAAATCAACCAGTGTCTGATTGCCACTGCTGTCTCCGAGCTGGCAAGGAATATTTTCGTCTATGCCTTGAAGGGAGAGGTGCGTCTGATGATTCTGGAGAAAAACGGCCAGAGCGGCATTGAGGTGATTGCCGAGGATAAAGGCCCGGGGATACGCGATATAGCCGGGGTGATGGGCGATGATTATATTTCAGCACAAGGTTTAGGCATGGGCCTAAAAAGGGTCAAGCGCTTGATGGATGAATTTATTATTGACAGCAAGCCCGGGCGGGGCACAAATATTACGGCCAAAAAATGGTGTTAGGAGATAGAGGCATAAGATGGAGCTGGATTATTATCTGGCAAAGAGGAGGACGATGCCGCCTGCATTGTGCTTCGGTATCGGGGGGCTAAATCGCCAAAATGATTGAGCTTGAAAAGCTGCGTATTCGAGATAAAAGTTTTATTGTGGAGGCTAGAAGGAAGGTTCAGGCCTTGGCGCAGGATTTGAAATTCGACTCTCTGCGTACTGCAAGGCTTGCAATTTGCGCCTCAGAACTCAGCCGTTATATATGTCATTATCAAGAGCCGGTTTTAATCATGGGATTGGAGAGAAGAGACACAGATACTTGCCTGAAACTTGTCTTTAAATGCAAAAAGGAAAAGCCGGAAAAAGAGAGCGTAGGGCTGAAAACAGAAAAGTTCTTTGATGGTTTCAAGGTTTCCTATACGGCTGAAGGGTTTGAGATGTTAGAGGGGTATACGCATATAAAAGACCCTGAATTTAAATTGACTCAGGAATTTGTTCGCCTTGAGAAAGAGAAACTTCTGCGTTTTTCCAAAAGCGAGGAATTGATTGCCTTACTAGACCAGGTAAAGAGACTCAGCCAAGTAAAATCCGATTTTGTCTCAACTGTCTCTCATGAACTGCGCACACCGCTTTCTATTACCAAATTAGGGATAAACCTGGTCTTGCATAGGATCACTGGAGAGATAAATGAGAAGCAGAAGGAGATACTTAGCGACGCAAAAAGCAATATTGACCGGTTAGCCGGAATCATCGATGATCTCCTTGATATATCCAAGATTGAGGCAGGCAAGGTTGAGTTAAAGAGAGGATGGGTGGATATAGCCGGGTTGATAAGACACGCAGCTTCTTCTTTCAAGTTGAATCTAGAGGAAAAAAACCTGGAGTTAAAAGTCAATATTCCTGAAAAACGGATAGATGTCTATGTTGACCCGGATAAGATAACCCAGGTCTTTATCAACCTGATAGGAAATGCCTTAAAATTTACTGATAAGGGTTATATAGAGATTTCACTGCAAGAAAGAGGAAAAGAAATTGCCTGCGTTGTGGCAGATACAGGTGTAGGTATTAGTGAGGAAGACCTGCCGAGGGCATTCAGCAAGTTTGAGCAGTTTGGCCGCCTAGCCGGCCCGGGCGAAAAAGGCACAGGATTGGGCCTGACTATTGCTAAAGGGATCATTGAACTTCACGGCGGCAAGATTTCGTTGGATAGCACACTTGGTCAAGGGTCAAAATTCACTTTTACCCTGCCGAAGCATAGCAAGGAAGATTTTCTGCATGAATCAATAGAGAAGAGAATTGCCGGAGCGAGGAAAGAAAATACGGAATTTTCCATATTTATTATCAGGTCGGATGATCATTTGGAGAATGAGAAAGGGCTTGAAGAAGATAGAGCACAAAGGGTTTTCCTTCCAATATCCGCGGCCCTGGAAAAGGTTATACAAAGCGGGGATTGTATAACTGGCACAGATGAGATTATCGCGTTCGTACAAGGCAACAAAGAAGAAGCACTCAAGGTGATTACGCGATTGAGGATGGCGATAAAAGCGCCTGTTTTTGAAATTGAAGAGCAACGCAAGAAGGGTTTTTCATATGGATACGCTGCCTATCCCGAAGATGCGGGCAATGCCAAGGATTTGCTGGGGTGGGCCTATGGATCTTGTGTTCGGGAGAGAGAAGCAAAATTAAAGAAGGCCATTATGATTGTTGACGATGAGCCGGAAGCGAGAGATGTTTTAAAGAGAATTCTGCAGGCAAGCGGGTACTCTAATTTTAGCGAAGCCGGTGATGGCCAGGAAGCGCTGGAAAAAATAAAAACCGCTATTCCTGATTTGTTGATTCTTGATATGAAAATGCCCCTGATGAATGGGTATGAAGTAATCGGCATGCTTAAGGAGAACATGGAGACAAAAGATATCCCAATGTTGATCATGTCGGGATACGCAGTGGAAATTGACAAGCTGGAGGAATATGTCAAGAAAAAATCCATACCAGTAGTGGGTAAGCCGTTTGATGTAGAGCAGATCAGGAGATTGACGGATTATCTGTTGTGATTTGAAACCGCTTAAGCTTTCAGGGTTAGTTACAAAGGCAAAGGAGGCGTAGAGAAGCATGAAGAAGAAGATACTAATCGTGGATGATGAGATGGTTTGGGTGAAAATGCTTGCCATGAGCTTGGAACACGAAGGCTATCAGATAGCAGCGGCATTCGATGCCGTACAGGCCATGTCACAGGCAGTCCAATTAAAACCGGATTTAATACTTTTGGATATCATGATGCCTGCAGGTGGTGGGTTGGGAGCATTGAAGAATATAAGAGCACACGTCGGCACATTCTCTACGCCCGTAATAGTAATCACGGCAAAAGCGGACAAGGAAACAAAAGAAGCCGCAGAGGAGTTGGGTGTATCTGGATATTTTTCGAAAACAGAGGATATGGAGGAGTTGTTAGAGAAGATAGAGGCACTGCTTGGGGAGTAGATGTTCGGCCCGCCGGATGGCTTTATTGTAGGTACAGAGCTGAATAAGGAGCTCTGTTCTTGTTGATTTTTTTTGCCCGTTATCTTGGATCGCTCCCGTGCGCTTTCGGAAATGAGCCAAGGGGAATAGAGGAAGACATGGCTCGCGGACGAACCCGATTATCTACTGCTGTTCTTTTCTTGTTCTTCGGAACGGGCGATGTCATCCACGAGGGCACACCATGAACAGATCTGAAGTCAAGACGATCCAGCCCGCCTCCGTCTTCGCGCTGCTCTTCAGCGCGGTGTTCATCGTCGGGCTGGTCTACCTGCTCGCCGCGAATCTCAAGGTGCTGCCTCATTACCCCACGCAGCTCCTGCAGTCGCTGCGCGCACGGCTGGACCTGCTCACGCCTATACCACAGTCGCTCGCATACGCATTCATCGCGGGGCTGGGTGCGGGAGTGCTGGGAATGGCGCTGGCACTCGTGTATAATATTTTTGCCGGCGTCATGGGCGGGATCAAGGCGGAGATCAAGGATTAGCGCGCCCGTAGCTCAATTGGATAGAGCGTTTGGCTACGGACCAAAAGGCTGGGGGTTCGACTCCCTCCGGGCGCGCCATAACCGCCGTTGCTCGTTGATGGTTTCTCGTCGATCGGGAAAAGATTTCGCGAAGCGCCGCGCACCGCATTTCCCGGACGAATCACCGGAGATCCCCCCATCCATGACGCACGCCGCATCGGAGCGGGATCTGGCGTACATGCGCGAGGCGATGAAAGAGGCCTCGCGGGCGCTCGAAGACGGCGAGGTGCCGGTCGGGGCATTGATCGTGCGCGAGGGCCGCGTTATCGCCCGGGCGCACAATCAGGTCGAGCAGCTCAGGGACGCCACCGCCCACGCCGAGATGATCGCCCTCACGCAGGCATCGTCTGCGGTGGGGGACTGGCGGCTCGACGGCGTGACGCTCTACGTCACCAAGGAGCCGTGCCCGATGTGCGCGGGCGCCATCGCCCTTTCGCGTGTCCGACGGGTGGTCTTCGGGGCAAGGGATGAGAAGGCGGGCGCCGCGGGCTCGAAGATGGACATCCTCGGGGACGGCTGCCTGAACCACACGGTCGAGGTCGTCGCCGGGGTCGGGGAGGGGGAGTGCCGGGATCTCCTGAAGGAATTTTTTCGAGCGAAGCGTACGCAGGTAAAAAACTAGCGCGGAGAGGTGCGAGAGCGGCTTAATCGGTCCGTCAGCGAAGCTGCCGGATGTACCTCTCAATCATGTGGTATTGCCAATACGAATCCTTAATTGGGCGGAGAGGTGCGAGAGCGGCTTAATCGGCACGCCTGGAGAGCGTGTGTACCTCTCAAGGGTACCGTGGGTTCAAATCCCACCCTCTCCGCCATTCTTTCCGAATGAGATAACTCATTCCACCCTTCCCGTGGGTAAGGTCAGGGTGAGGGAAGCCATTCGACGTATCGATTTGTCCGATGACCGCAGATGGGACGCGATGAACAACCTGTACGTGGCCGCGAAAGAAATCTCCGACTTCATGGCCTCCCGGAAATGGAAGTTCTGCATCATCGGGGGCCTGGCGGTGATCCGGTGGGGGGAACAACGACAGACCCGGGACGTCGATCTGTCCCTCCTTGCCGGATTCGGGGAAGAGGAACGCTATGCGAACGAGCTCCTGGGGGCTTTCCCTTCGCGCGTTTCGAATGCGCTTGAATTCGCGCTCCGCAACCGCGTCATCCTCCTCAAGGCCTCCAACGGGGCCCCAATGGATGTGTCCATCAGCGGGCTGCCCTTCGAGAAGCGGGTGATCCGGCGGGCGACGCCTTTTGAATATGCCCCCGGCTATGCCTTGAGTACCTGTTCCGCCGAGGACCTGATTGTTCTGAAGGCATTCGCCGATAGGCCAAGGGACTGGCTCGATATCGAAATGATCAAGGTGCGGCAAAAGAACAAGATCGACTGGGCGCAGGTGCTGCGCGAGTTCGCGCCGCTTGCCTCACTGAAAGAGGCGCCGGAGATCGTGGAGAAAGTGCGCCGGATTGCACGGACATGAAGAAAGCCGAAAAAGAACAGATGCGCGAATATGTCGAGCGGTGGAAAAAGGCCGGTCCCGAACTCGAGGCGATCCGCCGGAAGGAACTGGCCGAGTTCGATCATGCCGCCAACTGGGAATCGATAGACGCGCTCCTGGACATCGGGGACCGGTTCGGCCGGTCTCGCAAGACAAGCGGCCTGATCGAGATGCAGAGATGGTTCATGAAGCTCGCCGAACAGCAGGGGCTCCGGCCGAAACCGATCAGGGAGAAAAAGGCCCGGTACCGCGCGCGCCGGGCATGACCCCGACGGCGGCCCGCGCCGAAGGGATCGATTGAGACATTCTTCACGGGAGTGGGATACCTGGTCAAAGCGATGAGAACAACAGTCGCGGCCCTCGCCCTGGCGCTCGGGGCGTTCTCCCCCAGTGCCATGGCGCTCTCGCCGGATTCCCCGCCTGATAAGATCGGCGTGATGGTGAGCATACTGCCGCTGGCGTATTTCGCGGAGGGAGTGGGGAAGGGGATGGTCGAGGTTTCGGTCATGGTCCCGCCCGGAGGCAACCCGCACACCTACGAGCCGACGCCGCTCCAGCTCGGCCGGTTGAGCCGGGCGAAGCTGTACGTCAAGGTCGGCTCGGGGATCGAATTCGAGCTCGCCTGGATGGACAAGCTCGCCGCCCTCAACCGGTCCATGAAGATCTGCGACGCGTCGAAGGGGATCGCATTGCGGGAGATGGAGGGACGCCGCGGGCACGGCGGGGGCGCCCACGGCCAGGAAGGAGAGGGGCACGATCACGGCGCTCATCACGGGATGGACCCGCACGTGTGGCTCTCGCCCGCGAACGCCGCGGTCATCGTGAAGAATATCCGCGACGCGCTCGCGGAGGCCGATCCCGCCCATGCGTCGGCGTACGCGGCGAACGCGCGCGCGTTGACCGCGGAGCTCGAACAACTCGACGGGGAGCTTCGGAGGACGCTCGCCCCCGTCCGCGGAGGGACATTCATCGTCTTCCACCCCGGCTGGGGCTATTTCGCGGCCCGGTACGGATTGACGCAGGCGCCGATCGAAATCGGCGGGAAGGAGCCGACGGGGAAGGAGCTCGCGGCGGTTGTGACCCGCGCCCGGAAGCTCGGCTCGAAGACGGTGTTCGCCTCGCCGGAGTTCAGCAGGAAGGCCGCGGAGGTGATCGCGAGGGAGATCGGGGGCAGGGTGCTCCTGATCGACGCGCTTGCAAAGGACTACCCGGACAACCTGAGGCGCGTGGCGGCCGCGATCGCCGGGGAGGCGCGATGAGAGGCGAAGAGATCGCTGGCCTGAAGGGCGTGTGCGTCGCCTACGGCGGCGCGCCCGCGCTCGAAGACGTGGACCTTTCCATCCGGCAGCGGGATTTCCTCGGGATCATCGGGCCGAACGGGGGAGGGAAGACCACGCTCCTCAAGGTGATCCTCGGCCTGGTCACTCCCCAGCGCGGAACGGTCCGCCTCTTCGGGGGCAGGCCGCGCGACGCCGGGAAACTCGTCGGCTACGTCCCCCAGTACATCCCGTTCGACCGCGCGTTCCCCATCAGCGTCTGGGACGTCGTCCTCATGGGGCGTCTCGCCCGCGCCCCCCGGTGGGGGTATTTCGGCGCGGAGGACAGGGCGCGGACGCGCGGGGCGCTCGAGACCGTCGAGATGCTCGACCTGAAAGACAGGCCGATCGGCGCGCTTTCCGAGGGGCAGAAGCAGCGGGTTTTCATCGCCCGCGCCCTGGTCACGGATCCGAAGCTGCTCCTGCTCGACGAGCCCACCGCGAGCATCGACACGTGCATGCAGGAGGGGATCTACCATGTCCTGGAGCGCCTGCGGGAGACCATGGCGATCGTGCTCGTGACGCACGACGTCGGCGTCCTCTCCGCGCACGTGGACACGATCGCCTGCCTGAACCGCAGGCTCTACTACCACGAGTCGAAGGAGATCACCCTCGACGACATTCAGACGGTCTACGGATGCCCGGTGCAGTTGATCGCGCACGGCGTGCCCCACCGGGTCATGGAGGAGCACGGGGACCGATGACGGAAATGCTTCAGTACGAGTTCATGCGGAACGCCCTGCTCGCCGCGGTGCTCTCGAGCGTCGCCTGCGGCGTCATCGGGGCCTACGTGGTGGTCAAAAGGCTCGTCTCCGTAAGCGGGGGAATCGCCCACGCCGCGTTCGGCGGGATCGGGCTCGGGTATTTCTTGGGCATCGACCCCCTCCTCGGCGTGCTTCCGTTCAGCGTGGCCTCCGCGGTCGGGATCTGGTTCGTGAGCAGGAAGGGCAGGCTCGCCGAGGACACCGCCGTCGGGATCTTCTGGGCGATGGGGATGGCGGTCGGGGTGCTCTTCATAGGGCTCACCCCGGGCTACGCCCCCGACCTCTTCGGCTACCTGTTCGGCAACATCCTGACCGTCCCGAGGTCGGACATCTACCTGATGATGGGGCTCGACGCGCTCATCCTCGGCGTGGTGGGCCTCCGCTACAAGGAGCTCCTGGCGCTCTCTTTCGACGAGGAGTTCGCGAAGGTGTCGGGCGTCAGGGTCGAGGCGATGTACCTGATGCTCCTCTGCCTGGTGGCGGTCACGGTGGTCGTGCTCATCCGGATCGTCGGCATCGTCCTCGTCATCGCCCTCCTCACCATACCCGCGGCGATCGCCCGGCAGCATACCCGGAGCCTGATCCGCATGATGGTCCTCTCGACATTCGTAGGGGCCGCGCTCGCCCTCGGAGGGCTGTGGCTTTCCTACACCCTGAACCTCGCCTCCGGAGCCACCATCATCCTCCTCTCAGGAGCTGCGTTCGTGATCTCCTCCGGCATTAAAACCATCTCCTGCTGTGGGAGTTAGGATTATTGCCCGGAGCGTCGCCTCCCGCCTCGCCTCCCTGCCTCTTGCGCCGGGCGCCGGCACGTGATAGTCTAGCTGTTGAAATGCGCCTTGAGCCCCGCGGCGCAGGGCGTGCCGGGAGAGTTCTCTGAAGAAGATTTACAGTTTTGCCGCGCAGTGCATTTTCACCGCTCTCGTGCTGGCCCCCCTCCTCGCGTCCGCACAGGGGTACGCCGGCCCGCAGGATACGTACCCTTACGCCCTTTCGCAGGAACCGGCCGATGCTCCGGCGTCCATCCCCAACTACCTTGCGCTCGGCGCCGCGATGGAGAATTACGACGGGCTGGCGCGACTGTTGTACCGCTGCGATTTTCAATGGTACGACTATGCCGGGGCGCCCGTCGCCGTGTACCTGATGGCGGTGGAGGATCCGGCGTTTTCGGGCGGGAGTGCGTTGAGTCTCGGGGACCTCCTCGCCGGGGGCGAGGTGAGGGTCTTCAGGTCAGACATGAGCGCCTATCTCTTCAGCGGCGCCCTCGGCGCCCCCACGTTCATATTCCCGAGGTTCCCCTCGGGGCAGGTGCAGGGTTCTTTCCCCATCGACACGGTGACGGCCGGGATCTACCGCGGGACCTACGCCTTCGCGGCGGTGTTCATCCGCGCGGACACGAGGCAGTTCGTCCGGACCGACGGCTTCCCCGCGGCGGGCTCGGGCGCCTTCACCCCGTTCAGGTATCACGCGGATGTGCTCACGCGGACCATCCACGTCGGCGACGGCTACGACCCGTACATGGCGAACTGGGAGGTGCCGTACCCGATGGGCCTCAGGATAAACGCCGGCTTCCCGATGGACCACGTGCCCGCGGGGATCGCGGTCCTGCGCGGGGGATTCTGGGGGACGTATTACCGCAACCCGGTGTACCTCAACGGGTCCCTGTTCGGAATAATCCCGAGCCTCATGAACGGGAACAAATGGGCATGGGCGTCCGCGAGGGTGCCCCCGAGGCGGTTCCGTGCCGGCACGAACGTGATGACCTTCGGCTGCGACGTGAACCCGCTGGACGGGCACTGGGACAACTACATGGCGAAGGACTGGGAGATCTACTATAACTGAGCGCTCGCGGAGAAGGAATGGAAGGGATCGGATGAGAAGATCGCACGCACTCGCGGCCCCCGTGGCCGCGTTGATCATGGGTATTGTCGCCGGTAATGCGCGGGCCACACCTCCGTCAGCGCCCCCCCCGCCCGAGCTGCCCAACTATCTCACGCTCGGAGCCGAGCTAGAAAACCTCGACGGCGTGGTGCGCGTGAGCTACCGCGTCGACTTCGGGAGGTACGATTTCGAGGGGGTTCCGGTCAACGTCTATCTCGCCGCGGTGACGTCCCCCGCCTTTTCGGAGGGCGAGCCGTTCAGCCTTGACGACCTGTTCGCGAGCGGAGAGGTGCGCATCTTCACATCGACGATGCGCTCGTACGTCTACGCCGGGACCGTGAACGGCCCGACCTTCCGCGACGTCGTCTTCCCGTCGGTCCCCGTGGAGGGAACACTCCTGATCGATACGACCACCTCCGGGATCTACCAGGAGACCCACGCCCTCGCCGCGGTGTTCATCAACGCGGCCACGGGTGAGTTCGTGCGGACCGACGGCCTCCCGGCGGCGGGCTCAGGAACCTTCACCCCGTTCAGGTATCATCTGAAAGTGCTCACGAGAACCATCCACGTCGGCGACGGCTATGACCCGTATATGGCGACCTGGGAAGTGACACACCCGATGGGGCTTACGATCGACGCCGCTTTTTACATGGATCACGTGCCGGCGGGCAGCGCGATGCTGCAGGCGGCCGTCTGGGGCACGTACTACAACGACCCGGTGTATCTGAACGGTTCACTGCTCGGAATTCTCCCCCGGATGGCGAACCGGAACTACTGGCTCTGGTCCGCCGTCCATGTCGCGCCGAAGCGGTTCAACGCGGGGAAGAACGTGATGCGGTTTGCCGACGACGTGAACCCCGCGGACGGCCATTGGGACAACTACATGGCGAAGGGATGGGAGATCTACTACAACTGAGCCCGGCGAGCGAAACCGGATAGGCGCGGGGCGCGATCTGTCCGGAGCGGCGGCGCGGAAGGTTAATTCTTGGGGCGGTTAAGCCTGAAGGCGAGGGACTTGTTGTGGGCGATGCTGGTCCACTTGTACTTCAGGGCGACTTGGGTGTAGGTGCCCTGGGTCCGCCGGTCCATATTCTTGTCCATGCAGGTCTGGCAGCACTGGAACATGCCGAGCTGCTTGAAATCGGGGTCGGCGGAAAGGGCGCTTTCGGGCACATCCCGGCCGAACGCCTTGCCGCAGCGGACGCATGTTCCCGCCGCCTCCGAGGAATGTCTCTGCGCCGGCGGAACTGCGATCGCCGCGCCCACGATGCATATCAGAATCAAAGCCGTTCTCATCGCGGCACCCTCGTACCCTTCCAGTAAGCAATATAGCCGAGCGGCGGACTGTTGTCAAGGCGAGGTGTCTGCCCCTCGGCGGGACCGCCTTTGTCGTCCCCTCGTTGCAGCCGGCGCGACAGCCCTGGAGCGGGAAGAAAAAAAGAGCAGCCGCACAAAGCGGCTGCTCTTTTTTCAAGATATCGAAAGTCGATTACTGGACAGCGGGCTTCACCGCGCCTGTGTCGGCCTTCGGCTCCTCTTTCGTCGTGGGAGCGCTGCTCGTCGTCGCGGGGGCCGCTGAGTCGACGGCCTTTTCGGTCTTCATGCTCTCGCCGGCCGGGACGGCGCCGGTTTCCGCGGCGGGCTTCACCGCGGGCACTGCCGCATCGGGGGCAGGCGCAGCCTCTTTCGACGTGACCGCCTCTGACGTTGTCGCGGGACTTTCCGCTGCCTGTTCCTGGGCGATAAGCAGGCCGCAGGAGCATATGCCGAGAACCACCACTACTGCTATGATCCAACTTCTCACGATCTCATCCTCCTTTCCACGTTCGATGAGATGTCCGTGCACTGTGACGGAACAATCGTTGGGGGGAAGTATACACCAGCCCGCCCGCCGTGTCGATAAAAAAATGCTGTCCCGGAGAAGAAAAATTCCCCCCGCGACGGGCGCCCATAATATGCTCCAGGACAGTGCGATAGGCGCCTAGGTCGTGAGATAGGGGCTGATCCTTCGCAGGATCGCCTCCCCGATGCCGGGGACGCGGTCGAGGTCCGCCACGCTCCCGAACCAGCCGTGCTCGCTACGGTACGCGATGATCCTCGCCGCCCTTTTGGGGCCGATGAGGGGGAGCTGTTCGAGCGCTTTCTGCGTGGCGCGGTTGACGTCCACCGTGCGCGTTCTCATCCGAAGACCTTTCCGCCCCGCCGTGTGCGGCGGGGGCACGCCGCGTCTCCCAGTCTAGCCCCTCGATATGTCAGCGGTCAACTATAACGAAAACTGTTTTCCCTCCCCCGTGATCTCCGTGCCTCCATGGTGAACGTGGTGCGTGATCCCCGCCACGGGGAAAAGGGCTGTCAAAATCGGCGCGGGCAGGTATAATTGCGGGCAACCGAGAGGAACGACCGTGCACGAAAACGCCGTGACCATCGACGAAAGCGTGAAGGTGGCGATCCCCCGCGAGGTGGGCATCCTGCCACTGCGCGACACGGTGATATTTCCGTTTATGATCACCCCGCTCCTCGTGGGGCGCGAGAAGTCGGTGCGGCTCATCAACGACTGCCTGGCGGGCGATAAGATCGTGGGGTTTCTCACCCAGAGGAAGACCGAGGTCGAGGACCCCCGCACGGAGGACCTCTACTCGTTCGGGACGGTCTGCAAGATCCACAAGATGATCCGCTACCCCGATCAGCGGGTGAACATCATCGTCCAGGGGCTCCAGCGATTCCGGGTGGAACGGTTCGTCAAGGAGGAGCCTTTTTTCAAGGCCGCGATCGTCACGCTCGAGGAGATGGCCGTTGCGGACATGGAGATGCAGGCCCTCACCCGGAGCGTTTCCAACCAGTTCCAGAAGATACTCTCCCTCTCCCCGCTTCCCGCGAAGGAGCTGCACATGTCGGTGCTGAACATCACCGAGCCGGGGAAGCTCGCCGACTTCATCATCTCGAACATGGACGTCGAGATCTTCCGGAAACAGGAGCTCCTCGAGGAGCTCGACGTCAAGGCGCGGCTGAAGAAGCTCCTCTTCGCCATCGACAAGGAGCTCGAGATCCTCGAACTGGGGACCAAGATCCAGTCGAGCGTCCAGAGCACCATTTCAAAGGGGATGCGCGAGCACTACCTGCGCGAGCAGCTCAAGGTGATCCAGAAGGAGCTCGGCGAGGGCGACGAGCAGTCGCGCGAGGTGCGCGAGTTCGAGGCGAGCATCGCGAAGGCGAAGATGCCCCGTGAGGTCGAGGAGGCCGCCCGGAAGGAGCTCGGCCGCTTCGGGACGATCAACCCGGCCGCCGCGGAGTACACAGTCTCGAAGACCTACATCGAGT